>JBBKXR010000038.1:0-11937 GCA_037969585.1 Verrucomicrobiales bacterium
CAAGTTCATCGTCTGACTTTTCAGCATTTCGCCGCCCTACTCAAGAAGCATTTGCAGCGCAAACTGGCTAACGCGTATTTACGATCTACCGCTCTAATCGTCCAGAATATGGGCTGGAAACACCACGCCTCTCGATTCATCCAGTGGACGAGGCATCAGCGTAAATTAGCGCCCATCAGCAGTTTCCTCCGTCTCCCCAATCGCCCGCTTCAGGTTCGCTACCTTTTCCTGCGCGGTTTTGCCGCGGTCGTTAGTGATGGCTTTGTCGACGGTGCCGATGACGCGTTTGACGGCATGGCTTTTCGACTTGAGCAGGTCGTTGCGCAGCTTGGCCAGCTCCTTGGCGGCGGCGAGCTCGGCTTTCAGCTCGGCGCGTTCCCTACGCAAAGTCTGGTATTTCTCAGCCAGACCCAACTCGCGATGGATCGGTGACTGGCCATCCCATTCGTTGACGAGCGCCTTGTTGGGATAGTCATTGAGTTCGTCGAGCACGGCTTCGTCAAGACCTGCGATCAGCGCCTCGATCTGGTCGTCCGACTGGGCTCCCGATGCGGAAATTTTTGCCATCAGTAGTTGGAACAGACCAGCGTGAAAGGCGGACACGCTCGACCAGGCGGCGTGCGCGAATTCATAAAAGCGCGTGCGAGTTGCGGCGTCACTTTCGAGTTCTCCGGTCGAGGCAAAGTGCCGGTATAAATCTACGTGCATGCGCAGCATTTCCTTGAGCAGCGGCGCGGGGGCGCTGTTGATGTTGTTCTCAGGATGAACGCGGTAGTTGAGCAAACTCTCGCCACGCACCACGGCGATACGGTTGCGGATGGCGGCTCCGGAAAGAAAAAACAGGTCGTGGTTGAACCGATACGGCCGGAAGGGATTGGCACGCAAGTACGCGGCACGGGCGATAATGTTGCTGCTGGTGTTAGGAAAATTGCCCATCGCCATCCATTCCCAGATCGAGAGTTCAGGATCGCCGCCCATCGACCAGACGGCGCGCAACCATTTCGCCCGCGATTCGTCGGCGGGTAATAGCTGATCGTCGGGATCGATCATGCGCAAATTGCTGACCACGACGTCGACGTTTTCGTCTTCAAACTGCGGCAGACATTTTTCGAATCGATCGGTGGTGTAGTGATCGTCGGAGTTGAGAATACTGATCAGGCCGCAGTCTCCGGCGACGAGTCCGATGGCGCGATTGATGGTGTTGTGCGCTCCGGCATTTTCCTGGACGATGCACTCGACACCACGCTCGGCGTAACTTTCGATGATGGCGACCGAGTCGTCCTGTGAACCGTCATCGATGACCAGAAAGCGGTCGGCCTTTCGTGTCTGATCGAGTACGGACTCGATCGCCGCGCCGATGTAACGGGCGTGGTTGTAACAGGGAATAACGACGCCGAGACGTGCTGTTGAGTTCGCGCTCGCGCTCATCGTGGAGGTTACCCGTCAGCCTCGTCGCGGCGGGATTTGGGACTGAGCTCGGCGGCGACTCGCAACTGTTTGATCCAGCGCTGGTAAAGTGGCGAGCGGGCGCGCATTCGCCAGCGGGCCGGCACTCGCAACTTAATCGGTCCGAGCCGGATCTGTTTGGTCTTCGGCAGAATGCGCAGTTCGAGCCGATCTTCGCCTTCGACATCGGCGAGGCTGACGTAAACGGCGTCCTTAGCAATGGCGGTAACCGCCTTTTTACCGATCACAGGATCGGATTCGATGGCTATAGAAAAGGTATAGCCGCCGAGTCGATGCAGCAGCCAGGCGCAGATCGCGAGATCGGAGCGCGCAGCATGCACATGGCGAAGATCGCGTTTTTTGAAAAGGCGATCGAGATGCAGCGCGCGCCGAGCCTGAATCAGGAACTCCTCGGTCGAGACGCCTCCACCGAGTTCGTGGCGCAGCGCGGCGAACTCGTCGGCGCGAACGCAGTGGTGACGCCACTCGGCTTCGAGCACGATGCCGTCGGGCATGACTTCGAAGGCGGGCAGTAAAATTGGCGGCAGCTCGGTGCCGCTCTCTGGGGCGCAGGCAGCGATCAGTTGAATGCGCTCGCCCCATTGGGTAGCGACAAAACTGAGCTCATCGGCCAACGAGGGATCGTTGTTGCCGGGCCAGCGCTCGAATAGCCAGACGGTATCCTTGGTTTTCGATGACGAAATCGCCGGCGCTGAACTGAGCGGCGCATGAACTTCCAACCGCTGTGGCACGCCGTCGAATTTTTCAGCCAGTTGCGCTGAGGTGATGCGTTGGTCGAACAGCTGCAGCACTTTTCGGCTGCCGGCTTTGCCGAGGGCAGCGGCAAGCGCGCGGTCCTGGGAAAGTTTTTCCAACGCTCCGGCGAGCGCTTCTTCATCACCGGGCTCGACCAAAAGACCGGTCTCGCCGTCGTCGACCATTTCTGGAACCCCAACCAGGAAGGTTGACACCACCGGCAGCGCACAGGCCATGGCCTCCATGATCACAGTCGGCAAAATGTCGGACGCGCCCTTGGAGTCGACGATGCAGGCGAGCGCGAACACGTCGCTGTTAGCCAGCCGAGCCTTGACGCTATCGCCGCTCTGCACGCCGGCGAATTCGATCGATCCGGCGATGTCGAGTTCGGCGGCCTGTTGTTCGAGTTGTTCGCGCCACGGGCCCTCGCCGATGATGCTCAGTTCAAACGGCACACCTCGGTCGCGCAGCTTGGCACAGGCGGCGAGGAGGTGATGGAAGCCTTTGAACTCGATCAGTCGACCAATGGAAACAATGCGCAGCGGACGCTGGCTCTTGATATCGGCAGCGAGCGGAAAATCTGCCGGCCGAATGCCGTTGTAGACGCGATCGATTTTTGCCGCTGAGTCGGGACAAGTCTCACGCAGCAGATCGCGACTGTGATCACTGACGGCAACCACAAAATTGGCTTGAGAGCACATTTCGCGCAGTAAATCGTCGCTGCCGAGATCGACCATGAAGTCCTGAGCGTGGGCAGTGAAGCTGAACGGGATGCCGGCCCATTGTTTGATAAATAGCGCGGTGTGGGTCGCGCGGTTGGCGAAGTGGACGTGGATCTGATCAACGCCGCGACTCTTCATCAGCTCGGCAAAATAAACGGCGTTGCGCGCCCGTGTTGCGGCTTTGTAATCGGCACCGTATTCGCGGTCGTGACGCTCGATCATCGGCCCGAGAATCCTCTGCCACTCGCCGCTTTCAACAAAGCGCTGCTTCCAGGCATTCAGCACCGTCGACGGCGGTGGATAAAAAACTTCGGCCGCAAAGTCGTCGTAGCGCTCGTGGCGAAAGGCATCGATCGGCGGGTTCAGCGATACGATGTCGAGTTCGTAGCCGAGGCTTTCCAGCTCGAGCATTTCCGAGTCAGCGAACGTTTGCGATACCACAGGGTAACGCGAAAACAGGTAGGCGATGCGACGGGGAGCGGACATCTGGGGTAAGCCGGGGCAGGTCAGGACAGGTCAAAAGAGGCGCACAGCCCAATCGGCAGGCACGGCCCGAAAGGTAACAAGGTGCGCGACAGGTGCAAAGGATTTCCGGCGCACCGCGCCGACCATTTACGGTTCCCGCAGCGGCGCTCCGGGTTCTCGGAAGCCTGAGCTCCGTTGGCCTGCCCCGACGCTAGCGCATCAACTCTTCCTGCACGTCGACCCGGCTCTCGAGATCGTCATATTCTCGAGTGATGTTGCGTCCGGCTGCGTTGATCCTGTCGATCAAATCGTTCATCCCGTTATACGAAGTCGGTCGATCATTAACATAAGTCCGCAAATGTTCGGAGTACTCAACAATGGAGTCGCAGATCTTGACCACGCGAGTATCGAGTTTGGTGCGGATACGGCGCAGTGCCGATGCCGAATCCGCGAACTCGTCTTCTTCGAGCCCACCACGCTTGTCAAAACTCCCCTGGCGCAACACGCGCAGCAGCGGCTCTGCCGAGCGGTCAACGTACTCGAGCGAGCCCGACAGGCTCAGCCTCTTCGGGGTTTTTCCGACCGATGCCATTAACAAATGGCGAGCCGAAAGGTGATTGGGCGTCAGCTCGAGACATTCTCGCAGACGAGCCTGAACGTGGGAGTTTTTCAGATAACGCATGCCATTGGGCTGAATCAACAATTTGCGTACTTCCTCAAAGGTTTCGATGCTGCTACGGATGTCTTCCGAGCGCAATTCGTGGCGAACCCCTAAAGCCAGCGCTTGATCAAAATTCTTCAGGCTGAAAATCTGAATTCGAGTCAACGGTGCCGGCCCCTCCATGATCAACATGTCGCTGATCACCCGTGCGTTCTGTGCAGGAATCGCAACCACGTTGCAGTCGCGGGCAGCCGCGCCGCGAAGTTTACCTGTGATGCCTCCGACAGGCTGCACGGTGCCATCGGCATTCATGTCGCCGGTCACCGCAAATTCATCATCGAGCTCGAGATCCTTGATCATCGATTCGAGTAGCAACGCACAGGCCACGGCCGCCGATGGACCATCCTTGGGGATGTATTGCTCCTCGAAAGCGATCTCGACTTTGTAGTTGTGAGGCAATGCTTCGTGGCGGAGGCGCAAGTATTTGATGACCTCTCCAAGGGCCGAGTGCATATCAGAGCCGACCGATTGATTGAAGCCCACTTTCATTTCCTTCCTCGAGCGAAACGGGGTCGCCGTGGCGTTCATCTGACTCGCCTTTCCGGCAAATCGGTTGGCCTCCAATGGGCGCACCAGCAAGCCTTTGACCAAGGCCTGCATTCTGGGTAGTTCGGGAGTGTCCGAGTCCGAAGTAGATCCGGACAAAGGTGCCGTCATTTCGATTTCTTCCTCTTCATCATCGCCCTTACTTGCCACCGCATTGACACTGCCGGGAGCAGGCACCTCGCTTTTGCCGTCCCAAGTGCCGGTGATCGGCAGCCAATCCGCTTGCGATCCTGCTCGAGCCAACACTTTGGCATCGTAGGCGTAATCCACGTTGGTAGGATCCAACGTAAAAGCTAGATCAAGTAGGTAGGCCGCGAGCAAAAAGTTTGTGTCACCCGCCTGATTGTGAGCCCGCAGATCGCCCGCGATCCCACCCAGCTGGGCCGCGGATTCTTCGAAGCTGGAAAATTCGACATCCTCAAGCGAGGCCGTCCGCCCCTGCTTGAGCATGATGTTCGCGGAAAATGCCGGGCGGTAAATAGGATCCAGACGCAGAGCGATGCCCAGCGCCCTCGACCGTGCCAGCGGCGGACAATCCACCTGCACAGCTGCGGCGGTAAGCACTTCCACCAGTTCCACCTTGCCTCCGTCGTCCATGAATACCTGCTCCAGATCGAACAGGATATCCGTCATCATTGGCGGCATATAGGGCGGTGTTTCCGCATCATCGTCCGTTTGAGCATCAACCTCTGCCGCCACCATCACGACCAGCAACGCGGTAAACGTCAGCGCACTGATCCGGCTGAAAATCACTCCGCCTCTCTTAAATAGAATCCGCGACCAAAGCATCCTGCCGACGGCATACGGTCTCACTGTCTTTGATAAGCCAACTTTTATCATAGCGACCCGAAAATATGATCCAAGCCAAGCAATGTCAGCTAAAAAAACACCTTAGTTCAGTATTATGCCGACCGGAGAGCTTAGTTGATAGCATGGCTGAGTCGATTTCCCTCAGGTGCTCAAGTAAAAGACGTGAGAGCTGAGTGGAACGAATCAGCGAGCCACAGACGGCCCGATGGGCGAAGTGACAACGACGGCAAACGAACTGTGCGAGCACAGCGGATGACAAACAACGCAGCAATTGAGGGAAAGCGGCCAGCGTTGAGGACCCGTGCGCGATGCGCCAAATCCCCCTTATCTTTAACCAACCAACCTACCGGCAAATCTATGCGTTTGGCATTACTGCCGATCAGCCGCCTGTCGGAGTTTCTCCAATTCGGTAAGTTGCTGATCGATCACCTGACGATGTTTCTCCGCGTTGGAGCTGTCGTTGCCCCGATTATTGAGATTCAGGTAGTCGCCTAACGACACCACTAATGCTGAGGCAAGAATGTGATAGCTATCGGTAGCAGTGGGCAGATTGATCGAAAGTCCGCGCAGGTGAATTTCCGCTTCGGCGATCAAGTCATCCAGGCCGCCAAGCTCAGTCACCGCATTCGGATCGCGGTCAGCTGCGTAGCGGCCCAACAGTGGCGCCAACAGCTGATCAATCTCGTCCTCTGCTGTCTGAGGCGCAGAGGCAGAAGCGCCCGTAGACAGCAGTCCGTCGGCGCTCGATGCTGCCAGCAAACGTTGCGCAGAGTAATGCCCGGGCCACTGTTGCACTACCGCTGCCAATTTTCCGCGCAGCTCTGGATCGCTGAGATTGCCAGGTCGAATGCCCACCCGCTGCACCTCAGCGAACTCGGCCATCGCTGCGGACAGTTCAGCGGGTCGCAACTCCGACACTGCCACTTGCTGAAGCTCGTCGAAGGTCCCGACCTCGATCACCTGCACACGCCCGAGCACCTCGATTTCGGCTGGCGATGCCAGCTCGCGTGACTCGACAACTTCGTCGAGCGGAACAGCAAGCACCGCGATCCGGCCGACGTTCTCACCGACCTCCCGCAGAATTTCCGACCTCGGCAACACCGGTTTCACTGACCCGCCGGCCTCGATGCGGCCACTGATGGCGACGTCTGCCGCAATTTGAGCTTTCGACAAGGTCGAATACATCACCAGGGCCAGCGGCAAACTTACCTCAACCGGCCAGCGTTCGCCGGGTGCACTGACCACAGATTCCTTGTCTTCGCTCCCCAACAACAGGCGAACCACTGCCTGCTTGCCATCTGGCCAGCGAGGAAAGGTCTGGTTTACCCACGCCCTCCCGCCGGTCACTCCCCGCAGCGCACTATTCGCCGGCCCGACCCTTACCAGGCGCATCACCAAGGTCGATTCTGCACCGCTTTCATCAGCGTCAGGATCAAGATCGACGATCTCGATCGATGCGTCAGCCAGCGACGCGCCACCCGCTCCCAGCACATCGGCGAGAAACATCACTGAAGTGTCCAGCGAGCCGGTCCTGACAGTATCGGATGAGTTGGCAGCAAACGCTCCAGGCAAGTCAGCCGCCGAAGTGCTTTCAGTCGCCATCTTCTGAGTCTGAGCTGATGAATTCACATCGGAAGAATCGTCCGCTGTTTCGACCTCCGCCAACGGCTGCAGCTTCGCCAGACGAGAAGCCAACAACGAAGCACCATCGCCCGGAATTGGTTGCTGCCGCACGGTCAGTTTCCAAAAGCCCTCCAGTTCGCCCTTGCCGCCGACTTCGTTATAGGCGTGCGCCACCTTCTGCGCCTCTGGGCCCTCCCACTCCAGCGGCGACAAAATTGTCAGCCCGATTTCCATCAGAAGCGGGCCGAGAATTTCATCGTCAGGTTGCGCGCGCTCGCGCAGCAGGCGCTCGCCGTTCACTGCCAGCACCTGGAAAATTTTTCCCGTATCCGAATAGCGGAGAATCGACTCTAAGCCGACCGACGGCCCCTGACCTCCCGACATCAGCAGATGCGCCGCACGCGCCGCCGGGTTTAAGGGCTGCAAACGCAGGGCCAGCGCCAGAGCCTTTTCCTTAACATCACTGTCGATATTGGCGACCGAGTCGAAATTTCTAACCACCGCCGTCAGAGCGTCGACAACATTGGCCAACTCCTCGCCCTCCAAAGACAGGGCGTCGCGATCAAAAAGCTTCGCGTCGAAATCCGGCGTCTGGTAGTCACCCGCCGTCGAGTCGGCATGCATCAGCGCAGGCCAGAGGGCCACCACCAGCAGTAAAACCAGCGCACGCGCCATCGCTCTCTCGAAAACCATCATCATACTATATAGGAGAAAATCTAATATCGCCGGCCAACACCCCCAAAAAACCATCATTCGTGCGATCTAGTGAGTCAGGAAAGGTCATTCACTTCCCCCAAAGCGATGCGACCCGACGCTTGCCTATCGCTTGCCACCAGCTTAAGTCAAGCGCATGTCATCGCTAGAGGAGACGCGCCCGACCATCCGCACGGAAGAGGAAGTGATGTTCTTCGACACCGATTGTGGCGGTGTCGTTCATAATATTGCCTATTTGCGCTTTATCGAGACCGCGCGCACCAAGCTCGCCGCCAAGCTGGGCATGGATTTGCGCGAGATGAGCGAGACGCAATTATTTCCCGTCGTGGTCCGCACCGAGATCGATTATCGCCGCCCCGCGAAGCTCGGCGACGTGCTCGCCATCGATGGCGAGATCGACCAGTTCGAGCGCGCCCGCTTCTGGTGTCAGTTCCGCATTACCCGCCCAGCCGACGACACTCTGCTGATCACTTGCCGCCAATCGCTGGCACTGGTGCAAATGCCCGCCGGTCGCCCACAGCGGCTACCTGCAGAGTGGTTCGAAGCTTACCCCGGCCTGATCGCAACCAAAGGCAGCGAGTGAGGTTCCATCGGTCCCGGTCGCCTTCCCTCCCCGACCGCTGCCGCGTTCGACGATGATTTGCCAAATCCGGCACAGCGCGTTTCGGCTACAAAAAGGCTTGCAAAGACCTGTGCGGAAAATACATTGTAAATACTAAACACAGCATTCTCTGTCGTTTTCGCCTTTTCAACCCCCACGCCATCAAGCATTATGAGCCAAACGATTGCAGCCGATTACGACCCCTTGAACATGAACGAAGAAACTTCTCAAGAAGCGAACGCGGATGCTGCCGAAGAAAGCACCGAGATCAAATTCTCCGTTCTGCGCGAAGGTAGCGAAGAGCCGATTGGCCCGCTGACCACGACTCAGATCTTCGAAATGCTCACCAACGGCGACCTCCAGCGTAGCGATTACGTCTACTACGACGAGATGGAAGACTGGCAGCCGATCGATGAAGTATTCGAGATCCAGGAGCAGATCAGCCACTTCGTCGATGATGGTCAGGACAAGGAAATCGTCGCCGACGTTTTTCAAGAAGTGAACAGCATCCTCGCGCGAGGCGAGTCGATCTTTTATATCGCCGTGCAGGATAAAACCGGCCTACTTTCGAAAAGTCGCGACAGCATCATTCTCACCGACAAACGGGCCCTCGTGCTGCGCCGCAAGCGCCCCGGCTTTGAAATGGAAGCCTTTCGGTGGAGCGGCGTTAACAACACGCTGATGCGCGACGACGGCAACGGCATGGCTACATTTTCGATCCTGCTCAACCTCGAAAAACGCGTCGACATCAACCACATCCCGAGCAATCAGGTGCATCGACTGTTCCAGCTTTCGCAGGAACTCAATGACGCCTCGAACGCAGAGAAATGACCGCCGCCGCTACGCAGAAATGCGATAGCGCGCCAGCCACTCGTCGACGAAATCCTGCGTCGAACCGTTCGCCGGTCGGTTCTCGCTGACCTCCAGTTCGCTGACGCGCCAGACACCATCGTCGGCTTTGCGTAGCGACAAGGTGCAGCGCTGCGGAAACTCGACGCGGTAGATATAAGTAGTTCCGCCGCGCACCCGATCCGCGTAGCTGGCCACGCAGTTGTCTTGCTCCGCGCCCTCCGCCATCAGCTCCTTCATCGAAGTGATCGGTAAAATTTTGCCTGCCAGACCAGGCACCGGCGGCACCGGAAAATCCTCAGCCGCAGCTGCCGTAGTTTCGGAAATGCGCTGCGTGCCTTCATCGCGCCCCCGCTGCTGGAAGTCGATCCAGGCCTGCTCCGCTTCGCCGATCGCCTCATCGAGCGCCGCCAGCGATGACAACGGCCCCGACAAAATCCCCGCGTCACCCGTCTGTCGACGCAGTTCCCGCAACTGATCAATCCTCGCCGCCGTCCGCGCCTCGTAGTTTTCCCGCTTCGACTCCGCCACCTCCGACAACAAACTCATCGATACCGCCGCCCGCAAATCGTCGTCCGACAGCAGCCGCATCACCCCCAGGTTCAGCACCGGAAGATGGCTCAGCGATTTCTTCAAGTCCGCTTCACCGGTTCGCAACAAACGCAAAGCCCAACGCAGACTCTCCACCGTCGCCGACTCCGGCGGAATCTTACTCATCCACTTGGCCACGCTCGGCGCCTCCGGCAAATCCAGCAGCCCGAGAATATCGCGCTGCCGCATCGTGCCGACCTGCAGGCTCGCCATCAGCGCCGTGTCGCCATTCAACTTGTGCGCCAACGCCAAACCCAGCACCGGATTGCGCAGCATCAACTCCGTCGCGCCCGGATCGTAGCGC
The DNA here is from genome assembly GCA_037969585.1 of Verrucomicrobiales bacterium. Taxonomy (GTDB): domain Bacteria; phylum Verrucomicrobiota; class Verrucomicrobiia; order Verrucomicrobiales; family DEV007; genus JBBKXR01. Next base: position 10,149 of record JBBKXR010000038.1, read on the forward strand.
ATCAGCAGCAGCGGTGCCCACTGGTGAGAGCGAAACTTTTCCAAAGCCCGCGCCACGTCCTTCGGTAGCGAAAACCGAAACCCGTGAAACGCCTTGATTCGCAACTGAGCCGGCGTCAGCGCCTCCGCCACCTGCTTTCGCTGCGGCTTGGCGACCTCGCCAAAATCCATCCCCAACTGCCCCGCCTCCGCATCGCGCTTCACCTGTCGCGACACCACTTTTTTCTTCAGCGGACGATACGGTGCCACCAGCCGAAACTTCGGCGAAAAATTCCCCCACTGCCGCCAGCTGCGACGAATCTCCCGCGCCCGCGGATCCGGCCAACCGGCAATACTCATCCGGTGATCGCCGACCACAATCTCGAGCGCCCCGTCAACAAACCGAAACGCCGGCTCTCCCTCCTTACTGTTCGACCATTCCACCGGCATGCGACTCCCACCAAAAATCCAAGTCGCTCAACTCGCAAGCGCCGAAGCCTTCGTATTTGCCGCCAAATCTCTTCACGTCGGGGGCTTACCAGGAACCCAACTGGTCCGATCTATAAACGATCCCGATAATTATAAATTTTTATGGAAAATATTGATATCTTAATAAATTTGAGCTAATTTTAGCACTCATCGAGAGCCAAAATCTCCCCCTGATTCCCCTGCTCGTTTCGAGCGTTTCCATGACACGGCAAAATTCCCTCCTCGTTTCCGGCGTCGCTTTTACGGTACTGCTACTACTTGGTAGCATCGGAACCCAACCCGCTTCGGCGCAGGAAGTCCTCGCCAACCCCGGCTTCGAACTCGGTTATCCAGGCACCACTTACAGTGGCGGCCCTAACGGCACGAGCAGCACTTGGACTTCTGCAGGTAGCAGTGGCAGTGCCACCACCATGCCCATCGACTGGATCGTCAATAGCTCGGGAACACCCTCCAACGAGAGTCAATGGGTCGAATCAGCCGGCAACGGAGCCGGTGGCAGCGATCATTTCATCTACCTTCCCGCAGGCAACGATCTGTGTATCGAACCGCTGTTCTCTTCGATGTCCGGTGGCGGTCTCAAAGCCGGCACGACTTACCGTTTTTCGGTCGACCTCGCCTCCGCCGACACCACCATTGACGCCAGTCTTACCGCCAGCCTGACGACTCAAGCAAGCGGCTCATTCGCTCGCCTTTACACGGACAATACCAAAACCACCACCCTGTGGCTCGACACGACAGTCACCGAACTCAGCGGCTTCGGCGACAATATCCATGGTCGCAACCTCGCCACCATTTCGTCGACCGACCTCGACGCATTCAATTTCAACTGGACCAACTACCAGTTCACATTCACCACACCACTCACCTACTGGGATGATGTCAACGGTGTCCAGGTCACCCACAGCGCCGGCGACACCATGACCGACATCAGTCTGGACATCTCCAATGACTTCGCCGGAGGTGGCGCCTTCGTCGTCGACAATTTCAGCATGCAGGCCATCCCCGAGCCGACTTCCGCCCTCCTGCTCGGCTTCGGAGCCATGCTCGCCCTGTTCCGACGCCAGCGCCGCAAAGTTCAGTAGAACGCGTCGGGCAGATTGGCAATCTGCCACCTCAAGCTCGTCCCACCTCCGGACGAAAACGTGATACCGGCCTCCCGTCGGTCCGAACGGGACAGCCACTCCGCTGAAAACGGCGCACCAGCGCGCCCAAACCACTCGCCCGCGCGAGCCGTATATTCAGGTACGCCTGTCACTCCCCCCGTGACATCCTCCCAATCCATGATTTGATTCCCTCCCCGTATCGAGAACCTCTCCCCCCTC
>JBBKXR010000039.1:0-17704 GCA_037969585.1 Verrucomicrobiales bacterium
GGGTAGTACGGCGGGATCGGCGCATCGGGATATTTCTTGTCGTTTTCGACAAACTCCCGGTGTGGCTCCTTAATCTGAACTTGTGCGAAAAACGGCTGACCTTCCGCCCGCTGCGTCCAGTCGTGACCGTCGAAGAATTCGTGGGCATCGTATTCCCAGTTGAGATGAGATTTAGCCAGCCGTTTTTCGGCAACCTTCTCGCCCTTGCCGTTGCTGACAAAATAGCCAGCCTTGTGCATTTCATCGGTCACGGTCGTGGCGAATTCAGGCAACGGCTTTTTGTCACGCGTATCGTGATGATGTCCACCGACGGTGGTCTGATACAACCCGGTCTGAAACGCCGTCCGCGAAGCCGAACACACAGGCGCCGTCGAAAACGCTTTATTGAATCGCGTGCCTTCTTCCGCCAGCCGATCGAGATTCGGCGTCGCCACGCCGGGATATCCGTAACAACCCAACTCCGGACTCAAGTCATCGGAAACAATCCACACGACATTGGGACGATCATCGGCTGAAGCAAAAGTCGGCACAGCGAGCAGCAGCCAAAGCAGAACGGTTTTTAGCAATTTCATAACAAGGGAATGACTGACTGAGTGTGTCGCCGTGTCGTCACGACAACAAACACCTATTTCGAAAATGAAAATAGGAAGAACCTGCCGAAAATTCCTCCAAAATTCTTCGTCGTTTACTTCGCCTTGCCGTTCAACTGATCGAACTGCTCGTGCACTCTGGCGATGATGCGTTCCTCCAATTCCGGCTTCCACGGACGACTTTTGGCTTCGTAACCACCTTCCAGCAACACCCGCTTGCTGGGCACATAACCGCTGTAAGAATTGGAGTAGCCGGCCACCCAAATCGCCGGTCCACGCTCCGCCAATTCCTTTTTCAGGCGCAGAGAATAGTCGACCACCACTTCGTTACCGAGTGCGATCAACGACAGGTCATCGCCGAACTGAAGCAATTGAACCGGGTAGGCAAAAGGCTCGCGCCCGGACTCATCCGTAAACTCAAGATCGATCCGGTCGAAAACGGTTCTTAGAGGACCTTCGATCTTTCGCTGATGAAAGAACGCCTTTTGACTGGTCTCCAGGGCAGCTTCGACAGCGGTTGCCAAAGTCCGTCCGTGACGCTGCGCGTAGTAAAGCAGGCTACGCGGATAGGGATTTTGATCGCCACTGCAATTGTTCATAAACATCGCGGTGACACCGGGGTGATCTTCCTCGAAGTACTGCTGCGCATAGCCGGCGTAGTCGCCCTGCCATTTCATGAATCCCATGGTGGTGTTGTGGCAGGAATAACCGAACAGCACCGTCTTCAGTTCTCCGCCGGCAGTGGTCACACTGAGAACCGGGACCGTGTGATCAACGACACCGTCGGGATTCGGGTGATTGCGAAATCCGGCTTCGGTGGGAGTCCTGCGGTTCATGGCGAAAGAACACTTGGCGTGGCTGTAGGTGAGGTGAGCCGGCTCCATGGAATCGATCGCATTGCCGATGATATCGATGAGCTTTGCTCGAAGTTTTTCGTAGTAGTCGCGCGTGTCGTCGCGACCATAGGATGGCCCGCAGTGGGTATGCGAGGCGTTCATCAGTAGAGCGTGCGGCAGCAGTCCAAACTTCTCCTCTGCTGCCTTTTCCACATCGCTGCGCAGCTCATCGATGATACCAATCAGATCGGTGGTGACGATCACCGCGCGGTTGCCTTCGCTGTCTTCAACCGCCAAAGCTTTGGCAAAAAGATCCTGCTCGGTGCCCTCGGAAGGATTGTCCTTACGACCCGCGTAGCCGGACATCGGCATCGGACGGTGCGGCGTTATCTTGGCGGTAGCGGCACCAGCCTTCCACTGCGGGGCTTCACCTTTTCCCGGATCGTCGGCAGCAGAAATATGCCAATGATCCGCCAACACACAAAAACCAAGCGACAGCACAGCGATCGCTAAACCGAGTGATCGGGAAAAGACGCGATATTTCATCATGCTACCAGTAGAACGGATGCGACGAAAACCGAACAGGGGCGCGATGGTGTAACGCGCAGCGGGAACTCACTCGCCCCCGTCGACTGCGCAGCGCCGATTCACTTCTTCGGCTTTTTCGGTTTCGCAGTCGCCCCGGCTTCGATCCCGTCCTCCACTTCGATACCGAACTTGGCCTCGAAAATTTTCACAGGATCGTAGTCCGGCTTGCCGTAGAGCTTCTGCTGACGCTCCGTCTGGCAGTAAGGATAGAAATCAAAAATCTCGCCCTTGCCGAGCACGCGCGGATCACCCTGTGCTTTCAGTTCACTCTCCAGCTGCTGCCACATTGCTGCCTTAGTCTCCTGATGCGCCGCTGAGTCTGCTAGATTGCGTACACAGTCCGGATCCGCTGCCATGTCGTAAAGCTCCTCACCCGATCGTTTGCCGAAGCTCATTTCGTAAAAGCGAAAATCAGGCTCCGACTGCGACAGGCCGAGTAGAAAGCTCTTGGTCGGCGAGGCATCGGTATTCAAGTAATCATACTCAGGATTGCCAACCGGCCAACGTTCCGGGATGAAATTGCGCACGTAGAGAAAACTATCGTTGCGCAGCGCCCGCACCGGATACGCCACCGACAACAGGTCGCCATCGGTGCGCCCGATGTCGTGCCTCTCCTTGCCGAGCAGTGTGTGATCGCGTTGCTCTTCGATGCGCCCCGAACCCTCCGCCAGCAACTGCGGCAAAAAACTCTGCCCTGTCATCTGCGCATCGCGCTCTACGCCCGCGACCTCCATCAAGGTGGGCGCCAAGTCGGGAAAGGTGATGAAGTCGCTCACCGTTCGACCGGCTTTGATTTTATCGCCCCAGCGAACCACAAAGGGAATGTGAAAGCCGTCGTCGTAGAGCTGGCCTTTCACCCGTGGAAAAGGCATACCGTGATCTGAGGTCGCGATGATCAGCGTGTTGTCGAGCTCGCCGCTGGCATCGAGATGATCGAGCGCTTTTTGGATATGCTGGTCGAACCACTCCACCTCGATCGCATAGTCCGCGAGATCGCCGCGGATGGTGGCATTGTCAGGGTAGTAGGCCGGCACCGACACCTCCGCCAGATCGCGACCATCAGCTTTCCAACTATCGAGTTCATACTTGCGATGCGGCTCTTTAACGCCCAACCAAAAACAAAATGGCGCATCTTCGTTCTCCGCTGAACGCTCTTTCAGGAAAGCCTCGAAGTTGGCTGCGTAGTCGGTATTGCTGATGCCATCGTAAGGTGGCTTCAGCTTGATCTCGTTGAAGGGATGCCCCGCCGGATTATCAGTGCCGGTCGCCCGACTGGCATTTTGACCCGCCCAGACACCCGGCCCCCAACCCTTGCCGGTGTAGCCGATCTTGTATCCCTCGTCCTCGAGCAGGAACGGATAGAATTTCCACTTCGCCGACAGATACGGATTGTGATTGCAAGCCTCCTCCAGCAACCACGAGTGCCGCCCGGTCAACAAACAGGCGCGCGCCGGAGCGCACTTGGGATTGCAATTGTAAGCCTGCGTAAACACCACCCCTTCGTCAGCGATCCGATCAAAGCCCGGCGTCTTCACATAGGTCGCCCCATACGCTCCGAAACTGTCCCGCGACGCATCATCAGCGATGATAAACAGAATGTTCGGCCGCTCAGCGGCGAAAGCAGAGCCCGCGAGGCTGAGGAACAGAGCGAGGACGATGAGATGAGACTTCAGCAGATTCATGGAAAAAAGGGGCATACAATGACAAGGCGAGCGTCGGATAATTACTACCGGTTTTCTTCAAGCCTGCCGAAACTTTTCCTCAGCAGCCAATGAATCCAAATGGGCAGCCATGACATCAGGCCATTGCGCAGCCTACTCCTTCACCAACTGCACCGCATCCACGGTGATATTTTTGTCAGCGCCTTCGCTTAGCACGATGACTGCCCCCTTCTGGCCTTTACTCAGCTCCTGCTTGGCGAGTGAGTGAAAACTGTGCGGCAACTCGCCCGGCTTGGTCTGGTTGACGGGGGTCTCGGCGACGATTTCGCCATCGATCTCGACCTGCACTGTGGTCTTCGAGGAACGGCTTTCGTGGGCCTGCCAGTTCAGGCGGATGTCCCACTTGCCGTCTTCAGTGATTTCGAAATCGTAACGGGCACTACCTTGCCCGGCAATCTGGTATCCGGCGCCGACGAAGCCTTTCAGGCCAGCGTGTTTGCTCCATTTTCCGGTCAAGGTTGCCTGCTCGTCATCGATAACGACGCCGGCCAGCGAGCTGGCGCTGATGCCGCCGAGCATCTCAGCTTTGGTCATTGCTTCGAAGGCCTCGACGTTCGGGTCGACCGCAAATTCATCGTCCAGCGTCGCGCGTCGCATGTTGCCGGGCAGCTTGAGCAGCTCGATCAGTTCGGGCAGAAAGCTCTGATGGACAAAGCGCGGACTGCATTCGTTTTTCTTCGCCACTGCAGCGGCCTTGCCGACGACGACACCCATCATGCCGCCGGTCTTCATAACGCGCACCGTGCCGAGCGCTTCGTGAGTCACGCTAACATTGCGTCCGGCCATGAACAGGTTGTCGACGTTGCGACTATAGAAACAGCGATACGGCACAGCGTAGCCGACATTGCGATCGATGGCCCGATCATGTTCGGCGTACGAAATGAACGGGTTATCGGCAAATTTGCCGATGTACTGCTCCTTCGGATAGTGCAGATCGATCGACCACGTGGTCAGCACGCAGGCGTCGTCGAACTCGCGACCACTGGTGATGTCATCCGCGGTTAAAACCACGTCGCCTAGCAGTTGCTGCGTTTCGCGCGTGCCGCCGATGTAGGCCATCCACTCCATCGCCGAATTTTTGTGCGCCGCACCGGATTCGTCGTAGCGATCGTAAACGCCCTTATTCTTAAGCGCATTCCAGGCACCGAAGTTGGCACGCAGATTCCAGTCACGGATCAACTCGAGATCATCGAGCGGATGCTTGTCGTATCCGCTTTCCCAGAACCATTCGGCATGGCCTTTTCGCGGGTAAGGAAAACCGCCTTCACCAAGATCGAGCGCCCACGGCGTTTCGGGAAACGTCTGTGCAGAATCTTTGTCGTGCCAGGTCCACATGTTGCTCATGCCCATGCGACCGCCATCGATCATGGTGCTGTCGGCGCCAGCTTTCATGCCGATGTAGCCGTGTCCGGTGGAATCGCAGAAATACGGAGCCTTGAATTCACGCACGCGCCCCGAGCGGATTTCCAGGGCGAGCACGGACGAAATCTTGTTGCCGTCCATGACCACGTCGTAGGCGTGATGCCCGAAGAACAGCGACAGATTCTTCTCCGCACGAACGATCTTCTCTTTCTTGGCGTCACCGTATTCCTCGTAGGTTCCCGGCGAAGCTTCGGCGTGATCTTCGAGTTCGCGAATGATGTCGCCCACAGGATACAAACCACCGGGCGTATTGCCCTTGGCCCAGACGCGAATTTCCGAACTGCCATTGCCACCAAGCACCTCGCGATTCTGAATGAGCGCGACCTTCAGGCCCATGCGCGCTGCGGAAACCGCTCCGCACATGCCCGCATAACCACCGCCGACAAAAACGATGTCGTATTCCCCTGCGTCTTCCGGAGCCGCTTCCAGGCCGAGCATTTGCCGACGCCAGGCGGGGAGGATGTCGCTGGAATTGTCCGGAGCTTCGTCACCCTGCGACAGCACGATGGCATCGCAGCGACCGTTGAAACCAGTCAGGTCGTGCAGGCGAATTTCGGTCTCGCCCGCAGCGAGTTCGATTTCGCCGCCGTTCTGCCAATGCCACTTGGCACCCTCGGTACCGAACTCGGTATCGAGCGCTTTACCAGCGACGGAAATCTGAAAACGTCCCGGCGTTCCCGGCGCTTCCCAGTGCGCGACCCAGTCCTTGGTCCGCGCCCAGACGCGATACTTGCCCGCTTCGGCGACCTTCACAGTGGTCACCGCATCGTCGACCGGCTGACCCAATCCGTGCGCCAGCAAATACGGCGAGCCCATGATCTCGATGAATTGCGTATCGAGCTTCCAGCCACCGTGGTCAGCAAATGCTTCGGCTTCGATCAGGATCGGTTCAGCTGCCTGAACGGACGAAAGGACGGGAATCAGCAGCGATAGCGCCAGCGATCCGCAGGCAAGGGCACGAGAAATAGTCGAGTTGTTAGTCATTGATAGAATGAGTATAAAAAAGGATGAGTGACAAATGTTAGAGAAATTTTTAGTGCAGGCCTCCCCGACGAGTCAGGGCTGAATGCCCTGCAGCACAACGCCCGGGCCTTCAGGCCCGGGACCACCAGCACCCCATGCCTCGGCCTGAAAGGTCGACAGCGAACCGCCCGATACCCCCTGCTGCCGACCTTTCAGGCCGGAACACATTGCCACTACTAACACAGGGCTGAAGCCCTGTGCTTTGTGCGGTCGGGCTTTCAGCCCGCTGGGAGAGGTGCGATTCATGGTGAGGCGTGGGCCGATTCGGATCATTACTGTTTAGTCTTTTTGATCAATTGGAGAGAGCTCCAGCAGCGGCCCGGAGGCCTCGGGATGAGTATCGCTGGCGAAAGCATGCACCAGGCCCCTGCCTTCCAGCTCGGGGGTTTCGCGGACCAATAGCAGCGTCACTGCGTTGCCGGTACTGGTTTTAAGAAAGTCGAGCAGCTCTGTGCTGGCAATGCCAAAGGTGCCGGTCATCACACTGCGCGGCACTTCAAAACGTCCTAACAAAACACCATCCTCCGGTTTAGGTGCAGCGGCCCATGTCGAACCGAGCTGCCATTCATTCGCAATGTCGCCACGGATTCCGTAGATGGCGAAGCGATTCACTTTCGGCAGATGCGCACGAAAGCCCAGGCCGCAGGGAATCAAATTGAGGCGCACCCGCGCGCCGCCCACTGCACTCCAGTCGACCTTGGAAATATCGAACCCAAGCAAGGCACGCCGATCGTGTCCGGCCGTGTTCCTGGACTGTTTCGCCATCAGAAAGTCCTCGTGCAAAAACTCTTCGCGCTCGTCGTTGCGAATGATTGAGGTCGAACGCCCTCGCGTGCCGATGCGCAGCTGCGCGCCCGATCGCTCAAGTTGTTCTTCGGGCAACATCCCGTCCCATTTTTCCAATCCAGCTTGCGTCAGCGAAGTCGACTGGCGACCGGTCAGATAAACCTCCTGATCACTACCGGGATGGTGCACTGAAATCTCCCCCGACAGCACCTCGAAGTCGGAACGTCGCGAGGCATCGTCGACATTGACCGAAAAACGCGTGCCGTAATCGACCGCGTAGCCATCCGGCGTGACCAGGGTAAAACCGATCGCCGATTCCGGCACATCGACCACCGCCGCGCCGGAAATTAACTGGCTGCGCATCGGCGTTTCGAGCACGAGTTTAGCTGGAGCCTCGAGCGTAATTTCCGCGCCTGAGCGAAATCGAATCGTCGCGATGCCAGAGGTCAGCGTCAGGTAGCCGGGAGTCAAATCCGATCCCGGCTCAGTCGGCAGGGAACTTTCCCACGCGGCATTTTCCGCCGAAGCAATGCTGGCGATCACTCTCGGCTGCGACGCCTGCGTCCAGATCAGCAAGCCGAGCATGACCACCGCCGCTGCGGCCGACACCCAGGCGACTGAACGAAACACTGGCGCGACGATCTTCCCAGTGGATGATCCCCCGCCCGCCACTCGCTCCAATGCGATCTCGCGCAAGCCGGCATCGGTGCCCGCTTCAGCGACGAAACGTTTGCGCAGCTCTGCATCCCCGGCGAGCAACGCGTCGAGGCGCGCCACTTCGGCCGCGTCGGCTTCGCCGATGAGGTAACGCTGGATAAGCTGTTCCGGGGACCAGTCCATCTCTATCCGTTGGCCTCCGCTTGATATTCACTCTGCACGCAGGTGCTCAGCTTTTCGCGCAATCGGCCGAGCAACTTGTAGAGCGCGTTGGCCGATTTCCCGGCGCGTTCGGCGAGCGTGCGCACCTGACCGTCGCCCGAATACGGCGCAAGCAACAACTCCTGATGAGGCTGAGAAAATTTCGCCAGGCAGCTACGCAGCGCCTTCATCGCCGCCGCCTGCTCGAGCGCGTCGATCGATTCGGCTTCGTCGGCGAGCAGTTCGAGCACGCCTTCGCTGAACACGTGTCGGTCGCGTTGCATTTTGCCGATCGCCGACAGGCATTTAAAACGCACCACCACCTTGGCCCACGGCAAAAAGCCCTCCTCCTCGCGCAGTTGATCGAACTTCTGCCACAGCGTCACACTGGCCTCCTGGATGACTTCATCAACCGTGTGCCAATCCGGCAGCAGCGAGCGCGCAAAGGCCCGCAACGCCGGCTCGTTGTGCATCAGCAGCCGCATGTAATCGCCCTCGTCGAGACCGTTCGCAGAATGTTCGGAAGTCGCCATTCACCTACTTATTCGGGAAATGCCGCCGACCTGCCGATTTTTTTCGAAAAAATCTTTGCAGGCGATTTGACTTCGCTTGTTATTTCTGTATTTTCGCAAATACAGAAATATGATCGCTGACGCCGAAATATCCGAACAATCGCTGACCGCCACGGCACGCCTGATCAATGCCCTGGCGGATCCGGCGCGCCTGCGCATCGCCAATCTAATTCGGCACGGCGGCGAGGTCTGCAATTGCCAGATCGAACCGATCACCGGCTATCTGCCGTCGAAAATTTCCCGCCATCTTTCACTCCTCAAGCAGGCCGACCTGCTCAACGAGCGCCGCGAAGGCACCTTCATCTATTATCAGTTCCGGCCGACGGAGGATCCAGTGATTGAATCGCTGCTCGCCCTGCTCGACGCCGCCGCGGCCGCCGATCCCCTGCTCGCCGAAGACCGCAAAGCGCTCACCGAAAATTGCAAGTGCTGAGCCCGCGCCCCATTTTCCATCACCTTTTACCAACCAAACCCACAAGACCGATGACCGCAACTGAACCGACCCTGTCCGATCTGCAAAACGCCCTGCGCGAACATCAACCGCAGAAACTCCGCGTCATTCTCCCCGACGGAACTGCCGTGCCATCACACTTTCACGTCACCGAAGTCGGCCGCGTGCAGAAAGACTTCATCGACTGCGGCGGCACCCGGCGACGCACGCTGAACGCCCAATTACAGCTGCTGGTTGCCACCGATTTTGATCACCGGCTCAGCTCGGAGAAACTGCTCAAGATCATTGAAATGAGCCAACCGGTTCTCGGCGACGAACCGCTTCCGCTGACGGTCGAGTATGGCCAAAAGGTGGCCGTGGTCTACGAAGTTGAGAAAATCGAAGCCGACGAAAGCGCCGTTCAACTACATCTGACCACCCCACAAACCGGCTGTCTCGCCGCCGATGCCTGTGGCTTGGCACCGGAAGAAGCCGGCAAATTCACCGTCGGCGCCTCGACCTGCGCACCGGGCTCGGGCTGCTGCTAGACGCAGCGTTTATTGGGAACTTTCCAAGCAGACTGGCCATGCCCATCATTCCCCTGATCAGCTCCGGCACCAGCGGTCCGCTCGGCGTCAAACATCTGCCACGCCTGTGGCTGAAAACCTTGCTCAGTGCCGCCGGCGAACTGCCCGAGGGTTACAAAGACATCCGTCCGGGCTTCGACTTCATGGTCCTCGAAGGACTGAAGATCGATCCCGATTCCGCCCGCGATTTCATCTTCAAAGGCCGTCCTACCTACCTCGAATTCGAGCAATGGATTCGCCAACAGGAGGGTGTCGATGTCTCCCCCGCCAATCTAGAGGCGCTCAATCAGCAGATCGTCGAACGCCGGAAGTCCGATTCCTCACGCAGGAAAATGCTCGCCGAAAATGGTCTACCCGACGACAGCGATATCAGCGACTCGATCATGCTCAACAATCTCGATGACTGGCGGGCGATTCACGGTCAGCTGATAGGCAGCTGACCACGGCCGCCGCTGGCGAACAATACAAATAGATGTAACGCCGGGCCGTTTCGCGGTAAAAGCTTGGAGACCATGTCTTCCGAACCGCAGGACCCCGCCGAAACCCTTGTAACGTCGCTGACCGAAAGTCAGAACCGGCTCTACGGTTACATCTACTCGCTGCTCGGCGATCATCACCGCGCCGCCGATGTGTTGCAGGAGAGCAATCTGGTGCTGTGGCGCAAAGCGGCTGAATTCCGGCCCGGCGCTGATTTCATTCCGTGGGCGTTTGCCATCGCCCGCTTTCAGGTGATGGCCCATCTGCGCGACAAGAGTCGCGACCGATGCATCCTCGATCCCGATCTGATCGAACTGGTCGGCGAGGAAGTCGAACAGGAGTGCGGTGAGTTGGAGGAATTGCAGGTCGCTCTCCGCGTCTGCCTGACCAAGCTACCGGAGAAAAGTCGCGGACTGATCGACTCGCGTTACTTCGCCGGTCGATCGATCAAACAACTGGCCGAAGAAGTCCAGAAAACCGCCACCGCCATCAAGGTCGCTCTGATGCGCATCCGGCGCGGCCTGCGCGACTGCGTGCAGCGCGAGATGAAAAACGCTCAACCCTGACCTGCCACGACCATGGACGACGATATTCGCGACGAGTTGGACGAACTGCTGCTCGATCATCAGGAACAGGAAAGCGGGCTGAGCGAACCACAACGCCAGCGCCTCAACGACCTACTGCGCGCCCATCCCGAAGCGCGCCGCCAGTTTGCTCAGGCGCAAGCACTCGACGCCGCCCTGCACTTGCAGCAATCGAGTGGACTCGGAGCCGACGTCGTCGATTTTCCTATGCCAAAGCAACCGACGATTTTCCGCCGGGTTGCATGGATCGGGATCGCCGCAGCCGTGACCTTTCTGCTCGGAATCGGCATCGGCTCGCTGCTCGGTCCCGGTGCCGGCGATAGCGCGTTGGCCGGAGACTCGGAACCCATGGACGACGGCGTCGCACTGCTGACCTGCGCGCTCGATGTCGAATGGATCGGCAACGAACCACCGGTCGCCGGCACGCCCCTTTCACCCGGCAGGTTGCAGTTCGAAAGCGGTCTGGTTCATCTGGAATTTTACAGCGGTGCGCAGTTGATCGTCGAAGGTCCGGCCGATCTCGACCTGGTAACCTCGAACCAGGCAATCTGCCGACTGGGAAAACTGCGCGCCAAAGTTCCGGAAGTCGCCCGCGGTTTCAGCGTGCAATCGCATCACTTTGAATTGGTCGATCTCGGCACCGAGTTCGGTCTCGATATTTCCGACGGAGGCGCCAGCGAGGTGTTGGTGTTTGATGGTGAAGTGGAAATTTATCCGCCGGATGGCAAGCGTGCGCCCGATAGTCGACAGAATCTCCTCGGTGGATCGGGGCTGACCTGGGCAGCGTCCGGCGAGACGGGATCGATCGCGCCCCAAGCGCAAAACTTCCCCTCCTTCGAGGATGTCGAAAAGCGTTCACAAGACGCGTCGCAAGGTCAACTTGATCATTGGCAAACATGGAACAGTTCCGTAGCGGACGATTCCAGAGTCGTTGCCCATTTTGACTTCGAGGGGGATGGCGGACGCCTGGTGAACCGGTCGAATTCTCAGAACCACGGAACCATCGTCGGCGGCGAACGCACCACTGGTCGCTGGCCCGGCAAGGGAGCCCTCGAATTTAAGCGCCCCGGCGATCGGGTGCGCATTGATATTCCGGGCGAGTATGACCAGCTGACGCTGAGCACCTGGTTGCGTATGGACGCCCAGACGGGACGCTTTCAATCGCTGATTCTCACCGACGGTTATGAGATAGGTCACATCCATTGGCAGATCACTCCGAACGGAGCCCTTCAACTTGGCACGCGTCTACCCGAAGGCCGGAAATCGAGAGGCAAAAACTATGGTCCCAAGTCGACGTTCGGCCCCCGCCGTATCGGCAGTTGGTCGTTTGTTTGCACCGTCTACGATCGCCAGGCCGGCGAGGTCAGCCATTTCTTCAACGGTCGAGAAATTTCCCGACAGCCCATGGTCATTGATCAAGCAGTGCGCATCGGTCAGGGCGACATCGGCAACTGGAGCGCACCGATCGAGGGCGCGCAGCCGGTTCGCAACTTTGTCGGTCGCATCGATGAAATGACCATCTGGAAAGCGGCGCTGAGCAGTGAAGAAATTCTCAGTATCTACCGACAGACCCGGCCCTGACTTTCACCCTGATAATTTTGATCGAATGAAGAAACTGCAAAATAAAGTCGCCATCGTCTCGGGAGGTGCACGTGACATCGGCCGGGCGATTTCCGTTGAGCTTGCCCAGCAGGGAGCCAAGGTCGTGATCAATTATTTCGGCAGCAACGAAAAGGCGCAGGAAACCGTGGCGATGATCACCTCGAATGGAGGCGAAGCGGTCGCCGTCAAAGGCGACCTGACCAAGTCGGCGGATGCCGATCATCTAGTCGCAGAAGCGTGCAAAGCGTTCGAAGAAAAAATCGATATCCTGGTCAACAACGCCGGTGGCATCGTCGCCCGCAAAACCCTGGGCGAAATGGACGAGGAATTTTTCAACCACGTGCTTCAACTCAATGTCACCAGCACCTTTTTACTCACCAAGGCGGTGGTCGAGAGAATGGGCAAAGGCGGCTCGATCATCAATATCGCCTCGCAGGCGGGACGTGACGGCGGCGGCCCAGGAGCGGCGGCTTATGCCACCTCAAAAGGTGCCGTCATGACTTTCACCCGGGCTATGGCAAAGGAGCTGGGCCCTAAAGGGATTCGGGTCAACGCGCTCTGCCCCGGCATGATCAGCACCACCTTTCACGACACATTCACCAAAGACGAAGTCCGCAAAAACGTTGCCGCCGGCACACCACTGGGTCGCGAAGGCGCGCCGTCAGAGATTGCCTCGATCATCTCCTTCCTGGCGTCGGACGAAGCCGCGTTCCTGACCGGTGTGAACCTCGACAGCAACGGCGGGCTTCTGTTTTCGTGAATGGAACGGCATTCGTAGCGCAGCGGCGGCCTTCTCTCATAGCCTCCACGAACAAAAGAAGGCTTACAAACAGGCACGACAGCATGTCCAGATTTTATCAGAAACCACTATGCGCTCTGGTCGTATCATTGCTTCTTTTTACAGGAGCAAGCGTCCAACTGATGTCGGCGGAAGGAGAAGCCCGCAAGCCAAACGTCATCTTCGTTTTTTCGGACGATCATCGCTTTGATTCATTGGCGATGACGGGTGATCCCGTCACGGAAACTCCCCACCTGAATCAGTTGGCCAGCGACGGCGTATTTTTCGAAAACGCCTACATCACCAGCCCGATCTGCGGACCGAGCCGGGCGAACATTTTCACCGCCCAGTGGGAACGGAAGAACCGCATCGGATTTTCTCACCTGTCGAAGAACATGGTCACGCCGGAAGCTTTCGAGAACAGCTTCCTGATGCAAATGAAGCGCGCCGGTTACTCGACCGCATTCATCGGCAAGCACCACACCAAAATCGTCGATCGCAGCAACACGCCGCTGAAAGAGAACATCGATTTCTGCTACTACGGCGAAGGTCACCTCGGCTTTCATCCGGCGCCGAAGCACAAGGCATTTACCAATCTGAAAAACAAAACCCAGGTGGAGGGACTGTTTGAAGCCACCGAGGCTTATCTGTCACAGGCAAACGACTTCGATTATTTTTACGAGAACGCAGACAAATCTCTCGAGAACTGCCTGTCCCGACGCGACCCGGCCAAGCCGTTTTGTGCGTGGATCAATTTTAATCTCCCCCACCAAGCCAGCCTGGGCGGCATGGGCTCACAGCCGGACGATCCCGATTTCTACAAATCCCGTTACGCCGAACAGCGGGATTTCCTACCGATGCCAGCAGGCTACCCGGTTGAATCAACCCTTCCCGAAGAGGTCCTCAAGGTTGCGGAAATGGAGCCCTACTATCGCCTCGGTCACAAAGCCTTGATCGACACCAAACTGAAAACCGCCCGCGCCGTTTATGCGATCGATCGGTTCATGGGAAATCTCCGATCCCTGCTGGCCGAACTGAAAGAAAACCAGCAGACCATCATCGTATTCGCGTCGGACAACGGTCTGCTTTATGGCGAACACGGGATCGGCGGCAAGACCATGCTCTATGAGGAGTCCGCGCACGTGCCGCTGATCGTCTACTCCCCGTTTCTTCCGGAAACCCATCGCGGCGCTCACCTCGACGCGTTAGTCGCCGGACAGGACATACCCGCGACCCTGCTGGAAATGTGCGGCATTGAGATTCCCGACACCTATCAGGGCGAGAGCTTTCTTGCCGTGATGGAGGGGCGGGCAGCCGACTGGCGCGAGGACATTTTCCTCGAAAACCTGTTTACCGAGCAGGGCTATCCGCGCCAGGAAGCGGTGCGCAGCGGGCAATACAAATACATTCGCTACTTCAGTAAGGACAACGACCGGAAGCAGTATCTGCCTGATGGAATTGCAGGCGAAAAGCCCATCTATGAGGAACTTTTTGATCTGAACAACGATCCGACGGAACAAGTCAACCTCGCCGAAGACGCCGAATTCCAAATGATCCTGAACGCTCATCGCGAGCGTTGCGGTGAGCTGGCAACAGAACTTTCGAAGTAAGCATTTCCCAGTCAATAAAATGATCTTCTTGGCTCGATTCATTTCCCTGATTACTGCGACTTTTTTCGCGAGTTCACTCCTCGCTGAAGACTGGATCCATCTGTCACCGCCCGAAGGCACTGCCAATGGCAAAAAGATCGTCTTCGTAACTGGTGACGACGAATACAAGTCGGAAACATCGATGCCGATGATGGCTCATATTCTGGCCGGGCATCATGGCTTCGACTGCACCGTCCTGTTTGCAATCAATCGCAAAACCGGCGTCATCGACACCAATCAGCGGGACAATATTCCCGGCTTGGAGGCGCTGGCGAACGCGGACCTCATGGTGATCTATACCCGCTTTCGAGCGCTTGAAGACGCGCAGATGCAAATGATCGAAGACTATCTGGCGACGGGAAAACCGATTGTCGCGCTCCGGACTTCGACTCACGCTTTTGATTTCAGCAAGGCTCCTGAGAGTCCTTTTGCGAAGTATGCTTATAACTACCAAGGCGAAGACTTAAGAGGCGGATTTGGTCAGCAGGTTCTCGGGCAAACCTGGATCCGGCATTGGGGCCGTCACGGCACCGAAAGCAGCCGCGGTCGGTTCGCGCCCGGAAAAGAGAAGCACCCCATCCTGAGGGGAATCACTGACGGTGAGATCTGGGGTCCGACCGATGTTTACGAGGCGACGCTGCCACAGCCCGAGGGCTGTGAGGCGATTCTGCTCGGGGAAGTCTGTGAGACGATGGATCCCGGTTCCGGTCCGACACCGCCTCCGCCTGCGGGCGCGAAAGGCCGCGCCGCGATCAACAAGAACAATCCGATGATGCCGATCGCCTGGACCTATCAGCGTCCCGTCGGAGCAAAGGGCCGCGTTTTCACCAGCACCATCGGTGGAGCCATGGCCGGTAAAGACGACTGGGCCAACGCCGGCATGCGGCGGATGTTCGTCAATGCCTGCTTCTGGGCACTGGAGATGGAAGATCAAATTCCGGAAAAGGCGGAAGTCACTCCGCTGCTCGAGCCCAATCCATTCAAACGCGGGGTAAAACCTGAGCAAGCTCTCGAACAAGGTCTCACGCAACTCGCCGCCGGTGACGACACCATCCTGTTCTACGGCAACTCGATGATCGAGCGCCTGCTCGAGCAAGGCGAGCTCGAAGCGCGCCTGCAACTCGCCCACCCCGATGCCGAGCTGAAGATACGCAGTCTCGCCTGGACCGGCGATGAAGTCGGCAACCGCCTGCGCCTCGAGGGCTATGCCAAGCACATGAAAAATCTGCTCAACGAGTGGCCGGCGAAGACGATCGTGCTCAGCTACGGTTTGAATGAATCGTTCGCCGGCGAAGCGGGGCTTGCCGATTTTCGCAAGCACTACAGCGACCATCTCAGCCAGCTTGCCCGACTGCATCCAGGCGCACGCTTTGTGCTGCTTTCACCGATCGCTATCGAAGGCGCGGACGAAACGCGGGCCACCGTGATACTTTACCGCGACGCCATCGCCGAACTGGCCGCTGCGCAGGGGGCGACTTTTGTCGATCTCTATGACCTGACCCGTCAGGCTTATGCCGACTCCGACATCCCGCTGACCAACAATGGCATTCACTTGAACGCTGGCGGCAACCGCCTCGTCGCCAGGGCGCTGGCGGAAGAAATTTCACTGGCCCGCGGCGTCAGCGCGTCTGCGATCACAGAGCCTGAACCGGCGCGCCTCCACGAAGTCGCACTGGCAGCTTCGGCCAAACATCGTCGCGTCGCCGAAGTGGTCCGCCCGAAGAATGCCGTCGTTTATTTCGGCGTGCGCGCCCGTCCTGACGAATACGCCGACGAGATGCCGCGCTATCACGAAATGATCCGGCTCACGGAAGACGTGGTGCATCAGTTGGCACAAAATCCGAAACTGGCTTTTGCCGACATCCCCGAGCCGGGCCTTCCGCCCATGCCCGAAGGAAAAGGTCGCGACGATGGCGACCGCACCGGCATTCTCAAAACCGTCGCCGAATCGATGGCCGAGTTCACCACGGCGGAAGGATTCGAGGTCAACCTGTTCGCGTCTGAGGAGGAATTCCCCGAACTGCGCAACCCGGTGCAGATTGCTTTCGACGCCCGCGGTCGACTCTGGGTGGTGACCATGCCTTCCTTTCCGCACACCGTTCCCGGGCTGACACCGCCGGACAAAATCCTCATTTTCGAGGACACCGACCGCGACGGCAAAGCCGACAAAGTGACCACCTTTGCCGAAGGACTCGATGCACTAGACGGCGTCGCCTTTCACCACGATGGCGTCGTCATTTCCGAGCAACCGCGCCTGTGGATGATGCAGGACAGCGATGGCGACGACCGCGCCGACAGCCAAACCGAACTGCTGCGCGGCATCGATGTCACCGACTCTCATCACGGCGGCATGATCGCCAGCGATCCCCTCGGCGCGATCATTTTCAGCGACGGCGTATTTCATCGCTCGCAACTGGAAACGCCCTTCGGCGTGCACCGCGGCATGGACGCGACCACCTACCGGCTCGATCCGCGCACTGGAAAAATCGTCACCGAATGGCAGCACAACACCCCCAATCCCTGGAACGTCACCTTCGACCGCTGGGGCAACATCTTTCAAATGTATGGCGATGGCGACGTCTACGACGGCAGCGCCTTGATTTGGACACCGCTCGGTGCTTATCACCCCTACGCTTACGGCCGGATCACCAGCTACGGAAAGGGATCGGGAAACGCGATGATTTCGGGTCCGAATTTTCCTGACAAGTTTCAAAACGGATTCGTCTCCGCGTCTCTGCTCGGGCGATACGCCATCACTCTGACGGAGCTCGACCGCGATGGCGGCATGGTGGAGTTGGCGGACTCGTTGACCATTCTCGAATCTCCCAACGCCGCGTTCCGTCCCGCCGATGTCGAGTTCGCCATGGATGGTTCACTCTACATTTCCGACTTTTGCAGCCCCATCATCGGTCACGCTCAGCACCCGATGCGCGACCCGCACTGGGATCACGATTTCGGTCGCATCTGGCGAGTCGTGCATACCGAAAAACCACTCAACAACGACTGGCCAACGATCGAAGGCGCCGATGTCGACGCGCTTTGTACGCTCCTGACACACCCACAAGATCTGGTTCGTCACCACGCCCGGATCGAACTGCGCAAACACGGTAGCCAGAGCCTGAAAGCGGTCGACCAATGGATCGCTGCATTTGACCGCGCCGAATCCGACTACGATCAAGCCGCGCTGGAGGCGATCTTCGT
>JBBKXR010000040.1:0-10992 GCA_037969585.1 Verrucomicrobiales bacterium
GTGCATGTCTCACGGTCCTCCGGGCCGTTAGTTCATGTTAGTCCGCTTGCCTCCCGAAGCCTTGAAGCGATCGGGTCACATTTTCCCGGATCCGAAGGCATTGCCGCCGCCGCCCGCAAGTTCGCCCAACGCAAGGGTCAGGCGAAGCGCCCGACCTGCAACGCCGTCCAACCACCCAACTCCCCAACCGCGATCACGTTGATTTATCACCACTGAACCGCTGGTATAGAGTTGCGCCATCACACAGCCCCGGTTTTTTGCTCATACCATCGAATGATCCATTTCGGCACCATTAGAATCGGCCTGGCGGTCGTGGCTCTGGCATCTTTCGGCCTGATACGACCGCTGTCGGCGAACGATGACGACGCGGAATTCACGGCGCTGCAGGCGGATGCGAAGAAATCTTTTGCGGAAGGCGTTGGTCCTTTTGTGAAGAATTATTGCGTCCAGTGCCACGGCAATAAAAAAAAGAAGTCAGGACTCAATTTCGAAGCCGCTCTCAAAAACCCGGGCAACCCGACCTACCGCAAGCACTGGAAGCAGGCGGTCGGCAACGTCAAGACCCACGACATGCCGCCGGATGATGAGGACAAGATTCCGACTGATGAGGAGCGCCAACAATTTCTTGAATGGATCGACAAGATCAAGTTTCTCAGCCCGAAGGACCCCGGTCCTTTTGTGATCCGCCGGCTGACCAAAGTGGAGTATGGCAACACGCTTCATGATCTTTTCGGAGTGGACCCGAGCCTGACCCGGGATCTGCCGGATGAAGTGTTCGGTGAAGGCTATTTAAATAGTCTGTCGTCGCTGCAGTCCGAGCAGTTTCTCGGTATCGCCAATGACGTAGTGAATCAGCCGGAGGTGCAGAAACTACTCAAAAGCGAAAAGCCTGCGAAGGGGGCCGATCTCCGTGAGGAGGCGAAGAAATTTGCCCGCTCGTTGGCGCAGAAAAGTTATCGCCGGCCGGCGTCGGATGCCGAGATCGAGGTTTTGCTGAAGGTCTTCGATCTGGCGACAGACCACAAACTCGACTATCCCGGGGCTTTGGGCCTGATGACCAAAGCCGTCCTGGTTTCGCCCCAGTTCCTGTTCATCACCCCGGCGAAGCAAGTGCAGTCGGACAAAAAGATTGTGCCTCTCGATGACTATCAGTTGGCGTCCCGCTTGTCTTATTTGCTGTGGTCGACGCTACCGGACGCCGAGCTGGCCGCTCTGGCTGACGGCGGCAAACTCCACGAATCGGCGGTGCTGAAAGCGCAGGTGAAACGCATGATTGCAGATCCCCGCTCAAGGGCGCTGTTCGATGGATTCGGGGCGCAGTGGCTGGGGCTGAATGAGCTGCAGACCAAAACCTATGATCCCGAAAAATTCCCGCAGATGACCGGTGAGATGCGCTCCGCCATGTACGACGAGGCGCGGCTGTTTTTTGAAAGCATCATGCGCGAAAACAGGAGCGTCGTCAGTTTTGTGGACAGCGATTACACCTTTATCAACGGCACGCTGGCTGCGCATTACGGAATGGAGATGACGGTCACCGGACCGGAGATGCGCAAGGTGCAATTGAAGGATGCCAATCGGGGCGGGATTCTGGCAATGCCGGCGATCCTTGCGACGACTTCTTTTCCCAATCGCACCAGTCCGGTGATTCGCGGCGTCTGGGTGCTGGAGCAAGTGCTCGGCGAAGAGGTGCCGCCCGCTCCCGGGAACGTGCCGACGCTGGAAAAACAGGATCAGAAAACGGTCGCGAATATGACTCTGCGTCAGCGCACCGAGCTGCATCTCAGCAATCCCACCTGCGCCAATTGCCACAAGGTTCTCGACCCGATCGGTTTTGGTTTGGAGAACTTCGATGCCATTGGGCGCTGGCGTGAGCAGGACGATAGCGGCGGTGCCATCGATGCCGCGGGCGAACTTCCCGGCGGCGAAAAATTTACCTCTCCCGGGGAGTTGAAAGTCATCATCGCCGGGCGAAAGACCGAACTGGCCCGCAACCTCACCGAGAAATTGCTGGCCTACGCCCTCTGTCGTCCGCTCGAAGGCTATGACGAGATCGTGGTCGATCACCTGATGGAAACGATCGAAAAGAACGACTATCGTATGCAAACGGTGATCACTGAAATCGTTACCAGCTATCCGTTCACGCAACGACGGGTTAAAAACTCGAACACCCTTAATCCAGTGTGATACCGGCGTCCCGCCGGTCCCCGGAGCATCCGTCCCTCAGTAGAAACTGCCTTATCCTGATCTCCTCCATCCCATGGCAAAAAACATCATCATTGATCGTCGCACCTGCTTGAAAGCAGCCGGTGCCAGCCTCGCGCTGCCGCTTTTGGAAACCATGGGCTGGGCCGAGACGGGCAAGGACAAAGCCTTCAAACCGCCGGTGCGTCTTGGTTTCATGTACATGCCGCACGGGGTGATCATGGATCAGTTCTGGCCCACGACTGCGGAGAACTACCTGACGTCACCGCCACCGGCGCTCGAATCGCTGCGCCCGGTTCTCGATCAGTGTCTGATGATGAAAGGCATCTCGGGGGTTCCGATTTCGCCGTTCAACGGCGCTCCTCACGCCCTGGAACTTTCCACCTGGCTGACCGCCATCCTGCCTGACGCGCCGACCCGCAATCGGGTCAACATCGCGATTTCAGCCGACCAGATCATGGCCAACTATGTCGGCGGTCTGACCTCGCTGCCGTCGCTGGAACTGGCGACGATGCCGCAGACGCACAAGGAAAACCAGGAGGGGCTGCACGAAGCCTACTATTCGCATTGTAGCTATCGCTCGCCGACCCAGGCGGTCCCCGCCGAAACCAATCCGCGCAGTGTTCTCAACCGGCTGTTCGGCCAATCCGACAAACCCGGCCAAGTCACTCAGGCCGATCCACTCGACCGGCAGATGTTGGATCTGGTCATCGGCGGCGCGCGCGACCTTCGCAAAGCGCTGCCCCAAAACGATCAGCACAAGCTCGACGAGTACCTCGACAGCGTGCGCGCCGTCGAGCGCCGCATCGCCGCCATCGAGACGCGCCAGAAAGAGGCGGCCCTCGAGAAGGCCGGCGTCAGCACCCGCAATCGCAGCTCTGCCGATTCCCCGCCGATCGAGATCAAGATCCCCGAAGGCGACAAGCGCAGCGAATACATGCAGGTGATGTGTGATCTCAACGTGCTCGCCTTTCAGACTGACACGACCCGCGTCAGCACCTACATCGGCTCGACCCCGAACGGCGTTTCTTACCCGGAACTCGGATTCACCGACGCTCACCATTCGCAGACGCACCACAACAACAAGGACCAGGAAAAGATTCGCAAAGTCGCGGCGATCACCAAGTTCAACATCGATCAATACGCTTACATGGTGAACAAGATGCACAGCCTGCGCGAAGGCGACGGCACGCTGCTCGACAACTGCATCATGATGTGGGGCTCCGGCCTCGAGGACGGCAGCACGCACAGCCGCGAAAACCTACCCTTCATCGTCGCCGGCAAAGGCGGTGGTTCCATCAAAACCGGACGCTTTCTTGCCGACACCAAAGGCAATCAGGGCGACTTACTGACGACCTTGCTGGCCTGCGCTGGTGTGCCCGTGGACCGGCCGATTGGCATTGCGACCAAGCAGTTGGGCGAGATGAAGCGTGGGGCTTGAGGTTGGTGCAGGCTGGACCAGTCCCCGTTACTGATTATACTGAAGCGGTGCTGAGGGGGCGATGATCCTAGATCACTGGTTAGAGTGATTTCCTTGGGCGAAAATTTTTGCCTAACACAAGAATTCTATTTCGTTTCGGCTTCTTGATCCGCCGCTAGCCAGAGGAGGTAGCCCCAGGCGGGTTTTCGATGGTAGTTGAAGAAGACAAACGGGTCAGGGGTAGGACTCAGACGACAAATGTCAAAATTTCAGCTTCTTCCATTTATTGACTTCCTTAGAGGTTGACCCCCGGTGCATCAAAAGTGTTATCTTATTGGCTGAGCCTATTCCTGACCGCGATTCCCTGGTCGCTTGTCGAGCGGTTTTCCAGGAAGCTGCGGACCCATTTTTTGTGCAACCGGTCACGGGTTGGAAGATCACGGTCACTGAACCTGGAGATGGTATTCGCTGAACGCTGAACCATTAGATTGCTGGTAAGCGAAAGAAAACCGTCCTGTCTGCCGCTGTTCATCACCATCCTTATTGAAACATGAAAATGAAATCTTCCACTCCCTACAGACTCCCGGGCATGGAGATGATCGATCATCAATTCGATCTTCCCCTCGACTATGACCACCCGGATGATCGCAGGATCGACGTTTTTGTGAGGGAAGTTCGCGACCTCGATCCCGGCAGCGGAGACAAGCCGTTTCTGCTGTTTCTGCAAGGTGGTCCTGGATTTCGTGCGCCTTGTCCGGTGAAGAAAGAAGGCTGGCTGAAACGCGCCTTGAGCGAGTTTCGAGTGCTGATGTACGACACTCGCGGCAATGGCCTGAGCACTCCTGTCGACTATCAGACTCTATCGTTGGAGGGGGACGCTCAAAATCAAGCTGACTACCTCAAGCATTTTCGCGCCGATAATATCGTGCGCGATGCGGAAGCCATTCGATCCCAGCTGAGTCCGGGAAAACCGTGGTCGACGATTGGTCAAAGCTATGGCGGTTGGTGCACGATGACCTACTTGAGCCTGCACCCCGAGGGCCTGAAGGAGTGCTTCATTTTCGGAGGCGTGCCCGGGCTCGATCGCACTGCGAGAGAAATTTATGAGGGCACCTTTCCGATCGTGGAGGAGCGTAATCGACAGTATTTCGAAAGATTTCCGGGCGACAAAGATCGACTCGTCAAACTCTCCCGGCATCTGCAGGAAAACGACGTGCGCCTACCCAACGGCGATCGCCTGACGCCGCGTCACTTGCAATTGCTCGGCATCAAACTTGGCTTTGCCGGGACCCCGGAAGAAATCCATTACTTGCTGGAGGAGGCCTTTGTTAAGGCCGGGGCCAAAGAGACCGTCGGTCAC
Source organism: Verrucomicrobiales bacterium (assembly GCA_037969585.1). Classification (GTDB taxonomy): domain Bacteria; phylum Verrucomicrobiota; class Verrucomicrobiia; order Verrucomicrobiales; family DEV007; genus JBBKXR01. The sequence goes on from JBBKXR010000040.1 coordinate 4,983, forward strand.
GTCTTTGTTAAGGGGTTTTGTGCCTGCCTCCGCTTCGACAGCAATCCCATCTTCGCTATACTTCACGAAGCTATCTACGCTCAGGGGAGCGCCACCTCCTGGGCCTGTGATGCGGTCCAGAAAGAGCACTACTCCCACTATGATGATTTCGATGACTTCCGCTTTTACGGTGAGATGATTTTCCCCTGGATGTTCGACGAAATTTCCGAACTCAGGGATATGAAAGACGCCGCTGACCTACTCGCATGTTACGAGGACTGGCCTGACCTTTACGATAAATCTGTATTGAGCCAAAACACCGTTCCGACTGCATGTGTCGTCTATTATAATGATATGTTCGTCAACGCTCGCTTTTCGCGGGAGACGATCGACTTCGTTCCTAATATGAAAGGCTGGTACACCAGCGAATACGAACACTGCGGCCTCAGAGTAGACGGTGAAAAAGTGCTCTCCCGCCTTATCGATCTCGCCCGTGGCGAGGTCGAACGGTAAACCAGGAAGTGGCGCGGCGGCTGGCTGGCGGTGAGTCGTTCCGGCTGGCGATGGCGGATTTTTTGGATAAATCTCAGCGGGCGGACCTGAGCGTCTCACAGCTATTGAAGCGGGCAAAGTCCTCCATCGCTGCATCCAAGGCCGTGCGGAACTCGTCCACCTTCCGCAACGAGGCCTCCTGATGCAGACTGAGCACATGCATTTCGCCGCTCTTTCGGTCGGCCTTGCAATCGATCCGCGCCACCAATCGTCCATCCCACAAAATCGGCAGGACGAAATAGCCGTGTTTTCGTTTCGCAGCGGTCACGTAGCATTCGATCTGATAGTCAAAGTCGAACAGGTCGCGCATGCGCTGCCGCTGGATGACGAGGTTGTCGAAGGGAGAGAGGATTTTCAGCTTGCTGCGGGCCAGCGGGTTGTTGAGCAGGTCGAGTGATTCCGGCAGGGCGTGGTAGCTCAGTTCGCCGACCTGGACGGTGATCAATTCGCCGTCGCTGAGCATTTGTTTCAGTTCGCCGAGGATGGCGGGTTTGACGCCTTTGCGCAGGTAATGGAAATCCTGCAGCTGCGCCAGACCGTTGGCTTTCAGGTAGCGCTGGATGAGGAAGCGGGCGTGTTCTTTTTCGGTGGGCGTCGAGGTGTCGATGTTGTCAGGCAGCACGCGTCCGGTCAGGTCGTAGACTTTGTGAAAATTGTGCCGGCGCACGGTCATCAGGTCGCCCTGCATGTAGAGGTATTCGAGTGCCTTTTTGGCGGGCTTGGCGTGCCATTCGGCGGTCTTTTTACGCTTGCCGGTGTGCTCGAAATCTTTGGCCATGAGTGGGCCTTCGGCGCGGATCCGGTCGTGCACGTGGCGGATCATTTTCGGCTCGGGGGAATACCAGTGACTCTGCTCACCGGATTTGATCGCCTGCTTGCGCGGCAGGCTGTGGCGGAAGTCGCGCATCGGCAGGTAGGCGGCGGCGTGGGACCAGTATTCAAACGCGGAACGGTCGGCGATGAGTTGGTCGAGGTGACTGGTTTGGTAGCGCGGGTTGCGGTTCCACAGCGTGTGGTGGTGGGCGCGTTCGATGACTGAGATGGTATCGATCTGAACGTAACCGAGATGCTCGAGTGCGGCCAGCGTGGCCGACAGGGCGCTGCCTTTCCTCGTGACCTGCGGCAACTGCTGGCTGTGCAGAACCAGTTTCCGGGCCTGTTGCGGCGATAGGGGCTGAGGGGATTGGGCGGCCATCTATTGGGAATTTCTCGAACTGCGAACGCGACGGTAACACGATGGTAACAAATGGCGACCAAGCTCGGGGCATGAAAGCTAACACTCACCTGCAAACTCGAACTCAATTTCAGCTATGCCTGGCGGCATTTACTCTCATCGAACTGCTGGTGGTAGTTTCGATAATCGCCGTGCTGGCCTCGATGTCGATTCCGGCGGTCAGCAAGATCACGACCAAGGCGAGTGAGTCGAAGGCGGCTTCCGTGGAAAAGCAGATCGCGATTCAGGAGCGCGAGCGCTACGGGTCGGATGTTAAACCGGTCATCGACGAGGCGGAGTTTGATTTGTCGCTGCAGTCGACGGATCACCGCATGGGCCTGGAAGTTTACACGCGCTTCCATTTGCACGGTCAGGGGAAGATCGTTTTTCGAAATCCGAGCGGAATGACGACGGCGGCGATGTTGTCTGTCCCGTTTCCGCTGGGTACGACCGAGGCCTGGGATGTGCAGTTACTGGTGTCGTCACCATCGCAGCCGGATCCGCGTGAACCGGACAATGTCGTTTACAATCAAGGCGGTATTTTCTGGAGGAGCGACGCCAAAGTCGATGAACCGATCACTGCGGAGGTGACTTTTGTGACCACGGGTCGCGAGCGTTTTGAATTTAGCATTCCTCCCTCGACCCGGCTGCGCTCGCTCGACGTTAACCTCGACCTGTCCGGGGTGCCGACCGGGGCGATTCCGGAATACTCGCTGCAACCGACCGATGCCGATGGGGCGATGCACAACTGGAAGTTTTCCAATCTGGTCAGTCATCGAAACATCATCGTCGATCTGCCCGGCGCCGAGTCGGTGCTCGGCCGACTGGTGGTCCTGGTGCGTTTCATGGCGCTGTCGCTGCTGCTGTTCGGTGCTGGCTTTTGGTACATGACCGAGCAGCGTTTTCCGGGGGCGTTGGAAAATTTTCGCTGGGGACACTTTCTGTTGCTGGCGACCAATTACCTGCTGTTCTTCTTCATCTTTGCGGTAGTGATTTATCAGGGGCATACCAGTTTGCCGGCCGCGTTGTTAATCGCGGCGCTGGGATCGGTGCCGTTGTTGGCGATCCACGTCAGTCGAATCGTCGAGGCGCGATTTGCGCTGACTTGGATAATGCCGTTTGCGGTGTTGACCCTTGGGCTGATGATCAACGGAGTTTACGGCGGTCCGGCTCGGGATTACGTCTACCTCGTCTGCATGATCGTGACGATCGGTTATCTGACGGTGACATTTCGCCAGCCGGGAAAACGCGAAAAAATACTGACGGCGGCGCCGGCGTGAGCTGCACGACATCTTGGTTTGGAAGCAAAATGGTCGGTCCAGCCATGACGTTCCCAGTCAGAGCAAGAAGCAGGACTTGCCTAATGCTCTAGCGCGGGAGCCGGCCCTTGCTGGTGATTATCAAATCTTGTTCTGCATGGACGGTAACGGTTACGAATGTATCCCAGAAACCGGCGCTGATGATGTTCTCTACCTGGAGTTGGATGGTTTCGGTGGGGAGTTTGGCGAGAAGCCGGCGCCGTGATATTTCGATGCTGCCCGAGAGTTCGCTGTCGGCATCGGCGGCTTGCGCGGAGAATTGGTAAATCATCGGCACGCTACTGAACTGCCGCTTGATCACGACTCGCGATTCACCAGCTTTGACGGTTGCTGTTTTCATTCTGCTTGAGTCTTTCGCGGAACAGCCGTGGCAGCAAGGCGATTCGAGTTAGCTTGAAAGGCGATGCTTGAGTTCGCTGAGCACGCGCTTAACTTGATAGTGATGTGGGCACTTATACCGATCCTCCTTGTTGCGGTCGTTGTCGTCGGCGCGGGTGGTCTTTGGCTGGTGTTGGTCTACAACCGGCTGGTGCGCCAGAGGAACGGCCTTCGTGAGGCTTGGAGCGGAATCGAAGTGCAACTGAAGCGCCGACACGACTTGGTGCCAAACTTGGTAAAATGCGTCGATGCTTATCAGCGTCACGAGCGCGAGCTTCTGGAAGCGGTGACTGAGCACCGTGCCCGCGCTCAAGTCGCCGCCGCGGCTGCGGCCGAAGATTCGCGTGCCGAAACGAGTGGCGCGGAGGACGAGCTCGGGCGCGACATCGGCAAGCTGGTGATGCTGGCGGAGGCTTACCCGGAGCTGAAGACGGACCGCCAGTTTCTCTCACTCGGCAAAGAGCTGATCGAGATCGAGGATGATTTGCAGTATGCGCGTCGCTACTACAATGGCACGGCGCGGGATCTGAATAACCTGGTCGAGTCGTTTCCGGGCAATTTTGTCGCGCGCTCGTTCGGTTATCAGCCCGCGGATTTTTTCGAGGTGACCAGTGTCAGTGAACGCTTGGCGCCGGAGATCGCTCAACTTTTGAAATAGGGTTCCCAGTATGCTCGTTTGTCACCGTTTTATTGCTGTCGGTCTTTTTCTCGTCGTCGGGCTCATCGCTCCCACGGTAGCCGGCGCGGAAGACGAGCGAATCGTCCGCTATGAGAGCAACATCGTGATCAATCAAGATACTTCGCTGACGGTCACGGAGACGATCACGGTTCACGCCAAAGGCAATCGAATCAGCCGTGGCATCTTTCGCGATTTCCCCCAGCTCTACGGTTCGGGTGGCAGCGGTCTTCGGCGCGGGCGGGGCTTTGATGTACTCGAGGTGACACGAAATGGTGGGCCGGAAGATTACGTCATCGAAAGGCTCGATGGCGGCAAGCGGGTGCGTATCGGTTCGGCGCAGCGGCGTCTGTCGGCCGGCCGGCACACTTACCTGATCAAATACCGAACCACCCGTCAGCTGGGCTACTTCGACGAGCATGACGAACTCTATTGGAACGTTACTGGCAACGGCTGGGATTTTCAGATCGATGAAGTGGTGGCGACTGTGACGACGCCGGGTGGCGCGAAAGTGATTGCCTCGGAGGCTTACACTGGGAAGGTAGGTATCAAAGGCCGTGCCTACGATCAGCAGGAGGATGCCGTGGCGGGCCGGGTGCGATTTGAAACGACGCAGTCGTTGGGCAAGCGGGAGGGAATCACAGTGGTGGTCGCTTTTCCGAAAGGGCATCTCGACTACGCCGCTGACCGAGCGAATTTCTTCACATTTTTGCGAGACAATGCTGGACTGGTTTTGGTGCTGCTCGGATTGGTGGCGTCGCTGCTCTATTTTTTCGTGCGTTGGGTGCAGGTCGGCAAAGATCCGGCGGCGGGCACCATTATTCCACGCTACGAACCGCCGGAAGGTTTTTCACCTGCTGCGGTGCGCATGTTGAGCCGGATGGGGTTCGATGAAAAATGCTTTGGCGCTGCCGTGATCGGGCTTGCAGCGAAAGGCGCGATCACGATTGAGGAATCGGGTAAGACCTATCGCTTGGTGAAGGTCGCAGCAGGGCGCCGTAAAGACAGTGATTCTCTGCTTACGCCCGATGAAGCAGTGTTGTTTAGTAAACTGCTGCGCAGTTCGAACTCGATTGTACTATTGCCGAAGAATCACGGGACGATAAGCATAGCGCGTGAATCGATGCGCATTCGCCTAAACAGAACGCTGGAAAAATCGCATTTTCTCGGCAACAGCACGACCTGGTTCTTGGGGTTGATCTTGTTTCTGGTGCCGACCGGCCTTGGTTTCTTTATCTACGATCCGACCGTGCTCGGGATTTTTATCGGCTCGATGATCGCTTCGACGATTGCCATCGCCGGCCTGACGGTGGCGGTTTCGGGTTGGCGGAGCGGCGTATGGTCGGGAGTAAAGTTGCTGATGGCGCTTGCGTGTTTGGCGATGCTGGTAGTGGTCTTCATGGTTCACGCCAACGCCGTCGGTTATGTGCTTGCTTTGGTGCCACCTTGTGGACTCGGGGCCGTGGCCATTTTTTATCATCTGATGAAAGCCCCGACGCGGCTTGGGCGGAAACGGCTCGATGAGATCGATGGCTTCAAGCACTACTTGAGTGTCGCTGAAAAGGAGCGCCTTAACTTTGAAAATCCCCCTGAACGGACTCCGCAGCTGTTCGAGAAATTTCTGCCTTACGCGCTGGCGCTTGATGTCGAGCAGCAGTGGTCGGAGCAATTTACCGAAGTGCTCGCCGAAGCGGCTTCTGCGGCGGCGGTTTCCGATTCGGGGAGCACGATGGCGGTGGCCTACTCGCCGTCGTTCTATCAGGGCAGTAATTTCAAAGGGCTCGCTGTCGGCGCCATGGCGACGGCAATCAATAGCACGTTGGCCAGCAACCTCGCCAGCGCCTCGGTGTCGCCGAGTTCGAGCAGTGGCTCGTCGGGGAGTGGTTTTTCGAG
>JBBKXR010000041.1:0-5895 GCA_037969585.1 Verrucomicrobiales bacterium
GAGCGACCTCGTTCAAGATCAATTTCCCTCTACCCCGTGCTTTCCCTGCGGCAACGGTAGGATGTCTGATGCATCCGGCTTGTTGAACCTACGTGGCAGGCAGGACAGCTTCCGGGCCCGCTCTGGCCCGCACAAGGGAAAAGCGATTTCTCCCTGATTGACAATCAGTTACATCGATCGCCTGACTCATCGCTTCGACGACACTGCGATGTAGGTGCACAAAGAACGATACGTAGCGCCATTTGCGGCTCTCACAATGCCTGCAAGCGGGTGAATCTGTCTTCAGCGCACGCTCACCAATTCGCGTCAGCGGCGCTCCGGCAACCTCTCCCCGCGTCAACGCATTTGCCCCGGTAAGCCAGCCGTAGTAGCGCACTCGCCGCAATCCCTTCGGCACCAGGTGACGAACAAAACTGCGCACAAATGTCCTGCCCACCATCTGCCGCTCCTCCTTGCGCCCACCTTGGGCGTAGTTCTTCCATTCGAATTTTACCGAGCGCTCGCCATCGGCGTCCTCCACACTAAGGATGCGACCGTTGCTCATCGCGATGCGACTCGTGTAACGCGCCAGGTATCGCACCACCGCACGCGTATTGCCAAGTGTCGCCTTGCTGTAAATGTACCACTTACCGCCGGCCATGCGCAATCTCCAGTCGCGGCGCTGCTCGACACTCTCCAGCCCCTCCGGCCAGCTGATCTCCTTGTCAGCATCCAACGCCTCCAGTTGCCGCAGCATGATCGCGCCGAACACTTTCGACATCGCCGAGACAGCGAACAGGTAGTCCGGTCGCACCGACTTCCATCTTCCAGTCTTGCGATCCACTCCGCCACCGCTAACCAGCACATGCAAATGGGGGTGCCAATTGAGTGCGCTTCCCCAAGTATGCAACACCGCCAGAAAGCCTCCATCCACACCCCAGTTGTTCTTCTGAAAGGTCTTCAGCGTCGCCGCTGCCGCTGCGAAGAACACCCTCGCCGCCACTCGATAATTGCGTTCGAAAAACTCGTGCAACGCCTTCGGCAGGGTGAACACCACGTGAAAGTGTGGGCAGTCCGGTAAGCGGTCGCACACCTGCTGCGACCACTGCGCCTGACGCGGTCCAAGACAGTTCGGGCAGTGACGATCGCCGCACGAACTGGCATACCACTCGTTGTTGCCGCAGTCCCCACACTGCGCGCGGTTGTAGCCCAAGGTGCCGCTACGGCAGTGCGCCATCAGGTTGAGAGTAGAGTATTGCGCCGTCTCCAACCCTCCCGGCCAGAGATCCCGCCACTCACGCAATATACTGTTGACCGTCGACTCGATACTGCTACTATGAACAGCATTCGAACAACCAGTCAACTCCCTACTTCACCACCCGCTTCCGAACGAGGTTTATTTATTTCGTTCAACAGTATAATTGAATAGACCCCCTGTGTAATACCTTATTATACGGCACGCTGTGTAATTAGGTATTATACGGCATCGGTAGAGCCTTCTGGGCCGAACGCGGGGACGGGTTTGACATCGCTTTTGAGAGACTAGCAGTCAATCGCTCCCGAGTTCAAGCGCCCTCTCGGCCTCAATGCCGGAGAGCGTCGCCCCATCGGTGGAAGCAGTCTGCAAAAAGGGCCATGTCAACCGGCTGGCAGGAGAGGTGGATCATCGTCATCCTCCCCGTCTCTATTTTCTCCATCGCTTTCGTTGTCGCCCTCGAAATCATCGAAAGGCATGTCGAGCGGACTTGGGGCCCCTGCCCCGGGGCGACGGATGATGTGCAGATAGATCATGGTGGTCGAAACGTCGGCATGACCGAGCAAATCCTGAACCGTGCGGATATCAGTGCCATTTTCGAGAAGATGAGTGGCAAAGCTGTGTCGCAGCGTGTGGCAGGACACCCGCTTGCTGAGATCGGCCTTCAATACGGCTTGGCGAAGATTGCGCTGCATCGATGCTTCGTGAAGGTGATACCGGGCCATATGGCCGGTACGGGGATGAGGGCAATATCGAGCGGCGGAAAACACAAACTGCCACGGCCACTCGCGTGCGGCATTTCGATACTTTCTGCGCAACGACTCCGGTAGATGACATTCACCCATGCCGATCTTGAGATCTGCCTGATGCCTTTCCCGAGCACGATCAAGGTGAAGCCGGAATCGGCGTACCAAGGCTCGAGGCAGCGTTACTTGGCGATGCTTACCGCCTTTGCCGTCGTTGATCGTAATGGTGCCCCGCCCAAAGTCGATATCTTTGACCCGCAGTCGCAAAGCTTCCATCAACCGCAAGCCACATCCATAGAGCAACTCTGCCGCCAGCTTCCAAGGGTCACTCATGTGTCGGAGCACGCGATTGATCTCCGTTCGGGTAAGCACCTGCGGCGGTCGTCGTTGCCCGGTCCATGCCGGCTGAAAGGTCAGATCCAGTTCCTCCATCCGACACACGGTTTTGGCCAGGAAAACCAGAGCACAAAGCGCTTGTTTCTGAGTAGCGGGAGCGACCTGGCGATCGAGAGCCAAATAGTGAAGGTAGCGACTGATGGTACCGGCGGTAATCTCCGTGACGCCACCCGACACCCGACGTTGAAGAAACAGCGCAAAGCGAGAAATCCACGATAGATAGGTTTGTTCGGTAGCGACCGCGAGTCCGGCCACTCTGATGGCTTTTCGAGACCGCGAAATCAATTCCGCCATGGCCTGCCGCTCGGCCTGGGTTGCCGTGCTATCCGGCGGCAGTCCACCGTTCTTGCCTTGGGGGGTCGATTCGGAAGAATTCTTCGCAGCGGTGAAGTCCGGGGCTTCGCTGGGCGTGAGCTCCGTTTCCCGCAACAAACTCCGGTGACCCGGTTCCAGTGAAACAAACTCCTCGGCAAGGGCATTCCAATCGAAGCCGGCCATCCAGGAATGATCGCCCAGATGCTGGCACCACAGAGCAACGGCCTGCACCGCTTGGCGGTACTGCCAGTCTGCAATGCCGGTTCTGCGACCAAGCTCTTCGAAATGACGTCGGGTGGCATCCGCCGAGGAAGCAGCCCCTCCCGCCTGCCAACCGCGCACCCATCGCGAAAAGTGGGGCCAACACTGGCTGGGAATGTCGGGTTTCGTCTTTAACAAGTCAACGTATTGCTGCCATTCGGAAGGTTCCGAATCACCGCTCGGAGGCGTGCCCCTTTGACCGTAGCCGGGACCGTCTCCATCGCGAACGAAGCTATCCAGGATGCAACTTGATTGCTGCTCCCGAGGAAGGTAAGAATATTTGGAGGAGTTGAGAAAAAGTCGCGTAGATGAACTGTTCATACGAACAGTTACAGGTATTCAAGGGTATCGGTCAACTAAATTTTCGGTGGCTCACCACTACCGCAGCCAGAGCCCTGCCCTGCCAATTGAAGCCCTTTGGCGCTTGCCGTTTCCCGGTAGGCACCAAGCTGCCGCCCCTGGTCACCCGTATTTGTGGGCACCTTATCCCGGCCATCGCTTGGCCCGCTTGATCGTTCCGATACCAACAACATGGCCGGGGGCTCTGAAAGTACCGATCTGCCGAAACCCCGTTCTCAAAGTAGCCGAACGTTCATTCTGCGACCAGAACAATTGCCGTTCGTTACACGCCGCGAGAATAGCGCTGCCCGCCGGTCCATCCGTTGCGGGTAAATTAGTATGGCATAGGGACGCTCCGACAAACGGTTCTACTCAAAGAGACAGGAGATCGCAGAAGTGCGAGCTAAAGAAACCCACCCGTTGCGTGCCGGTGAGTTTTCCGAGCGACAGCCTGAGCACAGACGTGCTGGAGGAAGTTGCTCTAATTGGTGGGCGTAACGCCAAGTCCAGTTTGCGCCTGCCGTTTGCTGGTCGGTCCGCATGGTTTGCATGCCGCGCCCGCCCGTTTGACCAGTGCCGAAGCTGCTCGATCGGCTCGCTCATATTGGTAGCCAATGGTACCGATTCACACAGCACTTCCCCAAGACCAGGCTGTTGGGCTCTCGTTCAACGGCGAATGCCTTGTGCAACGCTTCAGTGAATCCAGCCTCGATCTCAGTGGTGGAGTGAAGCACCTTGGAACGGAACAGGAAGGTCGTATCGTAGCTGAACTTGTCGCCGGCGGCCTCGATGCCCCCATCAAAAGCAGTCTCACAGATACGGTGTATCCGCCGCGCATCCAGTTCCATCCCACGGACAATAACACCGATGCGGAAGACTTCTCCAACTTCGACGTTGATATATCCGCATTGGAATGGACACCCTTTACGTAACATCAGGCAACCGCACCGCCGCCTTCTTCATCGATTCCAGCTCAATGTGCGTGATAACACGGTTCATCTCAGCCAAACCATGTCCCACAAATCTTTCGGTGACCGCAGGGCTGCCCCCTATATTCTTGAGCTGAAGAATACTGACTCTTGGCTCGGACGTTTCCCAATTCTAAGTCACCCAAGTACTACGTTTAGTACTACATCAGTAGCGCGATATTGGGTGTAAAACCTTGCAAATCGCTGTGTTTCACAGTCTTCCCAACTTTTCCAAAAGATTTGATAATGAAAGACTTAGATAAACAACGCAAATACCTAACTGCGATTATGAGTCCCGAGATGACTGAAAGGCCAATTTCTATGGGCCACTACCGCGGCGCAAAAAACCGAATGGGATCACCCCCTCAATGCGGACTCGCCCCGCCGCGTTGTGGATTCCTCACTTTCCTGTCTTGGATACGTCAGAAATTGTACTTTCGACATATTTTACAAAATCACTATTCTGAAACTGGCGTCGCCGCCGCCAGATTTCCTCCGGAATCGGTTTTGAAAAGAATCGTCGAATATCTGCCTCAGCGCCTTCCAGCGGATCAATAACGCCTTCCATTGTGGCTTGAAAGACCCCGCTAAGATGGAGGATCACTTGGGTGGCGAAAAGTTCTTCTTCCAGGGTAATCGGCTGCTTCGTGAGGTTGGGATTCGGTTCTCTGATTCGAGCCAACTCAGGGTTGGTGTAAAGTCGAGACCAGATTTCCCGGTGATGCCTGACGATCTCGATCAAGTTTCCAACGCGCCGCACCCTAGCGTCGAATCGAAACGATCGTGCCGCATACCAAAGCCCCCCGATGATGCCAAAGCTTTGGAGAAGGGTGAACCAGTTTTCGCTGAGCCACGGGGTGATTTGCATAGATGCTCATTATACCGCGCATCGCCCCGATTCTGGGTTGCCGATCACATTGATTCGGGGATATCCGGCTTCGCCCCGATCAACACGTTTCGCGGCACTCGGACAATCGATTCGTCAGGCCCACATCCGACTGAGGCAGGAAGATGCGGACGCGCTTCGCTGGTGATCGTGATGCCTATCACCGCGAAGTCTCCGTCTTCCAGTTCCCAAATGTCCGGGCACCCATCGCATGCAGCGGACTCGGCACCACCTGAGTGTGGATCGGGACCGAGACGACGCTTGAATAGTAGCGTATCCATCATGCAATCACGATGATTGCAGTATTCGTTCCCGTCCAGCAAAATGTGTGGAATTCCACACAATCAATCTTCTTCTCGAACGCTAATCTTTCCGACCACGATGAATCCGCCCCGAAATATTGTCGGCCAAATGGTCAGGAAGCGGCGCAACCAGCTCGACCTTTCGCAAGGCGACTTTGCGGCTCGCTGCCAACGCATGGGATGGGATATCAGCCGGGACATCGTCGCTCGTATCGAGCTCCAAATCCGAATTGTCCCGGATTTCGAATTGGTGAAACTGGCCGAGGTTCTCGGAATTTCGATTGAGGAATTGATGGCTGAATAAAGAAAGAAAGAAGCCCCCTCCGCATGATGCGAAGGAGGCTTGTGTTTTGTTATGAGGCATCGAACTCCGTCCTCTTGCCGAGAATGAATTCCGCAGCCTTCGAAGCCTGGCTGGCTGCCGTCACAATCCACTGTCTGTTTTCTG
>JBBKXR010000042.1:0-42066 GCA_037969585.1 Verrucomicrobiales bacterium
CGGTTGGCACCGTTGGCAGTCCCGACTGTGGCGACATGGTCCGCCTGTGGCTGAAGTTTCGCGACCAGGACGGCAAAAAGGTTATCGACCGCGCTTCGTTTCAAAGCTTCGGCTGCCAGACCGCCATCGCCGTCGCCAGCGTCGCCACCGAATTGCTCAGCGGCAAAACCATCGAAGAAGCGCAGGCCATGGACGCCACCCAACTCGCCGAACCACTCGGCGCGCTACCACCGATGAAAATTCACTGCGGCCAAATGGTCGAAGGCGCCCTGCGTCAGGCCCTCGAAGCAGACTCCGGAAAAACGCCCAAGCCCGCCAGCACCATTGCCGCACCGCCTTGCTCCCCCACCCTTCACGACGCCCTCGGCAGCGGCACCGCCTCCAAAGGCAAAGTCCGCATCGTCAAATTGGACTCCTGACTCCTACCTCCCAACTCCTATCTCCTTTCCAAAATGAAAACTCACCAAGAAATCGAACTCAGCCGCGAAGTAGAAGCGGTCCAGATCCCCAGCGGCGACAACATCACCCTGCCAGCCGGCACCAAAGTGATGATTACTCAAGCGCTCGGTGGCACTTACACGATCGCTACCCAGTCCGGTCTGGCGCGCGTCAACGAGAAATATGCTGATGCGCTCGGCATCAAGCCCGACGAACACGTCGAAGTAAAGGCCACTACCAAACAAGCCGTCGAAGACGGTGACTTGCAGGCCGCCGTCTGGTCGCAGCTGAAAACCGTTTACGATCCGGAGATCCCCGTCAACATCGTCGACCTCGGCCTCGTCTATGACTGCCAGATTGTCGAAGATGGCGACAAAACCAACGTTGAAATCAAAATGACTCTGACCGCCCCCGGCTGTGGCATGGGCCCGACCATCGCCGCCGATGCGCAAAGCAAAATCCTGACCATCGAACAAATCGATGACGCCAAAGTCGACCTCGTCTGGGACCCGGCGTGGAACCAGGAAATGATCAGCGAAGAAGGCAAGATGAAGCTGGGGATGATTTGATTTAACTCACCGCCCATGCCCGCTCCCATCTCCGCCGCCGTTATCACTGAAGCCACGGGCGCTCATCTCGGCGCTTACTTTTCGGCTCTCGCCGATACCGACGAGGTCAGCGGTGTCGCCCTGTGCGATCCGGGTGGAACAAATGTCGAGGCAGCTCGCAAAGCGCTCGGAGAAAAACTCACCGCGGTCTACGAGGATGTCGACCGTATGCTCATGGCCGCCAAACCGGACCTGGCATTGATCAGTGTCGAAGCCGTCAACGGTCCGCCGCTGATCGACAAGGCGCTCGAAGCCGGTTGCCACGTCTTTGCCGAGAAACCCGCCTGCCTGAGCGCCGAAGCTTTTGCGCCCTTAGCGGCAAAAGCGGAAGCGAACGACCTGCACCTGATGCTGGCGCTGGCCAATCGCGTCAACCCTGCGGTGCTGAAGGCTAAGCAACTCATCGCCGACGGTGTGCTCGGCGATTTCTTCGGTGCCGAAATCCATTTAGTCGCCGACCAGACCCGACTGAAAAGCCAATCGTATCACGACAGTTGGTATGCCGACAAAAAACGCGCAGGCGGCGGACATCTCATCTGGCTCGGGCTGCACTGGTTGGACTTGGCGATGCACTTGACCGGTCGCGACATCACCGCGGTGACCGGATTTACCGGCAACGTCGGCGGTCAACCGATCACGGTCGAGGACTCGGCTGCGCTGGCCTTGCAATTCGAAGGAGGTCGCTTCGGCACGATGACTTCGGGCTACTACACCGACAAAGGTTATCACTCACACCTGCGGCTGTGGGGTTCGAACGGTTGGATCGAATACAAGGAACATCTCGGCGGTGAGAACAACCCGCCGCTCAGTTGGTATAGCACGAATCCCGCATGCAAGACCGATGGTGTCGCCGACTATCAGCGCACCAACGAGCCGAAAGGTTACACCCCGTATGTTCGCGAATGCGCTCGAGCCGCTGCCGGTTTACGACCGGCACCGATCAGCCCGGCCGATGGCCTGCGCATTTTGAACACAGTCTTCACCGCCTACCGTGCGGCGGATGATGGCAAGGTCATCGAAGTGAAGACACCCGCGTAATCCGGTGGAAAACGGCTACGACTGGCTGGCGCCGATCTACGATCGACTGGCGCAGCTGGTGTTCGGTCAGCGCCTGCAAATTGCGCAAGCCCAGCACCTTCATCATTTATCGCCGGGCAGCAAAGTCGTCATCGTTGGCGGCGGTTCGGGAAGCATCCTCGACGTGATCGCCAAACTGCCGGTCCCACCAGGAACGATCTACTACATCGATTCATCGCCGCGAATGATTGCGCTGGCAAAGCAACGCCTGGCCGTCGGAAACGACGCGGCTTCCGCTCAGTCGGTCCACTTCATCGATGCGTCAGCGGACCGTTGGCAGCCACCCGAACCGGTCGACGCATTGCTGACGCCGTTTTTCCTCGATTGCTTTGACGGCGTGCGATTGGCTCAAATGCTCGACCACCTGCACCAGTGGTTGCGCCCGGATGGATTGTGGTTGGTGACCGATTTTATCAAATCAGATCGCATCATTCACCGCATAACCATGGCGGCGATGTTCGCCTTTTTCCGGTTCACTACCGCCTTGCAATCGAGGCAGCTGGAAAACTACGGTGCTAAAATCACGGCGCTCGGCTTCATCTCTCTCGACCGGCGCTCGCTCAACACAATCGCCGGTCCGGTCATCAGCGAGGTATTTCAAAAAATGCCCCATCACCAGTAATCGTACTGATCTAAACGGACCGTTCAAAGCCCAAGGTCGGTGGAGAGAAAATGTAGGATGGCTTTGCAAGCCGTCGCGAACGTGGTGCGCGATTCTCAGCATCACAAGACGATCGGTCTGAGCTTGGTATGGCAGCACGATCCGGATTGTCACCCTCCTCCATGACCACCGCAACGGGGACCGGATACAATCCCATCCTACTTCCCTGTCCCATCAGTTAGCATTTGGCTAAACACCAGCCGATTGCTGTTGCACAATCGCTGGCTAATCCCGAAGCTTAGCCGGATGGAGCCGACGCTGATCAAGAAAAAAATCTGTTTGCTAGGCGCCTTCAGTGTCGGCAAGACCAGCCTGGTTCGCAAATTCGTTCACTCGATCTTCGATGATGACTATCACTCGACGATCGGAGTGATGATCGACAAAAAGGTGGTCCGCGTCCGGGACCACGATGTGGCAATGGTGATCTGGGACGTCGCCGGCGAGGAAGAGTTTTTTCAGATTCCCGACAGCTATGTGGACGGTGCCCACGGTTTTATGTTCGTCGCTGACGGAACCCGACCGAACACTCTCGAAACCTTGAACTCGATTCGTGAACGATTTCAGAGCTCGGCTGGCAACCTGCCGGAAGTGGTGTTGCTGAACAAAAAGGACCTCGAAGATCAGTGGTCGCTCGACGAGTCCGCCGAGGAAGGTTTTGCCAAAGACGGTGTGCTCTGTCTGCGCACCAGCGCCGCCGATGGCCGCAACGTCGAGAAGGCGTTTGTATCGTTGGCAGAACAATTGCTCGACGCTGACTGAGTCGAGTCGACGCCCTTGGCGCGCGACCGTCCCCGGTCGCATCGCTACTGCTACTACTGCTTGCGTCATCCCGGAAAGCGGGCGAGGGCGCTCGCGCTCCGTCTTTTTGCCACTCTCTACAGCTCCACTACCGTCTCGGCTCTCGCCAATTGGATCTTTCGACCGTGCGCCTCGCCGTTACGCATCAGCGACTCGTTGATCCAGTTCAGTTCTGACCATTCTCGATTCGGATCGTGATGGCCGATGTAGGTCTGTTTGACGCCGCATTCGGCAGCCATCTCCGAGACGTCTTCGATGCATGAATGCCCCCAGCCGAGGCGCGGTATCGCACCGGAACCGCCGACGCCTTTGTCACCGTCGTATTCGACCCGCAGAAACTGTCCGTCACGGTAGAGCACATCGATGTCCTGACAGTATCCACGCAGTCGCGATTCGGCATCCATGCTCCGCTTTAGAGCTTCGGAATCGGTGTCAGTCTCCCCTTCCCGCGGGCGACGCAGTTCATGATCCGTACTGAACACAAAAACCTTACCGTCGGCCTCGACGCGATAGCCTAGACAGGGCGCAGGATGGCATAACTCGAACGGGGTGACCCTGACATTGTCACTGATTTCGATCGGTGTCTCGACAGCGTGTGGCGTCGCCCAATTCGCGCCCTTGTCCAAATCATCGTCGGCACTATGAATGCGCAGCGCATCGAAACTGGCGGGCATTTTGACAAAATAAATCGGTGACTGCACCCCGAGCATCTCCTTACGCACCGAGCGGGAAAAGATGCCGAGGTAGTCGTTCAGCGAACACAGAAACTGATTATTACCGACGATGCGAATGCGATTGCGCGGGTCGAAGCACACTGCAGCCTGGTCGAAACCCTCGGTGTGATCGCGATGCGAGTGACTGCCGAAAAGATAAAGGTCGCGCTCGCCGGTGTCGCCCCACTTATCCTGAAGATCCTTAGCACAATTGCGAAAACCGCTACCGCAATCGAATACCATGTCGATGCCGTCATTGGTCTCGACATGAACGCAAGTCGTCCAACCTCCGTAAATGGGTTGAGGCGGCAGCGCGAGTCGATCGCAATAATTCTGAATCCTTTTCCAGTCTAGCGCCCCGCCGACGATGTCCTCGATCGAACAATCCAACTTTCCGTTCTGTCCGAACCTTTCAGAGATATCCTTGAGAACCGCCTCGATCAACTCGTGATCCGCCACTCGTCGCGTCGCCCTGCGTTCAGCCTTTCGCGGAAATATCGATCCGCTTCCCTGAATGCCGTAAAATTGTATGCGCATGAACCTGCTCGCTGGCTGGCGTTTAATCCCGAAGATTGATGGCTCCGAAATGCAAGCCTAAACAGACGCGAACGGCCTAGCAAGAACAGATCGGCGTTGGCCTGAACGAAATGGCGTTACCTGTCCCGAATAGCCGTGCCGCAGTCAGCGTGACTGCGCGGTCGGTGGAGGAACCATCGGATGCGTTTACTTGCTAACTGCGCAAGCGCGTCGGCAAAGTCATTTCGCCAGCGAACCACTGCTTTTCCGTAATGCTTCCGTCAGGGTTTCGTATCCAAACGCTACCGGAATGAACTTTTGCTTTCCTGCAGCGCCTTTTCAATGCCTCGATCCTCATCGACGAGTTCGCCGCAAGCCGGACGGGTATGCGAAAGTTGCCGACTGGGAAACACATCCCGGTCAAGGTTGACACTCAAGCTAAGATACGAAACACTGGCTGCTAAACTCTAACGATGCGCACTATGCCATACTCTCCAATCTCACGCATCCCGCTGCTT
This sequence comes from Verrucomicrobiales bacterium, assembly GCA_037969585.1. GTDB lineage: Bacteria > Verrucomicrobiota > Verrucomicrobiia > Verrucomicrobiales > DEV007 > JBBKXR01. The sequence goes on from JBBKXR010000042.1 coordinate 5,330, forward strand.
CTTCCAGTCACTCTGGTTGCCTTGCTGGTAGCGGTGCTAGCCGCGTGCCCGACCGGCGTATTCGCCGCCAGTCCGGAACTGCGCACATGGACATCCAAGGCTGGATCCGAAATCGAAGCGACACTCGTCCACTACGACGACGAGAGCATCACTCTGCGCTTCGCCAAAGGAGGTGAACAGGCGATCCCTGTAGACCAGTTGAGCGCCGGCGATATTGATTACGCCAAGACTTTTCCGAAGCTGAAGAAAGAATCGCCGCCTTGGTTGATATTGAGCGCCAAAACCGGAAGCGCAGCTCGAAGCCGAAGCTTCGGAGTGACCACTCAGCGAAAGGCGCTCGATATCGAAATCGAGAACAAAGCCAAACAGAAGGCTCCCGTCAGCCTCATCTGGTTCATGCTCGGCGAAGACTTCGAAACCAAAACCGAAGTCGTAGTGGATTTTGGCATTTGGAAAGGAGAACTCGATGCCGGTGAGGAAAAAGATCTGCGCACGCCGGAAACGACGACCAGCTTTACCGGCGGCGGAAGCTACTACAGTTACTACGGCGGCTACTATTACTACTGCTCGTACTACTATCCCAGAGGATCGGAGATTACCTCTTTTGTCGTTCAGGCGCGCTGGAAGGATCGGGTGCTGCAGAGTGCCACCGGCGCGTCATCCACTCGGATTAAGACCCTGGCTGAAAGCGAGGACCTGGTGGAAGGGCTAACCGAAGCAGGTTTCGAAGTCGCACCTGAACTTGCAGCCCAAATTCGTAAGGGTCTGAGCACAGAGCCAGATACCAAGTAATACCAAACCGGAAAGATTTTCCGGTTAATTGAGTGGCCCGCGACAGGGCAAATTTGGCGCTTGTCGCGCTGGCTTTGTAAGCTGGCCGCGCTGCCGATTGCCAGGCGGATTTAGCTGCTTCGCTAGAGTTCGACGAACCATAGTCACCGGCTGTTTCGCCATCTATTGATTGCCAGTGTGCCTATTTCTTTCGGGCCACCTCGGTCGTGCCTGGCGGAATGAATCGAGCCTTAACGCCGAACTGCATTTTTTCCGTTTCAGACTCGTGAGCGCCGAGGTCCGGTCGCTTGCCATTGAATACGTCGCAAAAATTCGGGATCACTATTCCGGCATCAAACCCAGTGCTCCCTGGCAACAACTGAAACCTGCCGGTTCGGGTTTCGGAATCAAACCCTGCCCCTGGGACATACTTCGGCGATCCGCTCAATCCATGCTCTTCGTGGTCGTCGGGGAAGCCCGCTGAGGTGAGATCATAATCAAAATCATTATCAGCATGGCGGCCGCTAACGGCGATACTTTGACGGTCTCCCTCGCGAACGTGCAGAATATTGTTGCGGGTGGTGCAGTGCTTGATGATCCTGCTGCCACCGCCCAGCCCGTCTGCGCCACGGTTGCCTTCCTGGAAGATGGTGTTGTTAAAGATATAGCTGTGGCCTCTCATTCGGGTCTCGTCGCTCGCATGGCCCATCTTCATGAACGGCCCGTGAGTGAAGTTCGACCTGTCGCCTGCCGGGCTGTCCGAGCGTCCCGAGACGTTCCGCCAGATGTAGAGAGGCCCAATGGTAACTGCAGCGTTTGCGATCGGGATGAGAACATCCTCGACGTAGTTGTTCCACACCCGAACGTTCTGATCGCCGCCCTCGGCCTCGATGCCATCGTCCCAGCAGTTGGCGATGTAGTTGCAGTAAATATCGCTGTCGGCTCCGGGAAAACCCCGATCGCCACTATTGGACCCGGCACCGATCCCATCATTAAAGTAATGATTCTCGTCCGACCAGCACTCGTTGTAGCGGATGACGTGATTGCCTGCTGAATCCCTGAACACGATCGTTTGCGGCCCCTTGGGGTGGGTAGAATGCCCGTGCAGCTCCGCCCAACTGTTGGAATCCCACGAAGGGTGGTGAATCCGGCAGCGCTGAATGACGACGGCGCGGAGATCCTTTTCTTTACTGTAGATGCCGCCCTGGTAGTTCATCCCCCAGCCCTTCTCGCTCTCGCTGCCCCATTGGCTGATATCGCAATCTTCGATGACGATGTGATGTCCGCCGAAGATCCTGATCCCATACTCTTTGACATGTTTTATGGAAAAGCCGCGAAGGATGACGTAGCTGGCGTTCACTGCGATACCGACGCCCTCGTTGTTGCCGGTATCGATCGTGCAGCCGGTGCCATCGTAGAGCACATATCCGTCCGGCGTCCCCGACCTGTCTACCGTGAGGGTGGTATCGCGATCGGAAACTGGCACCACGGTCTCAACCGGAAACTCTTCGCTCCAGGTTGTTCCCTGGCAGACGGTTTTCTGTCCGGTTCCCTCGAGACTCAATTCGATCTCGTAGGATGTTCCCGGCAACAGGTTCACGAGACTGCCGCGGTAATCGCCCTTACACTCAGAAGTGTCAACGGGGTTGAAGCGAAGGGGAAGGCCAGGACGCCATTTTTGTTGACCACTTTGGCGGAACCTGACCAGCACTTTTGCCTCCGCACTCCCCCCCGTCGGCGACCAGTAGAGGCTCATGCAGTGAAACGTCGGGACCAGAGACGCCGTGTCCGCTACCCGGACGGACTGATCTTTGGCAGGCGCGGGAAGGGCAGACGCTGTAACGACGAGGAGAATCGCCATGTATATCACGCTTGTTCGCATCGTGTTTTTCTTGAATGGCATCTTTCAGATCGGGTTCTTTCTACTAAATACGTAAGCTCCACTGACTGAGCTGTTCCTGCCGATACTCAACGCTTTCACAAGCCTTTCGGATCATGCGGTGCAGTGATACTATTCGACGTTGAGCCGACGATCTAGATTCCGATGTTTCGGTAATTGCGCAACCCGTCATAGCTCCAGTCGCCACTTCGTCCTCCCTCGGGAAAGCACGCCGAGAACGGGGCCCCAGCCCCGACAACTATCACTGCAACTTCCCCCTTTCGTGATTGAGCCATCATGTCAGCACGCTACACTGCCGCCATGATTTTCCCGTCCATAGTCCTTCCCAAGGTCGCCCGCCGAGTGCGCGTCCTGGCCGGGCTGGGTGCCTGCGCCTTGGCTCTGATGATGACGGCGTGCAGTGATGGCAACCGCGTTACCGAACTGGAGACGCAGATTTCGGAGCTGAAAGAAGCGACTCAGAAGAAGGCCGACGAGACCAGCCTCGCCGTCGAGTCGCTGGAAAGCCAACGCGATCAGTTGATGCTGCGCCTCGAACAGGCGGAGACTCAGGGGCGCACCGCCCTTGAGCAATCGGGAAATACGATCGCCGAACAGGATCTGCGATTTGAGCGGGTCGAGCGAGCCATGGCTGCTCTTGCCCGCCGACGGGAGAGATTCGAGTCGCTCGCCTACCTGCCGATCGGCTACACCAATCACGTCACCCTGGGAACGGCTCACGGCACGTTTCTGGTCCGGCTCGACGGCGTGCTGCCTGCTACCGGGGGTAATACCGGTTACGTGGCGACGCTCAATGTCGGCAATCCGATGGGACTCACCGTCACCGAGTTCAGTCTGCGCGGCCACTTCGGCGAAGAACATCCGACACCGAATCCTAACGAAAGCGACGAAGATTTTATACTCCGCGAAGAGGCTTGGGAGAAAACGCTGGTGCCATTTCAGCATTTGTTCGTCACACCTCTGGAACCCGGCCAATGGACGCAGATCGAACTGCCCCTCGAGGCGGAGCGGCTCAGCGATATCAAGATGCTGCGCTTCATCATGGGCATCGACCGCGCCTATCTGGAGAATCAATCGGGCATCGGTGAGATCGCCGTGCTCAGCGCTTTGAGCGAAGGCACAGCATTCGCCAAGACGCCGTACGGGATGTTTCTGCTGACCGCCAGCGGCACGACCCCCGAAGGCAGCCAACTGCGTCTGCGAATCTCGATCGGTAATCCCCTGCTGCTGGTCATCAAAAAAGTAAAACTGACAGGCGAATACGGCCCGACACCGCCCAAACGCCAGGTCGGTGAGGACTTGCCGACCTTTGCTTTGCGTCTCGACGATTGGCAAAAACAACTCAAGCCTTTCGAAGCCGAGATTAATACGCCGATCCTTCCCGGCCGATGGAATGACACCTCGATCCTCATGCCGACGACGATTGTCAACGAACTCGGCTACATTCGTTTTACCTTCAGCCCGGAAGCCGCGTCCTTTCCGGTGATCGAGCGTCCCGGCTCGCAACGATAGCGCCAGCGATGGGTCACGGGCTACGTTTAGATACGGCGCAGCGAGCGGCGGCCATTGCTGAAGCGGCAAAACATTTTCCGGCGCTCGGTCCGATCAACGCCGAGACACTGCTCGATCTGGTCGCAACCGAACTCGGCAACCGGGGAGCGCTGGACGGATTTCACGACTACGGCGGTGCGAGTCAGGTAAAAGATTCAGCGCGCCTCCTGCGGACGCGCGCCATCGCGCCGGGCTGCGTGCTGCACATTCTCGCCGGCAATACACCGATCGCAGCGCTCCAGTCGCTGATCCGTGGGCTGCTGCTCGGTTCGGAAAATTTGCTGAAGTTACCCTCGTCAGGTTTGCCGGAGATCGACGACTTCGTCGCCCGGCTCCCGTCCGAGCTTAGCCGCCTGGTCACACTCTCGGCCGAACTCAAAGACGACTGGCTGCGCCGCGCCAAGGCAATCATCGTGTTCGGCGATGACGACACGGTTCACCATTTTCGTCGTCAGACGCGAGTCGATCAGATGTTTGTCGCCCACGGCCACGCCATCAGTTTCGGCGTGATTTTTTCCGACCGGGACGGCACCGCTGCCGAGCGGGCGGCGCGCGACATCGGCCTTTACGATCAACAGGGCTGCCTGTCGCCGCACTGCCTCTATATCGACAATCACGCTATCGATGCGAAAGAATTCGCCGCCGATCTTGCCACAGCGATGGCGAACTACGAAAAAATCGATCCGCGCAGCGACATCTCCGCTGGCGAGTCCGCAGCGATCACCGCACTGCGCGCCAGCTACTCTTTCCGCGCTGCCAACGACGAGCGTGTCGCCATCTGGCAGAGTCCCGCTGGATCGGAATGGACAGTCATTTTTGAAACTGAAACCCAGTTTGCCGTTTCGCCGCTGAACCGCGTCGTATTTGTCAAGCCTTTGCCCGACGGCGGCATCGCCGATCTCAACGACGAATTGAGAACGGTGCGACCTTACTTGAGCAGCATCGCCGTTCACCCGTTGACCGCTGCCCTGGCCGAATCACTCATCGATCTCGGTGCCAGCAGGATCTGTGCGCTTGGCGAAGCCCAACATCCGCACCCCCTTTGGCATCAGGATGGCCAGGCGCAGTTGTCACCACTGGTGAAATGGCAGGACATCGGTTGATATTGAGCCGATGATCCCGATACCGCATGCTGCAATCTCGCGCCGTGCATAGTGCATGGATATGGCCCATATTCGCTCTCGCGCCTTCCTCTTCCAAGCGCCATCTGAACCCGATTTAAATTTTTCAGAATGCCAGAACGCCCCTCCATCATCGCCATCGGCACCCCCATCGCCGAACGCACAAAAGACCGCCTCTACGACATCGAAATGGCCAACGGCCACCGCGTCGTCGGCGTCGTCCCCAAGCTCGGCCCCCGCTGCGGCGGGGCTTGGAGCGATCAACAAGTTCGGGTCGCCTTTTCGCCTTTCGACATGAGCCGCTGCCGAATCATCGATTGGCAAGACTACCCAGCTTAGTAGAGCAGGCGGCAGCGGGGCATCTTGCTTTCAATTGGCGGATGTGCAAACTTGCCGGAACAACAACTGGCACGCGCCATGCTGATTTGTGAAACTGACAACCATTCTAAAATACTATGAGTTCACAAACCACGACCACCAAAACAACTACCGCCGCCAACCCCGCCTCCAACGACCCTGCTGATAAGGTCGCCGCTAGCAAGTCCCACGCTATTCAGGCTGCCGAAGATCTTCGCGATGCCGCAACCCAGAAGGCTGACGAACTGAAAGAAGCTGCGCGTGAGCGAGCAGGAACTATCCGAGATCTTGCGACTGAGAAAGCGCATGACGCACGCCTCTACGCCGAGGAGCAATACGATCGCGCACGCACCGCCGCCGATGACTACCGTCAGGATGGCGAACGTTACGTCCGCGAGAATCCTGCGAAGTCGGTACTTATCGCGCTTGGCATTGGCTTCATCGTAGGCCGCGTTTTACGCTAAAATCAGCACGTTCGGCGCCGAAGAGCCGTCTTTGTGCGACCAAATCCAACAGCGGGGCCGTCTACTGTGTCTCCGGCCTTGTCCGCTTTGACTTCCAGTCGGAAACGGGGACCCTCCCGTTCTTGGCTCATATCAGCAAACGCTACAGATGGCTGAGCCGCTCAAAGCGCATCGCCCCTCAGCTACCCCATCGTGAACGGTCCTCCCAATACGCACCCGCCAAGCGGTCGCCCGACAAAACAACCTTCCCGCCCGGACAGGGAACTTGGCGAACTTTTGACGGGCGGCCTGAGTACCGTGGTGAACTACGTTCACATGCGGGCGATTCTCATCATCATTGAGTTGAAGGAAGCCGGGGTCGGCATTGGCACAAAAGTCGCCTTGCTGGCCGTCGCGGCGATTTTCTTTGGCATAGGATATTTCGCCGTGATGTTTTTCGCAATGGCACTCCTGGTAGGCAAGGGTGGATGGTCGTGGCCTACCACCGTGCTGGTGTTTGGCTGCGGGCACCTGGGGATCGGGGTTCTTCTCTTCCTGGCGTCGCGCCGATATCCCAAGCAAGCCCTTTTCAAAGACACTATAAATGAGTTAGAAAAAGATCGAGTATGGCTGAGCAAGAAAGATCCGTCGAACAGCTAGGCACCACCGAGCTGGTAGAAGCAGTCGCTTCGGTCGCCTCCCCGGAGAAGGGACCGCCACTGCAGGAGTTAAGTCGTGCTCAGTTAATCGCTGCGATGGCAGAATCCCGTTTGGAATTATCCGAGGATCTGGGGGACTTGCGCGAATCGTTGAGCGTTTCCCGGCGAGTAGAAAGTTCTTACCAGCGACACATAGCGGGATGGCTCGGAGCCAGCGTTTTAATCGGTTTTCTCATCTCTCGTCCGCTGTTGCGCCCAAGAAAGAACAAACGCGGCAGCAAAGTGGAAGAGATTCCCGTGAGGGGAATCGTAGCCGGTACAGTAGCATTTCTCGGGGCTCAGGTCTCGAGAATGGCTCTCCCTGCCATCCGGATGGCAGTGACGAGTTATATTGGACGTCAACTATCGTTCAAAATGGGTGACGACACCACCGCGACTGTCGAGATTGAAGACCCGGAAAATTGAGGAAAATCGCTCGTAGATTGCGACGAGCACTTGACGACTCCCCTATACATCATCGTATAAGATAGCATGTCTGATCTCATAGCCGTTCGCGACCACGTCGACGACTACCTTAAACTCGCTCAGGAGTACGATTGCTCCGACGTCCACCTTTCCCCTTTCTGCAAGCCATCGTGGCGCAGGTTCGGGTTGCTCCAACCCATTTGGGAAAACTCCATCGAGCTTACTCCGGAGGATACTGAGCGCCTCGCGCGATCGTATCTACCAGCGTCGGAACTCGAACGCCTCGAAGCGCGAGGTGACGTAGACTTTGCTTACGACCCCGGCTTCGGTCGATTTCGTGCATCGGTGGTCAAACAACGTCTCGGCTGGGAAATGGTGTTCCGCGTGATCAGCACCAACATCCGCACCATGGATGAACTCGGTCTGCCCGAAGCCATCCGTCCCCTGCTCAAATATCACAATGGTCTCGTCCTCGTCACCGGCGCAGTTGGTTCCGGTAAGTCGACCACCCTCGCGGCTCTCGTTAACGAGATTAATAACGAGCGCGAAGATCACATCATCACCCTCGAGGACCCGATCGAGTACGTCATCGAGTCTGCAGGATGCCAGGTCAACCAACGCGAAGTCCATACCCATACCGATTCGTTCTCGACCGCACTGCGCGCTGCCCTTCGTGAAGATCCGGATATCATCATGGTCGGTGAAATGCGTGACCTTGAGACCATCTCGCTGGCGATAACCGCTGCCGAAACCGGTCACTTGGTGCTCGCTACCCTGCACACCGGTAGTGCCGCCCGTACTCTTGACCGAGTACTTGACGTATTCCCTACCGAACAGCGTGAGCAGATCCGTATCATGGTCGGCGAATCACTGCGTGGCATCGTCTCCCAGCAACTCGTACCAAAGGCCGACGGCAGCGGACGTGCGCTGGCACTCGAGCTGTTGGTCAACACCCCGGCCGTCTCCGCCACCATCCGTGACGGTAAGACCTTCATGCTTCCCGGCATCATGCAGACCGGTAAGAACGTCGGCATGACCCTCATGGACGACGCCCTCATCGACCTTGTCGAGGACGGTACCATCACCGCCCAGGAAGCCATCGCCCGCTCCGTCAATCCACCTGACGTGCGCGCCGCTCTGGGTATTGAACTCAAATGACCCGCCCCGGCCAAGCCACGATCTAGTTATTCATTCCGTTTCCCGTCTTATCGTCCCCGACCACCGATCCCATGCCAGTCATTGATCAGTACTTCCAACACCTCGTTGAAACCGGCGCTTCCGATCTTCACCTCAGTGAAGGCCAACCGCCAAAGATTCGCCTGCACGGCGCCGTTTCACCGATCGCCGAAGGTATCCTCACCCACGACACGATGAAAAGCATGCTCGCGGAAATCTGCGAGGAAAGTGCCTTTGAACGCTACCTTGAAAAAGGCGACCTCGACTTCGCCTACGAGATGGATGAGGACTCGCGATTCCGCTGTAACTACTTCAAACAGAAGAACGGACTCGCTGCGGTATTCCGACTGATCCCGACCAAGATCATGTCGCTCGAAGAGCTCGGCATCCCCGATGCCGTGCGCCGTTTTGGCGATATGCGCTCCGGTCTGGTGCTCGTCACCGGCCCCACGGGTTCGGGGAAATCAACGACGCTCGCCGCGCTTATCGATTACATCAACCGCACCTACTCTCGGCACATCATCACCGTCGAGGAACCGATCGAGTTCGTTCACTCACACAAAAAGAGCATCATCTCCCAGCGCGAAGTCCCGATCCAAACCCCGAGTTTCGCCGACGGGCTGCGCGCTTCCCTGCGAGAAGATGCCGACATCGTTCTGGTCGGAGAAATGCGAGACTTGGAAACCATTTCGTTGGCGCTGACTGCTGCCGAGACCGGCTTGTTGGTATTCGGCACCCTGCATACCAACAATGCCCGCAAGACCGTTGACCGACTCGTCGATGTATTTCCGTCCGAACAGCAATCACAGGTGCGGACCATGCTCTCGGCATCACTGCGCGGCGTCGTCGCCCAGCTACTGTTGAAGCGATGCGACAAACCCGGCCGGGTCGCCGTTAACGAAATCCTTGTCTCAACGCCCGCCGTATCTTCCATCATTCGTGAAGGTGCGACCCAGAAATTGACCGACATCATCACCGGTGGCCGAGAACACGGCATGCAGTTCATGGACGATGCGATCTGGAAAGTGCTGGTCGACGGCAGGTGTTCACCACTTGAAGCCTACATGAAAGCGATCGACAAGAGCCGCTTCAAGAAAACCCTTCCACCCGAAGACTCCCAACTCGCCGACTCAGCCGGCGGCACCTCGGACGACTGATTTGTCGATACGTGAACACGCAGCGATTGCTCACGCGATCGCACCGACCCGACGCAGCACACGGCCGCCGAAGTATCTCGTCTCTTGATAGGCGGTGATCGCGTAGGCTTCCAAGGTATTGATCCAACCGCGACTGCGACGCAGTGCTGGCGGGATCTCGTCGGGTAGATCGAATCCATTTTCCTCGACCCAGTCGAGTAGATCGAAAGTAAATGGCATGTAACGGATGTGCCGGCGCGTCCACTTCACCCAGGGCTTAGGTTGCAGAACAAAGTGCGCAACGTGCGCGCCATCGCGATCACCCATCTGATAGTCGCTGACCTCAGGAGCATCGTCCGCAAACAGAATGAGTGAGTTCAAGACCGACTCATCAGTCTGCCAGTAGTGTGCGTACTCGTAGTTCACGACACCTGAGTTCTCTGACGGCAGCACCTTTTTGATCTGTTCTTCCCAGCGGGCGATGAACGGCAAGTGGCGACGATGCACGACAAAGCAATTCGATGAGGCGATCGAGTCGTGTCTCGGTTCATCGCGTTCGCCTACATCTTCTTGCCAAGTCTTCGCTACGGCACGGGCCAGCCCCTCGCGTTTTTCGCCATCTTCATAAAAATGTGAAAATGCCTCCGTCGTTTCAAACGGCAGGCGCAGACGCAGTTGCATCTCACCATTTTTCGGAATGATCAACTTACTGATATCGCCGACCACGACACAATCCGAGTCCAGCCAGGCGATATAATCCGTATTGGCGTGGGAAAAGGCCTCGGCTTTGCGCATGCAAAGATTGCGGGCGCTGTCGTCCGAGATCTCATGGAGTGACACACCCTCGAACTGCTCCAGCAATCGGCGCTGAGTATCGTTGAAGCCTTTGATCAGGAGATTCATCGGAAATCCCATACCCGACTTCGCCACCGAAGCGGCAAGCAGATACAAACCCCAGAAATAGCCGGCGTCGGCAGCACTGACGATGGTCACCGTCGGCCGACTTGATTCGTTACAGGACATACTTTAATCGTAAATTACCATAATTTATAACTATTTTCATAACATTTCAAATTGTCTTATCGAGTAATTTGTAGTAAGATTTATATTTTCCATAGCTTAGCGAACATTTTATGCCTATCCAGGTTCCAATCACCTCTCTTCATGAGCGGTCCAAAGGCGAGCCCCGCGATGCATCCACCGACACATCGATGGATGGCCTGGAGGTCCCGCTTTGCATCGATCTCGATGGCACGTTAGTCCGCACCGACATGCTTTACGAGTCGCTGATGGCAGCGCTCAAGGCGCAACCCGGACTCGCATTTCGCGTCCCCTTCTGGCTGCTTAAAGGTCGCGCCTTTCTCAAAAGCCAACTCGCCCAACGCGCTGAGATCGACGCATCGCTGCTGCCGTATAATCAAGAACTGCTTGATTGGCTGCACGACGAAAAGCGACGCGGTCGCAAACTCTATCTCGTCACCGCAGCGGACTCCCGCATTGCCAATTCCGTCGCCGAACACGTCGGTCTTTTTGATGAAGTCCTCGCCTCCGACGGAGAGGTCAATCTCAAAGGCTCCAACAAAGCCGAAGCACTGATCGAGCGGTTCGGTAGCAACTGCTTCGACTACGCCGGCGACAGCAAAGCCGATCTCGCCGTATGGGAACACAGCCGATCAGTGATCACCGTCGGTGCCAGTGCGTCGACTCGACACCTGATCGAACTGTCGGGAAAACCCAACCGCAGTTTCGCCGGAAGCGGCAATTCGATCCTCCAATTTCTACGCGCCATCCGCTGCTACCAGTGGGTGAAAAACGTGCTCGTTTTCGTGCCGGTTATCACCTCGCACACTTACAACGAGTTGCCGGTCATGATCGCCGGCGGCTTAATGTTCATCGCATGGAGTTTCGTTGCGTCAGGTATATACCTGAGCAATGACCTGCTCGATCTCGAAGCCGATCGCGCTCACCATCACAAATGCAAACGCCCGTTCGCCAGCGGTCGACTGCCGCTTCTAGCTGGATTGATCGGTACTCCTTTGATGATTTTTGCCGGGCTCGGCATCGCATTGGTAATCTCCTGGCCGGCCGCGATCATTCTCGCCGTCTACGCCGCCGTTTCGCAGGCTTACTCTCTGCATCTGAAACGTCGCCTATTGGTCGACGTCTTCATTCTCGCCTTTCTCTACACGTCCCGCGTGGTCGGTGGTGGTATCGCCACTGACAACCACGCCACGATCTGGCTGCTCGGTTTCTCCTGCTTCCTGTTCCTCGGACTCGCTTTTCTCAAACGCTGCGCCGAGCTGATCCGCATCCGCGACGCCGGCAAACAACACCTCGGTAATCGCGGCTATGGCATCGGGGATTTGGATATGCTCGAACGCTTTGGCGTCTCCGCCAGCTTCGCCTCCGTTTTGGTGCTCAGCCTCTACGTCCACAGCAACGTCGCCGAGTCCGCCTACGCCCACCCCAGCGCCCTCTGGGCCATCGTGCCAGTCTTACTGTTCTGGCAGTGCCGACTGTGGATCGCCACCAGTCGTGGCGAGATGCACGACGACCCGATCGTATTTTCCATCAAAGATCGCATCAGCTGGGCACTTGGTGCCTGCACCGCTGCCGCTTTCGTTGCCTCCATTCTGCTTCCTTGATCCGTCTTTACCACTGATTAATGACCGCGTCTGCCGCCGTCCTATTCATCCTGAGCAATGCGGCCGCCCTTTTTCTGGCGGCCGTTTTCGCCTCTACGTCCTGCCGCGATCGGTCGCTGCCGGTGCGCTGGACCGCGCTCTTCGGCAGCTACCTGCTGATCACCAGCCTGACCACCCTCGCACTCGGTTTATTCGGCATTCTCAAGCCGTGGAGTCCCTGTGCCGTAGTCGTCGTCGCGTCACTCATCGTCGGCCTCGTGCGGCGCAAGCGCGTCAACTACGACCTCAACTCCCTACTGCCACCGATCGATGCTGCTGCAGCGCGCTGCGAACTGAAAACACTGCTAACCCCCATGCTCGCTCTGGTGATCGGACTGGCTTCAATCTGGGTGGTCAAATACACGCTGCTAGGCACCTTTCTAACATTCGACGACAAGACCTATCACGCACCCAGTCTCGTTCAGTGGATGCTCAGTGGTCGAATCGATCTCACCCCTTTCAGTTACCAGAGTTACTATCCATTCAACGCCGAGCTGTTGCCGCTCTGGTTCATGATGCCATTTGGCAACGACGCCGCCGTGCCGCTGACCGCTCTTGTTTACGGGGGATTGTTCATCTCGCTCAGCCTCGAATTTGGTCGACGTTGGAACCTGCCACTGTGGAGCCGGCTTGTTCCTACCATCCTGTTCCTGTCATCAACCGAGATCGTCGGTCAGTGCAATTGGTTCGCCGACGTCGACATTGCCGCACCGGTCACGTTGCTCGCAGCCCTCGCCATCGGCTGCCGCGATACCTCACCTGCGCGGCGCCGACAAGTCATCATCGCCGGAGCTTTCGCCGGTTTCGCCGTCGGCATGAAGTCCACCTTCGCCCCCCTCGCCGGCATCCTGATGATCATGGTCGCCAGCCGTATTTTCCTGCGCAGCCGGATTAGCGATGGTCGCCTATCTGCACCACCTTCGGTAAAACGTCTCAGCTTTTTCGGCACCATCGCCAACGGATTGAGCTTCTTCATCGCCGCGACCTGCGCCGGAGCCTACTGGTATGTGAGGAATATTCTACTCACCGGAAACCCGCTCTACCCTGCCAAAATAGGTCCCTTTGCCGGCCCATTCGGTGGTCGAGAGCAGTATGCCACCACTCTCGCCAGCGCGATTGAGCACGGCGATCTGGGCGTCACCGAATATACCGAGATTGCTGAACTACTGTTCGCATGGCCCGCCACGCACGCCATGCTCGCCTTCTTCGCCATTGTCGTTTCTGTCCTCGCAGTGGTGCGCCTTCGCCTCGGGTCGCGCGGTGTGCCCGCCGCGACTGCGGTAACATTAACCGTGTTCGCCGTCGTTTGCGTAAGCCTGTTTCCATGGATGCCATTCTCAGCTCGTGGCGACGATGGAAATTTCTACCTGAAAGGCTCCAGCCGCTACCTGACGCTGGCTTACCTATGCGGTTTCCTGCTACTTCCCCGACTGCTCGCATGGATCGAATCCCCCGTCCTCGGACGCAGAGAACAATGGGCCATCTTTCTCGGATTGATGCTCCTGCTGACCGTACCTATCGGACTCGCGATCGATCCATTATTCGCCTGCGCCGCGCTCGGTGTCGCCTTGATCTGTCACGTGATCCTGCAAGTGCTCGCCTATCAGCCTCAAGCGATCACCAATCGAATTTCGTCGATGGCAAACCACCCGGCGGTCTGGCTCTCAATCATCACCCTTGCCATTGCAGCCGCCGCTTTTGCTGCTCCATTCAGCCTTCACTCGACTGACCGGATGCACCATGAGACTTGGATGAATGCGCAAATCGACAAGCTCCCCGAAGGTTCACGGGTAGCCATGTATTTTGGTCTTCGCCCGGAATTCTACACTCTCTACGGGCGGCGCTTTCAGCACGAGCCTTTGCGACTTTCGGCCGACGGAACTCCTGCGGTTGCCCTGCACGAACGCGACGACATGCACGGCGGTCGCAATTTTTTCGACTACGCTTTCGACCGCGAGGTCGAAGTCGATCCCAATCAGTTTCTATCGAATTTACGCGAGTCACAAGTCGACTTTGTGGTTACGCCATCCATGCCTCATCGCGGCGACGCATGGCCAACCCAACACGCCTGGCTTAGCACCCTCGATATTTTGATTTTTGCCAAATCCAAAAACGCCGTGATCTGGGACCTTCGTCCGGCCATCGTAGCCGAAGCCAACGATCAATGAACGCTGCCGACGCCATTGCATTTATCGGAGGCAACCTTGCCGCCGTAGTGATCGCGCTGGCGATCGCACGCAACGCCGTGTCCGCTGAATTTACTCCGGCACTGCGCATCGCCGCCGGAATCGCCGCCTACATTCTGATCGTCAGCCTGCTCACACTGCTGCTCGGATGCCTCGGATTACTCGACGCGCACATTGCCGCCGGACTGTTGATCGCCCCGGCTCTCACTGCCGCCTTCGCCCTGAAACGCGATCGCAGTCCCGAACGCGGGCCATTGATGATTCGCCCCCACTACCTTCTCGACTGGTCGCCGCTTCTGCCGATCGCAATCGGACTCGGGGCGTGGTGGCTGGTGCGCAACCTCGCGCTAGGCACTTACATTACTAACGACGACAAAACCTATCACGCCGCGATCATCGCCGAGTGGCTCAGCGATGGTAAATTCAGCATCGTTCCGAGCACCTACCAGGCCTACTTTCCACTCAACGGCGAACTGCTCAGCCTGTGGTTCATGCTGCCCTTCGGTCACGACGGAGCCGTGCCGGTGAATGGTCTGATCTACCTGGCCCTGTTCATCGCCCTGAGTCTACACTTCGCCGACGAGTTGAACGTTTCAAAGCGCTGGCAATTGCTTCCTGCCATTCTCGTGTTGGCATCGACGCCGACATTTTTTGGGATTACCTCGTTCACCGACCTCGATTTCTCGCCGCCAGTGATCGTCCTTGCTGCCGTGGCATTTTTGCTCGCATCGCTGAACGATGCCAAACGCTCGATCAATTGGCCGCTCGCCCTGATCGGTGGCGCCTGTGCCGGATTCGCGGTCGGCATGAAGATCTCCTACGCTCCGCCCGTCGGCGCTCTCTGTCTGATTTTCGCGGTAGTCGCCCTGAAGCGCTGCCCGTTCCCCAAAGCGATCGGCGCATGTTTTCTGGTCGCCGCTGCGGTGCTGTGTGCTGGATTCTACTGGTACTTCAGGAACTGGGTGCTCACCGGAAATCCCGTCTATCCCGCGGCGGCTGGTCCATTCGAAGGGCCGTTCGGTGCTGTCGATCAGGATCCCACCAAATTAACCTCCGTTATCGCCGCCGGCCTCGAGCCCGAACAGTGGCAACAGTTGTTCAACGGCTTCATCAATCGCCCGTTTCCGATCGCTGTAGTCGCTATGTCAGGGTTGATGACCGGCCTGTTAGCCATCATTCGTCGAAAACACCTATCGCCTGACCAAGGCCTGATCGTAATCTCGCTGCTCTCTGTCGCGGCGGTCGCCACGGCGTTTTTTCCGATCACTCCTTTCTCGGGAACCAACGAAGTCGGCGGTCTTGAGTCGACCGGTCGCTACCTCAATCTTCTTTACTTGGTCGGTGGTTTGCTCTCGGTGCAGCTTCTGCGAAGAATGCCCAACTTAAACCGACTCTGGCATCGCTTGCTGGTTTTGGGCGTGTTACTCGCTGTGTTTACAGCACCGTTTGCGATCAGCTTTGGCAAGCCGATCATCGCCGCCATCGTCGGCGTAACTCTCGTGGCATTTGCGGCGCTGGAAATCGCGCCTCGCCTACCGGGTATTCGCTTTCCAGCATTTCGCTACGCGGCACTTATGCTGCCAGTCATCGCCTTGGCTACGGTGCCGCTCAACCTGCGTTCGACCGACCGACTCGCCGCTGAAAATCCGATTCTCACCCAAGTCGAAAAGCTACCGGCTGGATCGACGATCGCTCAATTCAACGGTTGGCTCTACCAGGGCTACGCCCTCGCAGGACGTCGCCAGCAGTATCAACCAGTGCGACTGCTCGGCAACGGCAAGCGCTACACACCGATGCATCTCCGTGGCAACGAACGCGCCCCGGACGAGGACTTTTGGACCTACGAACGCCACCACGGCGAGGCAAACTTGGCAGCCATTGAACTGATCAACAATTTGCGGGCTGCCAAAGTCGATTTCGTCATCACCTCGGCGGCGCCCGACGGCGAGTGGCCAGTTCAACACCAACTGCTGATCGCCATCGATGAGTTTCCGCGACTCCATGAAAGCGAGCACGGCATCGTCTGGGATCTTCGCAAACCCGAAGAATCTGCTGAGAAAATTTCACCATGAGCCCGACTGCCACCTTCCCCAAAGTGCCGCCACAACCCACCCGTCCCGACCAGAAAGGCGGACGCCGGCTGCGCGTGCTTGCGGTCGCTGAAGCGGCCAATCCGGAACTGACTTCGGTCGCGTTGATCGGCTGGTCAGCGAGTCGTGCGCTTGCAGCTTACGCCGATGTGCACCTCGCAACGGAAAAGCGAAATGCGGACGCCATCCTGCGCACCGGGCTCGACAAAAGCCAATTCACTGCCATCGATAACCGCGCCGCAACACATCTCGCCCACGCCATTTCAAAAATCTTCCGTGGCGGGGCCCAACTCGGTTGGACGACGTACACGGCGCTGCATGCGCTGACCTATCCGCTGTTTGAAAAACGTGTCTGGAAGCACTTTCGCGAAGCACTCGAAGCTGGCGATTACGACATCGTCCATCGGGTCACACCGATGAGTCCGACCAACAACGGCTTTCTCGCCAAACGCTGCGCAGAGATTGGTGTGCCGTTTATCACCGGACCGATCAATGGCGGCACGCCCTGGCCAAAACCTTTCGCTCACCTGCGCCGCGCCGAACGCGAGTGGCTCAGTTACGTCCGCAACGTGCACCACTTGTCGCCGGCCCGGCGCAGCACTTTGAAAAATTCCGCAGCGATCATCGCTGCTTCGCGCGCCGTCGTCGATCAGCTGCCAAAGTGGGCACGGGAGAAGACCTTTTACATTCCCGAGAACGCCATCGATCCCGAGCGCTTTCCCGAACCCCCGAAAAAGTCGACTGATGGCCCGCTGCGCGTCGTTTTTGCCGGTCGCCTGGTCCCCTATAAAGGTGCCGATATGTTGCTCGAAGCGTGCCTGCCACTGATCAGGGACGGACGCCTTACACTCGATATTCTTGGCGACGGTCCACTGCTCAAAGGCCTGCGCAAGCGCCGCGAAGCCGAAGGACTCAGCGAGCAACAACTCGGATTGCCCGGTTGGATCGAACATCGCGAAGTCGCCGAACGTCTCGGCCGCGCGCACGTGTTCGGCTTTCCCAGCGTGCGTGAATTTGGCGGCGGTGTGGTTCTCGAAGCGATGGCACAGGGACTGGCTCCCGTCATTCTCGACTACGGTGGACCCACCGAACTGCTCACCGACCACATCGGTTTCCGCGTGCCCATGGGCGAACGCGACGACGTCATCGCTGGATTTCGAAAGCAGATGGAAGCCCTCGCCGACGATCCCTCGACCGCCATCAAATACGGGGTTCGTGGCCGTCAGTTTGTGCTCAAACACTACACTTGGGACGCCAAGGCACTGCAGTTCATTCGTATCTACCACGCTCTGCTTAACGGCACCGATTGTGCTGCTGAAACCCAACCCAATGCCGCCGGCTTATCACTTGCCGGCCGCGCCCTGGTCAGCTGATTCGATGGACGACGACGTGACATTAACGCCCCCCGAAAGCGGAGATGGCGATGGCTCGAACTGGAAGCGCCGCTACGTTTTCAACACCATCAGTGCCTACGCCACGTTCGTGCTTCGGGTCGGTCTGGGACTGGTGCTGTTCCGGCTGCTGTTCTCACGTTTCGATAACGTCGAGTTTGGCTTCTGGGCGCTGCTCTGGTCGTTGTTCGGATTTGCCGCGTTGGTCGATTTCGGTCTTGGACTATCGGTGCAAAAGGCGGTCGCCCAACAGGCTGACGCGAAAGATTTTTCAGGACTCAGTCCGCTGCTCAGTTCGGTTTTCTGGGCTTTCGCGGGTATTGGCGTGGGCATGTTCCTGCTCAGCATACCGGCGCGTCCGCTGATGTTCGCAGCTATCCATGTGCCTCCCGAATACGTCGCCGAGTTCAGCCGCGCCTGGTTCGTTTTTTTCGCCGGGATGGCGCTGATCCTTCCGACCGGCCTGTTCCCGGTCATGCTCGAAGGCATGCAGCGCATGGATCTCGCCAACTGGTTCCGCATCGGTACCACGATAATTCATTTCTGCTGCATGCTGTGGGCGATCTCCAGCGATCAATCGTTCGCGATGATCATGTTCATCAGCGCTATCGCCGGCTCGGCCCCGAACCTGATCGCCGGCAGCACGGTCCTCAAGAAAATGCGTGGCCTGTCGCTGTCGCCCAGGCATTTTGGACTGCATCACATCAAGGGCCAACTGGCTTTTTCCATCAGCGCTTACCTGATCACCTGTTCGACTCTGGTACTGACCAGAACCGATCAAGCCGTCGTCGCTACAGTGGTCTCCATCAGCGCCGTCGCGATCTATCAGGCCGGATACAAAATCGGCGAAATGCTGATCTTCTTCTCCCAGCAAATCTCGCGTGCCGTGACACCGGCAGCCGCCTTCCTTTCCGGTCGCAATAACACCAAGGAACTGCGTGAACTGCTGCTGCGCACCTCGCGCCTGATGTTCCTCATCGTCACACCGTGTTATCTGATCAGCGCATTCTACCTCGACGCGCTGATTCGGCTTCTGACCGGTCTCGAAGAAGTTCCGCGCGAAGCCTGGCTGGTCGGTCAGATCCTGTTGCTCGCCGTATTCAATTCACAGATCACTTCCGGTTGCGCGCGCAACGTACTGGTCATGTCCGGTCACGAAAAACTACTCCTGAAAATCACCATGGGCCAGGCGATTGCTAACCTGGTGCTTTCGGTCGCATTCGCTTTCAGATTCGGCATCGTCGGAGTTGCTACAGCAACATTGATCACCAGTCTGCTGTTCAACTGGGGCTGGTTGATGCCCAAGCTGTTCCAGTTCACCGAGATGAAACCGCTGCGCTACATCGGCTACCACGCCAGCGCCGCTGGTTTGCCGTTCGGTGTTTTTGCTCTCGCCGCCGCGCTCATTCTGCTCTTGGCCCCGATGAGCCCGGAGAGCACCTTCATTGATCTCGCCTGGCGCGGCTTGCTCATCCTCGGCCCGTGCATGGTGCTCAACCTGCGACGGTTCAAAGAAATCCTGTCGTAGCCGGCACGACCGCTTTGATTATTCGTCAAAAGTGCCGCCAGTATTCTCAGCCAACTTTTCGAATAGCGCCTTACCGGCATTGGTCCACATGGTGCTGTACGCGTGCTGCATGCCAACAGTGCTCGCCGTCTGATTTTCGCGGTATTGAAAGCTGACCTTATCCTCGGCCTTAGCAGCCACTGGAAACGAGCAAACAATTCTCTTTGCCACGCGATCGTAGACATTCACATCGATCACGACAAATCCCTGTTCGTAGGTCTTCTCGTCGACCATCCTCGGCACCTGTATCGCGGCTGTTCGGTAGACAACCACATAGCGGAGCTTGAACGCGGCCATCAGGTCAGGCTCAAAACTGTCCATCGCTTTGCCATCCTGTTGATCCGCCCAGATGAATAAATTTTTCACCTCGTTGGAATAAAAATCCATCTGTGCGCTCTTATCCAACTTGGCATCTGGAGTGGTCAATAGTTCGATTGGCGTGATCATTACATTCGAAGCCGCCAGATCATCGCGGACGAATTTAGGGGCAGGGTCCAACGGCTCCGAGAGCGATACTACGACTGGCTTCTCAGGAAGCACGGCAGGAATGCTTGCAAGCTCAGCCTTAAACGCATCAAACTCAGACTGATGCCGTGCGACAACATCGGGAAATTTTTCGGAACAGCAGCAAAGCGTGCTGAGAACCAAAGCGGCGGCGAGAGTGCGAAAAGCGATCATTTGATAAGGTCTGAGCATTTGAGGACCGTCAACAGACAAGCTTGAAGCCCTCGATTGCGAAACTATTGGGCTGGAAAGTCACCGTCAATTACCAACTGGTAAGTGATGTTCGGGAGCTTGCCTTATTATCGAAAACGACGTCTTCATCGGCCTATTCAGCCATCCGCCACTTGATACCGGCGCGCAACAGTTCGTCGATCTCGCCCCGCCAGAAGTCGCGGGCGTTGACGGCGATCTTTGGAGCGCGAACGTCCTTGATCGAAGCCGAAGGGGTCATTTGATATTTGCGCACGATCAGGCCGGCATCAGCATCGGTATCGAACGAGCGTTCGATTTCAGCGGCGAGCAGATCTTCTGCCGCCTCCTCTGCCTGATCTGCTGGTAGCGGAGAGATTATGGCAACACTTTTGCCGCTGACCCGGTCGTTGGCACTGACTCTCGCGCGGATGCGATCCGCGACCACTGCCTTACCTCGTGCTGCCTTGGCACGCACCTGCATATTGACTACTTCGAGCTCCGCCGCCGGTGTGCCAAGCACACGCACGCTGACAAAACGATTGCGTCGCGCCAGCCGGGCGGTTTTGCCGAACACAAACTCGTGCTGGCCTTCCTCCGCGCGCAGCACGCCATAAACCGCCGGACCGGTGATTTCGATGACCGCCTCACGGGTCAGCTTAGCCGAACCCGTAACCGCTTCCTCGTGCACGACGCGAACCCCATAACCTTTGCGCTGGGCCCACTGCAGGTAACTACTGGCGAGCTTGGCGACCAGATCCGACTCGGCACTGTCATCGACCAGACGCACAACCACAAATGCATCGCGGCGATCCTCGCGATCTCCACACTCGAGACCATAACGCACCAGCTCGGCAAAATGCTCGACGGCATGCAGATCGAGAATCAAATGCCGCAGGGCGTCAACGTCGCCAGCCTTGCGCACCGCCTCAAATTTTTGCGCCAGTCGATCGTGACGTTGCAGCGTTTTCATAACAGCCTCGCTGAGTCTTTCGATGCGATAGATCTCGCCGAGAGTTTCGCGCGCGGCCTTGGTGTCGTCCCAAAAATCGATGGCCACTGACCGCTCGAGTAATTCAGTTTTGCGTTGGTCGAGTTGCGAAGCTTCACACTTTTCCTGCAGCTTAAAAAGTAGAACTGCCAAATCTTCCAGTTCGCGTTTTACCTCCGCCGCACTGACTCGCTTTTTCGTGCCGCCGACCGGGTCGACCACTTCGATGCCACGTGTGATTCGTTCCGCAACGCGAGTCTGCCGATCCTCAACCACGACCACGCTGACGCCTCCGTTTTTGACCACGAGGCGAAGCAACGAGCCGCGACCTTTATCGCCGAGGCCGACGATACGCCGCGCCACCGGAAGAACGGCATGTTCTTCGACCGCACGCCGCAAGGGTCGGGCACCATAGAGCTCGCTGTAGCCATGCTTGACCAGCAGATCGATCACTGACGGATCGACATCGACGCGCAGCTCACGACGGATCAAACCACCGCGCAAAAGGGCCCGACCGAGTTCGCGGCGGGCCAGCGTGCGCATGTGATCCCGCTCCAACGAACGAAAGCGAACGACGTGATCGAGACGGTTGAGAAACTCCGGACGGAAAAAACCACGCAAGGCTTTCTGCACCGCCTCGCCGCGGTCGAAGCCTTTTCGATCAAAGCCTAGCGGCTGTGGTGTGGCCAGGTCGCTGCCCAAGTTCGACGTCAAAATGATGATCGTCTGGGTCAGGTTCGAGGTGTTGCCACCCGAATCCGAAAGCCGCCCATCATCGAAGGCTTGAAGCAAAACGTCGAAGACATTGGTGTGAGCTTTTTCAACTTCATCGAGCAACACCACCGAAAATGGTTTTTGGCGCACCCGCGTCGCCAGACTCGGTGCCGCGTCGTCTTTGCCATTTGCACCGGGCCGACCGATGAGCTTTTCGAAGGCGTTGAAGTCTTTGTATTCGGACATGTCGCAGCGAATCATTCGATCCGGCGAGCCAAACAAAAACTCTGCCAAAGCCTTGGCCAGTTCGGTCTTGCCGACACCGGTCGGACCTGCGAACAACATGACACTGACCGGTTTACCGGGATCCGCGAGCCCTGCTTTGATCATGGTGACCACGTCGATGACTTTCGATACCGCCTCGTCCTGGCCGATAACGCGCGCATCGAAATACTCACGCACCGCCTTGAGACTGAGTGGCACCGAATCATCGAGCAGATCAAGCGGCAAGCCAGAGAGCCGATGCAGCGCGATGATGATATCTTTTTGGCCAAGCGACAGCGACGAGGTCGAGATCTTTGCTTTCGACTTCGGTTGGCTCTGTGCCTCGTCGAATTCGTCGCGGCGTTTTTCGACAATCTGCTGGAGCAGTTGAATCGCTGCACCCGGTTGAGCGGTGCCGGGAAAATAGATACCGCTGTACTGCTCGATAGAGCTCAGAGTGACATCGGGCAACAGCAGCGCCGATCCGGTTTCCGCTTCGAACGCTCGGTTCAAATCGGCGAAGGCATAGCGCACCAGTCGGTTGGTTTCCTCGCCACTGGTCGGGTGCAAATTAAACGCCGTGATGTGCTTGTGAATCGAAGGCACACTCTCGACGCCTTTCCGAAATGCCTCGGCAGTACACTCACCAACCACGATGACCTCGCCGCGCTCGAGATAAGGCGACAGGGCATCGGCCATGTTGCCGTTGTCGTTCGCGCTACGCCCGGCACCGTGCAGATTTTGGACATCGGTGAAGTATATGATGACCTTCTTGTCGACCGTCGCCAGTTCGGCGAGGTTGGTCAGCCGCGTTTCCCATTCGCCAATGTAGCGCGTGCCGCTGAGCATCTGCGCGGTCGAAGTTTCCAGAATTATCCAGTCGCCATTCTTCTTGCGCACCAGATCGCGGAACAGCGCTTCGAGCACGCTCGACTTGCCCACACCCGAATCGCCGACCAGCACGAACGATTTTCGATTTGCCCGCTTCAGATGACGCAGCAGATCTCCCTGAAGTTTGTCATACCCACGAACCTCATCGAAATGTCGCGGTGCAGTCGAGACATTGCCGAAGTCGCGCAGTTCCTTAAGGATGTTAGACTTTTTTGCCATGGCTCTGGACGATTGCAGCTCATTGCTCGCTGCGGCCAGCGCCTCGCGATACAGGGGCCCAAGTAGAAATGAAGATTTCCGCTTGATCAAGCTTTACGCATTCCGGCCGCCGCGAATTTCCTACAAAGGCCAAAATTTGGGAATCAGGTAAACTGCCGCCGCCCAAAGAATCAGATTGAGAGGGATGCCAATCTTCAGAAAATCGCCAAAGCGATAGCCGCCGGCGCCGTAGACGTAGGTGTTAGTTTGGTACCCGATCGGAGTGATAAAACTGGCGCTGGCCCCAAACATGACGGCCACGATGAACGGTCGCGGATCGACGCCCAGTGTCCCGGCGATGGATATCACCACCGGCGTCAACAAAATCGCAACCGCATTATTGGTGACAAACTCGGTCAGCACCGATGCCAACATATAAATCGCCGCGAGGATCGCCACCGGACCGAAGTCTTTCATCAAACCAACCACCTGCATGGCGATGAACTCCGCACCACCTGTTATCTCCAGCGCACGACCGATCCCAAGCATTCCATAGATGAGAAAAAGAATCGACCACTCGATGCTGCGATAGGCATCGCGCAGGTCCACGCAGCGTGTCAGGATCACCACAACCGCACCGCTCAGAGCAGCGGTGGAAATGGCCATCACCTCCAGTGCGGAACAGACGACCACCGCTGACAGGATGACAACCGCAGTCAGCGCTTTAGACTTTCGGGGTGCCTGCAGCTTGTTCTCGTTCAAGGCGAGAAAATCTTCCTCCCGCTGCATGCGCGCCAGATTTTGTGCCGGTCCCTCGATTAGCAAGGTATCACCGAACGCCAAGCGAACGTCCTGATAGCCATCATCGATTTTCTCGCCATTACGATGCACCGCCGCCACCACAACTCCGTAGCGACGACGCAGATTTGATTCTCTTATGGTTCGGCCAATCATCGAACTGACACGACCGATGATCGCTTCAACCGTTGTTACTTCAATCTTCCGCTCTACCTTGGCATTTACCTCGTCGCCGTCGCTCTCCTTGTTGTCACCGTTTGCAGCACCCGCCTGCAATCGTTCGTGCAGAAGGGAAATCCCATCCGTGGCGCGAATTTCGGAGAGCTGATTGGTCGTCGCACGGAACCACAGCACGTCACCTTCCTCGATAACCAAGGCATCGAGCGGCACATCGTCAACCCTGTGCCCACGCCTGACGACCTCGTAGACGATGGTCCGTTTGCGATCCGAGAATAGAGGGTGAGTGATCAATCGCTGCCCGCTCAGCGGCGAGTCTCTCAATATTTCTGCAGCACTCAGAAAGCGTCGAGTGTCTTCGGTGTCCACCAAACTGCTCAAGGTATCTCTGTCGGGAAGCAATTTTCCGCCGAAAAAATACAGATACGAAAAGCCGATAATGGCATAGACGACTCCCAGGGAGGACACTTCAAAGATGCCAAATGCAGGCTGACCGGAATCCACTGCAACGCCCGCCACCAGAAGATTCGTCGATGTCCCGATCAGTGTCATCGTGCCGCCGAGAATGCTCAGAAACGACAATGGAATCAAAAGCTTGCTCGGCTTGAAACCCGAACTGCGGCAGAACGCCAACAGCACCGGGAGAAAAATCACGACCACAGGTGTGTTATTGAGGAACGCGGATAGCGGCATCACGATGACCGCCAACACCACGATCACACGCCGCGGCGAGGTCCCTGCCCAAGCCTCAAATTTGTGCGCCAGCCAATCTATCGCTCCGGTCCGGATCAGCGCCTCGCTCAGAACGAACATCGCACCGATCGTAAGTGGCGCCGGATTGCCGAAGACTACTTTCAGATCGTCTTCGCCCAGGATACCGAACGCCAGCAACGCACACATGCCCGCGAGGGCTACAATTTCTGCCGCCACCCACTCCTTAACGAAGCACCAGAATACCACGGCAAGCACCACAAAACTCAACGCCATCGAAAAGGTTTCCGCAGTCATGGTACGAGGGTTCTAAGTTACGCGACGAAGCTGACGATACTGTGGCACTTTCCGGTAAATAAAAGCAAACGGATCAGCCGAAATACGCACTCGAACACGACTCTTTTGCATCCTTGGGCCAAGCGCTGGATCCGCTCGATAGTCCGCCTATCTGCGCTTTCCATTCACAAAAATACCTGTATATTATGGAAATTCGTAAAATTCCCATTATTCAATACTTTTCGTGAAGGTCCTCATCGTTCATGACGTCGCCGGCAAAGCTGGTGGCGCCGAAACCAACATCCTCCAGGTCGCCACCGCGCTGCGCGAGCGCGGCATGGCCCCCGCCCTGCTCTACGGCCGGAAAACCGGCGTGGGCACCGACGAATTTCTCGCGCCTTTTGAGACCGCGTTTCAGTGGGAAAACGCTCACGACGATGACCTCGATGGATGGCGTCGCGCGCTGCTCGCCGCCAAGGATTGGAATCCCGATGTCGCCTACGTGCACAAGCTCGCCAACCTCGACGTGCTCGACGCTCTGACGCACACACAAATTCCGCTCGTGCGCATGATGCACGACCACGACATCTACTGTCAGCGAAGCTCGCGCTACTTTCCCTGGAACCGAAAAATCTGCACCAAGAAAGCTGGCTACCATTGTGCGCTGACCTGTGGTGTGTTGCGTGATCGCGAAGGGCCCCTACCCGTAAAACTCGCCTGGCCCGGCAAAAAACTTCGCGAGATCGAACTCTCAAAGCGCTTCGATCTGAACATTACCGTCGCCGACTACATGAGTGAGCAATTGGTGAAACATGGCTTCGATCCCAAACGCATCGTCGTTCATCCGCCGGCTCCCGCGGTCGCTGAAATCGAAAAAACCGACTACTCGGAAAAACTCGTGCTGTTCGTCGGTCAGTTGCTGCGCGGCAAAGGCGTCGACCTGATGCTGCAATCACTGAAGAAGATCGAGGACCAAGAATGGACCGCCGTCATCGCCGGCACCGGATCGCATTTCGATGCCTGCGTTGAACTCAACAAAAAGCTCGGCCTCGCCGAACGCGTCACCTTCACCGGTCGCCTCGAAAAAGCTGAGCTCAACGAGCTCTATCGGCGCGCCCGCCTCGCTGTCGTACCTTCCGTCTGGCCCGAACCGATGCCGCTGGTCGGCTACGAGTTTATGGCTCACGCTCTGCCCAGTGTCGGCTTCGACGCGGGCGGAATCCCCTACTGGCTGAAGGATGGCCACAACGGCATTCTCTGTCCCGTGCACGACACCGACGCCATGGCGGCCGGCATGTCCAAACTGCTCGACGATCCCGCACTCGCTGAACGCATGGGCCGTGCCGGCTACGAACACGTCACCGCCAACCACCTTTTCCCGCAGTACATCACCCGCCTCGTCGAACTGCTCGGCAGCGCCGCAGGTTACAGCACACGAAAGAAACGCCCTGCACCGGCACCGATGCCAGCAGGAGTGTGATCAACAACGCGCCGTCACCACTGATGTTTCATGCCGCAATCCACAACCCTCATGCCGAAGGCATGACAGCCATTAGCCGGGGGTCGAACGAGCGCCAGCGAGTGACACCCCCGGATCGTAGGCTAGTTCGGTGCTCGACCCCGCAGGGGTCGCAGCGGCGCAACGTCATCGCCATTCATCGACCATCACCTGCGCTCAAACCTGGCTGGCATCCCTCCGGGATGCGCTCATATGCCTTGCAAAACCCGGGGTATCGCCGCGCTCAACCCCGGGCTAATGGCTGTGACACCTCCGGCGTCCAAGACGATTTCTGCAATCATGTCTAACTCGCCGCCAGCACCGGACAACGTTCCGATCACCGTCGTTCTGCGCAGTTACAACGACGCGGCTCTGCTGCCGCGCACCCTCGCTGCACTCGGCTCACAGACTGGTGTCGACATTTCTCTGCTCGCTTTCGAAAGCGCCAGCACTGACAACTCGCTGGAGATTCTGCGCGAGCACGGCTGCACCCACATCGAGGAAATGCAGCCCGGCAGCTATCAGTCGTCGCGCGTCCTCAACGCCGGCGTCGCCCGAGCCACGACCGATTTGGTCGCCTTCGTCAACAGCGACGCCATCCTCATGCACGACCGCGTGCTGCGCCAACTCGCCGATTGCTTAATGGCCGGTGAGAAACGCGCCGGCGCCTTCGCCAAGCAGATCGTCCGTCCCGATGCCGATGCCCTGACCCGACTGGAGTATGACGTCGCTTTTGAAAATCGCGAGCAGCTCGGACCCGACGCCGCTTCGTGGATGACGCTGGTCTGTTCGATGGTTCGTCGTGACGCCTGGCAGCAAACGCCTTTCGACGAGGCAGTGACCTTTGCCGAAGACGCGATCTGGAGTCATCGCGTCGCCGAGCTCGGCTGGAGCACTCATTACGTGCCCGAAGCTATCGCCGAGCACAGCCACGACTACACATTTCGCCAGCGCTACGTGCGCAGTTACGGTGATGCCGCCGCCCTGTCGCGAATTCGCAGCGCACCACCCAGCGCCAGCATTGTCACCGGCGTAGTTTTACCGTTCGCCAAACGCTGTCTCCGCGACAGCCTGCGGCTTATCAAACTCGGCACCCCTCTCGCCGCTTTGCGTCTGCCCTTCCACCGCTGGCCCCAGTTGCTCGGCGGATGGCGTGGCGCGCGCGATGGTTGGCACCACTTCCACCCCGCCCCGGGTGAGTCCGATCCCGAATACCGTGAACCCACTCTGCAACCTCTCGCCACCCGTTCGCGCTAGCCTCACCGCACTCGCGCACCGACATCCCCAACGGTTCCGGCTGTTCGCATTTGCCGCGACGGTCACCGCATCGTCGTGTCTGTTGACCCCTCAATTGCACGCGCAGGGCCTCGACCCCTCAGCATTTCGGAGCGGTATTCCCGACGACGCTGCAACCGCCGTCGCCACGCCCGTCATTACCGGCGCAAAGACCACCGCGTCTGATCCGCCAGTTCCTGCAACCACTCCAACTGCACCTGTAGTACCCGCAACGCCGACTGCCGAGCACACCTTCAGTGCCGCCGTCGATTCCTACACCGCCGCTCAACTACCGCTCCCCGAAGTTGGCGACTACGAACTGCGCATCCTCAATCCCTACCTGCTCGAGTTGAAGCTGGTCACGACTAAGGACAAAGGCAAAGAACCGAAGCAGTGGAATTTCTTCGATCACGAATCGCGCGAACTGAATCTCCCCGAAGCCCGCGATTTCGACATTCGCTTCGGCGATCAGTCGATCGTCGGAGTCGTCGCCGAGGTCGGCTACAAGCGCCGCCCCCTCTACGCGCCACATCGCTACTGGGATCCACGCATCGGCAACTGGCTCTTTTTGCAACTCAAACAACCCGTCCCTGAAGGCACTACCGTCACCGTCAGCGAACGCAGCGGCACGCTCTGGGACTCTGAAAAAGTCACCTTCACGGCCACTAACAACGCCGATCGATTCTCCCCTGCGATTCACGTCAACCAGGCCGGCTATCAGACCGGCTTCGGCAAACACGCCCGCGCTGGCTACTACCTCGGCGATCTCGGTGCGCTTGAACTACCGGGAAATGTCGAGTTCTCGATTCTCGACGTCACCACTGGCAAAGAAGTTCACAAAGGCATGACCCGCCCCGCTAACGAGAGTGAATCTGGCAGCGCATTCGATGCCTACCAAGACACCATCGTCTGCGATTTCTCCCGCTTCGACACCCCCGGACGCTACGTCATCAGCCTGCCACAACTCGGCCAGTCGCTGCCTTTCGTCATCACCGACGGCTACTTCGCCAACATCACCCGCAGCTACGCGCTCGGGCTTTTGCACCAACGCTGCGGCTGTGAAGTTGGCCTGCCGTTCACCCGATTCGAACACAAAGCCTGTCACGTCGCTCCGCTGAAGATCCCCACCAAACGCGACAAGGGCGCTCAAAAACTGATCGGCTTTCAACAGGACACGCTCGACGACGAAGTGATGCACCTGCACACCGCGCCACGACTGAAAAACACCGAGGACAGCCTCTATCCGTTCGTCAATAGCGGCACCGTCGACGTCTCGGGTGGCCACCACGACGCCGGCGATTACTCGCGTTACGTCCCCAGTTCGTCGCGCTTCATCCACTACTTGATGACCGCCGTCGATTACTTCCCCGGCGCCGAACAACTCGACAACCTCGGCATGCCCGAGAGCAGTGACGGCGTCAGCGACCTGTTGCAGATGGCGATGTGGGAAGCCAAATACATTTCCAAAATGCAGGACGACGACGGCGGCTTTTACTTTCAGGTCTATCCCGAAGACCGTCCCTATGAAGGCGACGTGGCTCCCGACGAAGGCGACCCGCAAATCGTCTTTCCAAAAACCACTGCCTCGACCGCGTCCGCCGTGGCCGCGCTGGCAAAAATGGCCTCGTCGCCCGCCTTCCGTGCCACCGATCCGGCGCTCGCGTTTCGCTACGAAGCTCAGGCTCACAAGGGCTGGAAATTTCTCGAAAAGGCCTGGGCTGAACACGGCATCATCGGTGCCTGGCAGCACCTCGGCATTCCCGCGATGGCCAATCAGGATAAAGATGAAATCGCCTGGGCCGCGACCGAAATGTTTGTCCTCACCGGGCGCGAAGAAATCCAGAACCTGCTGATAAAAGGTTTCCAACCCGGAGCTGAGGACAACGTCATGTGGGGCTGGCGCCGCAAAAACGACGCCTTCGGTGCCGCCATCGATGCCTATGCGCTCGCCGCCGCCAACGGCCGCATTGTCGAAGCGAACATCAATCAAGGCCACTACAATGCCTGCCTTCGCGAGATCGACAGTTGGGCGCAAGCGCTCGCCAGTTGGACCGCGACCAGCGCCTACGGCGTTTCCTTTCCCGAGCCCTCGAAAAACTTCCGCACCGCAGGATGGTTCATGGCCGGATCCCAAGGCTTCGATATCGCCGTTTCGGCCGTCCTCAATGACGCCAAAAACGAAGAAGCGCTCGTTCAGTCGATCATCAGCAATTTCGACTACGAACTCGGCGTCAATCCGATCAATCAGATGCATCTGACCGGACTCGGCTACAAACGCCAGTACGAAATCGTTCACCAATGGGCCTTCAACGACGATGCTCAGCTGCCCATGTCCGGCATTCCCCTCGGCGCGCTTCAGCAGGGTTTCCAGTGGATCGACACCTACGAATCCGAGCTCGGCGATCTCACCTATCCGCTCGATGGCGACGAAACCGACGCCTACGGATTTTATGATCGCTGGTCAGACGCTTTCAATGTCGCCACCGAATTCGTTAACATGCAGCAGGCACAGGGCATTGCCGCAGCAGCTTACTTGATGGGCAAGACGGAAAGCGTGGTTCAACCCTACAAAACCCGCGAAGTCAAGATCACCGGACTGCCCGGACGCGTCGTCGAAGATCAGACGCTCAGCCTGACCCTGCGCCCCGGCGATATCGAGGGTGATCCCGTCATCATTTGGGAGAGTTTTGGCGGCGAACCGCAGCTCGGCCCCGTCTTTCATTTCACCCCGAAGAAAAGCGGACTCATCTGGGTTGCCGTCGAAGTGCAATGGCCCGACGGTCAGCGTGGCTTTGACAAAATTCGTTTCCCAATCGTATCAGCCAACGCTGCCGAGCCGCGCATTCCCGACCAGTTCACCAGCCTGCATATCGACGCCGACACCCCCGGACGTATCGCCGATGCCATGCTGCGCGATTCACAAGGCGAGCTGACCATCAACGGCAGGCCCGATGTCACCCGCGAAAATCTCGCCTGGATGAAAAACCCCGTGGGCCGAGCGCTTCACTTCAACACCTTTGACGATGAGCTCATTTATCAGTGGAACGATGCCACATCCGCTGCCGCCGAGAACGAAGAAAAGCCCGCCTCGCTGGAGCTTTCCGCCTGGCTGTATTTTGAAAAATTCCCCCACGGCAAAAAACAGGAAGATATCTTCTACTTCGGCAAAAATGACGACGAGCGCGTCGCCTCCTTTCATGTCGAGATCTGGAGCGACATCAAGCACATGCGTTTCGTCGTCCAGCAGGATGCCGTCGGCAAACCTGAGCAGACCACCGAATGGATGCCGATCAATCAATGGCACTTCGTCGAGATCCGCCTGGTCGGTGACGACTACGAACTCGCCGTCAACGGCAAGACCGTCGCCAGCGGCAAACAACAAGCCGCAAACGTCACCCGCGATACGCTCGACAGCGGCAGTCGCTACTTCAAAATCGGCCAGTTTAAAGGCTATGCCGACGACATCATGGTCCGCGAACGGTTCTGACCTCGACCCCGCCTCTCCAACGCCGACACTCACTTCGATATTCAAGATTCAAGGTTCGGTGTTCAGAGTCCTATCCCGAATACCTTTCCTTCGATCTAAGTGTCCACGCCGGAAATCAAACCCGCTCCCCCGCAAGGCCTGCGCACGATCGCATTCGCGATCGCTGCAGTTTCGGTGGTGCTGCTGTTTCTTGGCGAAACCGTATGGGTCGGCGACCTGTCCGGCGACGAAGCCAGCCATGTCATCATGGCGCAGAACATCGCCAGCGACTTTGATTACTTCGCGCGACCAAGTATTACTCCGCTCGGAGACCTCGATGAAAAGCGCAACATCGTCACCTTCCCACCTGGCGATGCGCTGTTGCGCGCCGTCGCGATCAAAATGGTCGGCGACTCGTTCGTCGGCTCTGCGCTGATCAATGCGCTAGGCTGGGGTGCCTCTCTGTTTTTCATCTATCGAATCGCCCGCCTGCTCGGCCCGGATTCAGCACCGTGGACGCTGATCCTCGCCGCCTGTTCTCCGGGCTTGTTCTGGATGTTCAGCTGGCAGGAGGCGGAGCCGACGATGACCGCCTTCGGCCTCGGCGCCACATGGCTGCTGACCAGCGGCCACTGGAATCGAAAACTGCTGCGCACCGTGATCGGCGGCGCGCTACTCGGCTTCGCAGTAGTCATCAAAATTTACCTCGTGCTGCCGTTCGTCGTCGTCGTCGCGGCATGCATCGTCGGGCGCTGGTTTGACGATCTACCACCGTGCAAATTCGACCTGAAGTTCATCGCGCTGGCGACGCTGGGATTCATCCCTGCGGCCTGCTCGCACCTAATCGCCGTCTGGATTATCGCCCCCAACGAACTGAGCTTTTGGATCGAGCAAGTCTATCTCGGTCCACTGCTTGCCCCCGACTCAGCCATCGCACAGAAAATGGAAGGCTACGAGCGATCGGAGGATCTCAATCACCCCTTTTGGTACTACCTCGCCATCCTCTACCGCGACCATTTTGTCCTCGTGCCGATCCTGCTCGCCGCCGTTCTCGATCCACGGCGACAGTGGCAGGCCTGGCGCCGACCGGAGGCGATTGCGCTGGCAGCTGGTGTTCTGGTGATCGCTCTGTGGTCTATCCCCGCTCACAAGGAACCGATTTTTATTCTACCCTCGGTATCCTTTCTCTACCTACTCTGCGGTTGGGCGCTGAATGGTAGTGCGACAGCGGCGTTAAATCCAAGTCGACGCCTGATCGTACTGTTCGCCACCATCGGTCTCGGCGTGGCGATTATCATTGCTGGATTGGTGGGCATCAAAGCCGACGACATCACGTCAGCCTACGTCTGGCTGCACAGCATCGCCGCCATCGCTATGATCGGTGCGCTGTTCGCCCCACAACGAATGCGTATCCGATTGGTTCCCGCGCTATTGGCACTGTTGCTGTTCGCTTATGTCGGCATTTCCCATCAGAGCGCTGAACCGCCAATCAACCGGTACTATGCTGCCGCTCTCGAACCTGTCCTCGCCGACGCCGAGGTGCGCGAGATTTCCTTTCTCGTCGATGACCTCAACGAACTTCAGGCGCGCCTGCATCGCACCGGCCTGATGTGGAAGGACCTCACCGAAGAGGAACTCGCCGAGCCCGAAAAGATGCTCGCTGTAGACGGCAAACTGGGCAGCGTCAGGGCATTCATACTCGCCGACGAACAACTCAACGAACCACGTTACCGCGCGCTCCACCAGGCGATTCAACAAGTTACCAAACCCAGCGAGTTCAGCGGTCGACTGCTTCTAAGGTAAGCTCACCCCACCGCCACAATCGCCAGTCCGATCGTGATGCCTAACATTCCCACGACTTTTTGACCGGTGATCTGTTCACCGTAAAACAGCGCGGCACCGAGTGGCACGAGAATGAAATTTAAGCTCAGCCAGGGAAAGGCGTAGCTGAGATCGACGCTCCGCAGAGAAATGATCCATAGCGCAGCGGCGAGAGCGTTGAGTGTCAGCCCGGCCACCGTAGCGGGTCGGGTCAAAATACTCAGCAAGCCCTTGGATCCCGGGCGGCTCGCGCCCGATTTCATCACCAGTTGAGCACAGGCTCCGAGCAGCACGCTGCCGATAATGAAGACGATAGGATTCATGACCTGCGGGGGCGGGAAACGATCACGATGCCTACGAGGATGACGGCAAGACCGAGGCAACGAGTCGGGCTCAGGGTTTCGCCGAAAACGATTCGCGCTGCAGCAAACACGACGACGTATTGCAGCGCCGACACCAGGTAGGCCAGCCCGAGGTCCAGCCGGGACAGGCATTTCAACCAGAGTAGAGTGCCGAGTCCGTACAGCATCAGACCAACGACCACTGCGGGTTGAGTGAACAACGAGACGCCTTGTGAAACCGTTCCTCCCGACCCATTGCCAACCGTGGCTCCGGCTTTCAGCAAAACTTGAGCGGCTGAACTCAGCGCCACACTGCCGAGCAAAAATCCCCAGCCACTATCAGTGCGCGAAGTCTCGCTCGAATGCGGGATCACGCCGGTGTGGTGAGTTTGGGTCAAGGGTTCCGCCATAGCACAAGAATTACGGGTTCCGTTCAGCGAGGGCGTGTTCATTTAGCTCAAAGACCTGTGCCCGCAGACCGCCTGACGAGCGAATCTCGTGGCGTCGTTGAAAGCCGGGAAGCGGCTCATCGAGATAGGGCAACAGCGCAGGATTGGCGTCGCCGAGATAATCCGAGTACAGCACAAGCCAACCATCAGTCCGCTCGCGTATGAAACTCTCTAGCTCGCGTGGGTCGTCGGTATGCAAGCGGACCAAGAACGGATGACCACTGCGGAAAGTCGTGTCGCCGATGTGCCCAAAACCGCAGCCGGCGATAGTTTCATCATGCGGCACTTCACGGTCCAACCATGCGGCGAGTTGCTGGTGCAAGTCGCGTTCGGCTCGAGTGCGAGATCCTTTCCAGACGCTACCGGCACACAAAAACAAAAGCAGGCATGCGCTTACCGCGGCGAAAACGACTGATTGCCGAAACTCATTAAATTTGCGCCGTCGGCTCCACCAGGCAACCAACGTGACCAAGCCCGAAGCCGCAAACACATGCACCGGCACGACGATCGGCATCAGATAGCGCGGCTGCACCGCGTACAGCGAGAAAAATGCCGGAAAGAATGCCAACATCAGGCACGCCGGAATCAGCTCCCGCCGCCAGGCTCGACGTCGCATCCATGCAACGATCGGAATCAAGGCCAACAACGGCAGCGGCGAAGCGAACAGGCGAACCGCACTCCACGGCAGGGCCGAGCGCAGATTTTTCATCAGGCGATTTGCCAGGGTCGACAGCTGCACGGCGAAGCCGGGCTCGCTTTGCGCAGCGTTGCCGCCTGCAGCCGGCCCTTCATTTCGCGATTTTTCGATGATCCCGTCGGCACCATACACCTCGGCAGCCGCCGCTTCCCGTTCCAGAAAAATGTCGCTGTGCCGAGACAGGTTGCCCATTTTTCCGAACAGCCCATAGCTGCCGGTGACGGTCAGCGCGACAACAAGGTAAAGCCCGACGCCGAATGCCATGCCGCCAGCGATGGTTGCGGTGTCGCGCAGCTTTTGCTTCCATCCAGCGAACGCAAACCACGGAACCAACAGCGTGGCGAACGCCAGCAGCAACGCCTCGTTGCGAGTGGCAAAAGCGAACGCCATCGCCAGTCCGGAAAACGCGCCGTAAAGCGTCCGCTTTCTTCCCGGAGCCAACAGGAAAAGCTCGCTCAGTCCTAGCATCGCGAGTGCTAACAGCAGACAGTAGAATGTCTCCATATAGCCATTGGTCGAATAGGCGATCAGCAAGGGATGAAAGGCGCAGAACATGCCGCTGAGCAAGCCGACACGCCGATTGTAGAGCCGAATGCCGATCCATTGAGCGACGCTGACCAGCAGAACTCCGGGAATCAACGCACCGACAATCGCACACCACTTGACCGATGGAATCAACGCGTAAACCGCCGCCAGCCAAAATGAAAACGCGCCCAACCAACTGGTGTCGAGTTCACCTTGACCGGTGACCAATTGCATTCCCTGACGAGGATAACCCGTGCCATCACCATAGACGTGTGGACCGGCAAAGAAAATAAACGCCAGGCGCAAGGCCAGCGCCAACAAAGCGATGCCGACAAACTCACGTCGCAAGGTAAAGTGCCGATCACTCATCAGGCCTCGGTGCTATCCGATGAGAAAAAATGAAATCCGTCAGGCTTCATTTTCAGTACCCCGAAGCCCTCTTCCGTATAGCCAAGACGATCCATCATGCGGATCGCCGCCGGATGCTTTCGCCAGCCATCGAGCAGTTCCTTCAGAGAGCGATCAGGCGCTTCGTTCTGCCTCCATTTCGAGAGCGCAAAAGTGCTGACCCTGTCGCGTTCATGCACGCTGTCATCCCAACCTTCGCCGGGATTCTGATTGGTGTATGACGCGTCGAGTTCCTCACTCGAAGCACTCTTGCCCAGTGCATTTAAAAAATAGGCCTTCGCCGCCTCCGGCGCGGTCACCAGATCTTCATAGCGCAGGACAATGATGCGATCGCCATAGCCGGAATACTGCGCAAACTCAAAAAAGCGCTCGTGCTGCTCGGTCCAGTAGTCCCAAAATTTCATGTCACGAGGAACCTCTCGATTCTCGTGGTATTTTAGAAAACTGACGATGCAGTCACGCGGATCGCGCACCACGGTCACCATCGCTACCTTTCGCCCGCAGGCTCGAAAAATGTTGTCTGCCGAATAGATGTAATGGTTCGACTTATCGACGAGGATCTTTCCTGGCGACTCGTGCGACTGCAGCCAGGCTTTCTGAAAGCCGGACGGATCAAAAGCGGTCTGCTGGAAACCCTCGCCCGTGCCGAAGAAGTATTTCAGCACCGTCGTGCCACTGCGCGGGAAGCCAGTGACATAGACGACCTTGAGGTCGTCGGCAGCGGGTTGGATACCGGTTCCCGCTCCAGCCACCCCGCGACACTCAGCCGGATTCAGCAACGAGAATCGCCTCTCCCGTGCCTTGCGCACCGCGATGTAACTCTTGGTGAGGCCCTGGCGCATGACGGACGGCATGCAGGTGTAAATAGCGACTTTGATATCCACAATTTTATGAAAATTCTCTTTTTATTATTTTTCATACTCATTATCAATATTTTTTCGAATATCGAGGGCGGCGGCATCGTCATTTCGGCGATCCGCCGCCTTTTGCCCGGACAGCTCGACGCGTTGGCCTGAGCCGACTCTCCAATCGATAGCGTCAAACCGG
>JBBKXR010000043.1:0-8778 GCA_037969585.1 Verrucomicrobiales bacterium
GCCGGATTCTGATCGCGAATGAGTGCCAGTTCGGCCTCGTTGACGGATGATTTGCTTTCCGGTTGATCACGAAAGCGCAGAAAAAATCCGCAACACCAGATGACTCCGGGCAATGCGAACAGCACAAAAACCCAGCGCCATCCCAACGGTCCGATTAACTCACCGGTCAAGCCTCCAGCAACAACGGCACCGACCTGCATGCCGGCGGCGAGCAGTCCACAGGCGAGCGCTCGCTCGCCGAGTGGCATCCAGTGACCGATGGAGTTTGTCGAAGCGGGTAAGAGTCCGGCTTGAGCAATACCCATCACCAGTTGCGCCGCGATCAACACCCAGAATCCGGGCGCGGCGGCGATGCCGAAGGTCGCCAGCGTCCAGCCCAGGGCAAAAATGGTCAGAGCGATGCGCGTTCCCCTCCGCTGCGCAAGCCAGCCCGACGGCACTTGAAAAAGGGCGTAGGTCCAGAAGAAGGCCCCCATGTAAACGCCTGACTGTTTCAGGCTAAGGCCGAGGTCCTCACGAATCGTGCTTTCGGCGACGCCGACGGCATTGCGGCACAGATAGGCCAGGCCCGCCGCAAGCACCAGCCAGCTTAGCGTGCTATAACGAACGTAGGTGGATTTGTCAGGCATCGAGCAACTGTTGGATCGCGTTAGCCATGGCATCGATAACCAATTCGAGACTGCCGCGATCGAAGGGGGTTTGCCACACCGGATAGACATCGCAGTCGTAAAGAGCTGCGGGCGGCAGATAGCCAATCGAACCATTGACTAGATTCATGCAGATTACGGTGCGCCCCGGAAATCGTCGCCGCAGTTCCTGTTGGAGAATTGAATAGGGTTCGCAACAACAACCGACCAACACAGCGTCGCCGAGCCGCCACGCGAATATCGGCAAGCGAAAAGTATCGCCATCACCAAGGCCTCGGCGGATCTCCCGCTTGCGCAGTAGACGTTCGCGCAGGGCCCGGTCGTCGCATTGTTGACGTTGTTGCTCCAGTTCCTCAGCACTCGGCCAATTTTTCACTGGCAGCTCGACGCTGGAAGATTGCGCGGCAAAACAGTTACGTGAAATTTCGCAGGGAACAGGCTGCCAGATCGCCAGTGGTGCGCCTGATTCGACCGCGCCTTGGTAGTGCAGCTTCGTTCCGGCCGCCTCCATCGAGTTCAGCGTTGCCAGCGCTGCGTGGCCGAGTTGGCGACCATGCCGGTCGGCGATTTCCACATCACCGACATATTGATGAGCCGGCGCAAGATCACCGCAGGCACCGAGCAGGAAAACCGTCGGTGCGCCGGTCGACTGCTCGACCGTCTCGCGCATCGCCCCGACATAGTCCGGCGAAATCGCGCGATTCTGCCAAGCCAGCGTAGTCGGATGACAGGCGTAGTTGACCAGCGTCGCGCAGATTTTTCCATCACTGTCGGTGATGCGACCGACCAGCAAGGTGTCATCGGGATCGCCGTCCGGTTGATAGCCGCAAAGGATTCGCTCCCGCGCCGGATCCGGGTCGGGAAAATCGCGTTTCGCCGCCAATCCGCAGCGGCCCAGTTTCCAGTCGAGCGTGCCGCCGAAGGACTGCTCTAGCGCTTGGCGAATCGCATCAATAGTGGTCGCAAACAGCTCTTCGAACCAAGAGCTCAACAAATCGCTGCCGGGAAGCTCTGCATCGGCCTCCATCAGCGGCGGTCCGGAGTGGGTGTGGCTGAGCGCGAGAATTAGGTCCTCGGATGCGATGGAAAGCTCATCGAGCACTCGCCGGCGGAAGCGCTCGGCAGTGGTCGGCGTTTTCCACCAGCCGAGATCGAAATCGACCAGCACCAGCGGCCGGCTTTCGTTCTCATTTTCTCCGCCCGACGAAAGACTGACCGCGGTCAGAGTCAGCGATCGGTGAATCGACTCGGCGACATCGTGTTCGGCAGCGCCCCAATTGCGCGAATAAATGCCGACCGGTGGAGTGATGTCGCGACGAGCGATGCCGAAGCGTCCGCGAAATGCTGAGCTGAGTTGGTTCGACGAGTTCATGATTTACCAATCGCCAACGGCACCATCCGAGTAGAAAACCCGCTGCAAAATTTCCTGTTCGAACGGATGCTTGCGAACTTCCTCCTCATTGATTTCGATGCCGAGTCCGGGCTTCGTGTTCGGTTGCACTGTGCGCGTCTTAGCATCAACGACAAAACTTTCGGTGACCACATCGTCACGCCACGGAACGTCGTTGTGCACCGACTCGCAAATCACATAACTCGGCTGAGAAAAACCAAACTCGATCGAGGCGGCCGTGCTGACCGGTCCCTGTGGATTGTGCGGTGCCAGAGATATCCGATGCGCATCGGCGAGCGCTGCGATTCGGCGCGCTTCGGTGAATCCGCCGCAATGGGTCAGATCGAGTTGGCAGACCTCGCAGGCGCGCAGCGCGAACAAATCGCGAAACGCCGCCAGATTCGTCAACCGTTCACCGGTAGCGATCGGCGTGGCCACCGCGGCATTGATCGCCGCCAGACTTTCCATGTTCTCCGGCCAGCAGGGCTCCTCGAGAAAGTACAAACCATACTGATCGAGAGCACGCGCAAACTGCATACCCATCGCCGGCGAAGGCCGCGCGTGACAGTCGACCATGATATCGATGTCGTCGCCGACCGCGTCACGCATCGCCGCGACACAGGCGTCGGCGGCCTTGATCGGACGCATGCCCTCGAGCGGCATGGTCGGCGGCACCGCCATCGATTTAAACGCCGAATAACCGTCCTCGACCGCCTTGATCGCAAAGTCTGCGAACTGCTTGGCGTTGTCGACCGGGGTTTCGTAAAAGCTCTCCAGGTTGCCACCGCCGAGGTGACAGTAAAGCCGGATATGATCGCGCACCGGCCCGCCCCAGAGCTGGTGACATGGCACGCCGTGGACTTTGCCCATGATGTCCCACAGGGCGAGATCG
Source organism: Verrucomicrobiales bacterium (assembly GCA_037969585.1). GTDB lineage: Bacteria > Verrucomicrobiota > Verrucomicrobiia > Verrucomicrobiales > DEV007 > JBBKXR01. The sequence continues at coordinate 2,930 of JBBKXR010000043.1, forward strand.
ATGCCGGCAATCGCCGTCGAACGGATCACTCCACTGCCGTGCCAGAAATGCTGACGCCACATCATCTGCCACAGATGTTCGACCCGCCGCGGATCCTCGCCGATCAGCAATTCAGCAAGGTCTTCGACCGCACCGACTACCGATCGGGTATGCCACTCAAGCGTCGCCTCACCCCAGCCAAACAGGCCGGGAGTATCGGTTATGACCTTAACAAAAATCCAGTTCCGCATCCGCGCATGGCAGACGTGAGTTTCAATTTTGGTGATCTTCATGAGCTAACGCAAGGGGCGCATGGTGACGACAGATGACAATAAAGCAAGACAAACTTGTTTTTGGTGACAATAAAACTTGATTTTTTCGCCCGTGATCAGATGCTTTGGACTGCGTTGTCGATCGTGGAGCAGTTTTGTAAACTGTCCCCTTGCCTTGGCGAACCACGCTGGACTCCACACCCGTCCACTGAGGCAGTTTACAAAACTGCCCCACCAATCATGAATATCGCGACCTACATTCGCAACGACCTGGGTTCACGGCTCGAGGCGGGGCGTCAACTCCCTGCCGAATTGACGCTGGACGCTCTTTCGCGTCACTACGAGGTGAGCTACACGCCGGTGCGGACCGCGATTGCTGCACTCACCGAGGACGGTTTGCTGACCCGGAAGTCAAACGGCCGGCTCGAAGCCGCTGAGGTTCCGAAACACGGAGCGGAAACTAAATACGACAACTCGAAAAATGCTTCGGTGCCATCGGCGAAAGATCCAAGCGCGTTGATCACCGACGAATTGGTGCGCCTCAGTCTGGCAGGCAAAACGATTCATCTCCGTGAAGAAGCGACTGCGGAAAAATACGGCCTGAGTCGTTCGGCAATGCGCAACCTGTTCCATCACATCGCCGGAAAGGGCCTGCTCGAACATGTGCCGCGCCGCGGCTGGAGGGTGCGCCCATTTCGCCAGCAAGATTTGCAATCGTTCATCGAGGTACGCGAGGCGTTGGAATTGCGGGCGCTAGATCTGGCGCGACCGAACCTGATCGAGGCCGACTTGCGCGCCATGCTCGACGGCAATCTCGAGCCAACTTCGGACGACTGCGAAGTGGTGATCGACAATTCACTGCACGGCTACCTTGTGAAGAAAGCCGACAATTGGTACATTCGGGATTTCTTCGAACGCCACGGCCACTACTACGAAATCCTGTTCGATTGGGAAGATCAAGATCGCGCGACCGCCATCGCCACCGTCGCCCAACATCGCGAAATCCTCACTGCTCTGCTCGACCGCAAGTGGCCGCGTTCCCGTCGCGCTTTGTCGTTTCACGTGCGCGAAAATCACCCGATACTCAGCCAGATTCGCCAATCGAAAAAATGAATACGCTGATCGACAGCTCCAATGGTCTTTCAAGACTGGTGGTCGCAGCGCTGGCCGGAATCGTCGGACTGGCCGCGACCGCCCGTGGCGACGATAGAGCCTTGTATCTTGAAAAGATCAAACCACTGCTGCGCGAGCGTTGCTACGCCTGCCACGGTGCTTTGAAGCAAAAAGCCAAGCTGCGTGTCGATACCGCACAGCAACTGATCGAAGCCGACGTCATCGAAAATGGCGAGCTGCTGGCTCGCCTGACCAGCACCGACCTCGACGAGCGCATGCCGCCGGAAGGCGAGGCCCTGCACGCCGAAGAGATCGCCGAAATTCGCCGCTGGATTGCAGCTGGCTCCCCCGCCCCCGAGGACGAAGCGGCGGAGGACGATCCGCGCGCGCACTGGGCCTTTCAGCGTATCGAACGGCCCGAAGTTCCCGTGCGGCCAGGCGTCGACCATCCCATCGATGCCTTTCTCGCAGCCAAGCACACCGAACATAACCTGCATGTGCAGCCAGCTGCCGAGCGCAGTCTTTTACTGCGCCGACTCTATCTGGATGTGATCGGCTTGCCTCCAACTGCGGAACAGCTCGCCGACTCGCGCGATTTGGAAAAAATCATCGATGAACTACTCGCCAGCCCCCACTACGGAGAACGCTGGGGACGACACTGGATGGACGTGTGGCGCTACTCCGACTGGTATGGCCTCGGCGCGCAGATACGTAACAGTCAGAAAAACCTTTGGCACTGGCGCGACTGGATCGTCAACTCACTCAACGACGATAAGGGCTACGATCGCATGGTCCACGAGATGCTCGCCGGTGACGAACTCGCCCCCGAAAACCTCGATGTCGTCGCCGGCACCGGCTTTCTAGCGCGCAACTACTACCTGTTCAACCGCACCACCTGGCTCGACGACACCGTCGAGCACACCGGCAAGGCTTTCCTCGGACTGACCATGAATTGCGCCAAGTGCCACGATCACAAATACGACCCGATTGAGCACACCGACTACTATCGGTTCCGCGCCATTTTCGAGCCCCACCAAATTCGCCTCGATGCCCTGCCCGGTCTGGCCAATTACGAGGACGACGGTTTGCCGCGCGCTTTCGACGATCACCTCGACGCCGAGACTTTCTTGCACGAGCGCGGCGATCCTGCCAGCCCTGACAAAAGCAAAAAAATACCACCTGGTGTACCGGCGATTTTTGCAGCCTCCGCCGCGCAGCCCGAGCCGATTCAATTGCCCGTTTTCGCCTGGGCGCCGGGACTTCGCGACTACGTACAGAAAGACCAACTCGCCGCAGCGCGTACTCGACTCGGCAAGGAACGAGACGCACTGGCAAAAGCAAAGGCTCAACGGCCCTCCTCGGCGGCGGTTGACCCCGGCCCGGATTCGCTACTCACCTTCGAGGACGACTTCGGCGCAGCGCGTCCGGAGTCGTGGATCATCGACGGATCGGGTTGGCGTTACCAGGGCGGCAGCCTGGTGCAGCTCGAGTCGAACCAGGAAAAACAATACGCCCGCCTGCGCCAGCCTCATTCGGCAGACTTTGACTTGAGCGTCAATTTCCGCACTACCGGTGGCGGCACCTACAAGTCAGTCGGCATTCGTTTCGATCTGATCGATGAAGGCCGCAATGCGCACACAGTCTATACCAGTGCTCACGCTTCCGCTCCGAAAGTACAGGTCGCCCACACCCGTGACGGGGCTCCTTCCTATCCGGGCGGCGGCAAGGTAAATCACAAGATCGACGTCAATCACGACTATCAACTCGGCGTGCGCGTGCGCGGCAATCTTATCAACGTCAGCCTCGACGGAGAATTTCTGATCGCGTATCAGCTGCCGTACCGCAATCCCGGCGGCGTCATCGAGCTGTTCGCATTCGACGCCACCGCCGATTTTGAATCACTCCACCTCAAGCCGCTCGATCCTGAAATCGAAATGCAGGCAGCTAAAGCCGCGGACGATAGCGAAGCTCCCAATCAAGAAAATGCTGAGCAAATCGCCGATGCCCGAGTCACCGAAGCCGAAACCGCACTCGCCACGCTCGAGGCGAGTATCGCCGCCGACCGCCACACCTATCTCGATCAAAAAGTCGACGGTGGCCCCGCTCAGGCGGCCCATCAGCAAAAAGCTCACACTCTCGCCAAGGCGCGCCTCGATCTGCTGACTGCGGAAGCCGGCAAGGAAAAGGCCGCCGAAAAAGCGGTCGCGGACGCTGAAGCGGCGCTCAAATCAGAAGTCGATTCGAAAACCACCTACGCGTCCGTGCGCGGCAGCTTCAAAGCCAAGGAAACGCCGGAACATTCCGACGATCTCTACGATCCCACCTATTCCAGGACCAGTAGTGGTCGGCGCACCGCATTGGCGCAGTGGATCATCTCGCGGGACAATCCGTTGGCTGCCCGCGTCGCTGTCAACCACATCTGGATGCGCCACTTCGGTACACCTATCGTTGAAAAAGTCTTCGACTTCGGCCGCCAATCTGTGCGCCCAGAGCACGATGCCTTGCTCGATTTTCTCGCCATGGAACTGATCGATTCCGGCTGGAGCATGAAGCACCTGCACCGCCTCATTCTCACCTCGCAGGCATGGCAGCGAACCAGCTCGAATCTAAACGCCGATGCAGCAACCTTCGCCGCCGATCCGACCAACCAATATTACTGGCGCATGAATCCGCGCCGCATGGAATCGCAATTGATCCGTGACAGCCTGATGAGTTTGGCCGGTGAACTGGATCTAAAAATGGCCGGCCCATCGATCAACGCCAGCGAAAAAACCAAACGACGCAGCCTCTACCTGAACCATTCGCGCGAGAGCAATTCCCTGCTACTTACCACCTTCGACGACGCCGACGTGTTGGCCTGTTACCGGCGCAGCGAAAGCATCGTTCCGCAGCAGGCTCTCGCCCTCGCCAACAGCTCGCTGTCGCTGGAAATGTGCACGCAGATTGCCGAGTCGATAGCTCCCGGAAGTGACGACAGTGAATTCGCCAGACAGGCATTTCAAAAAATCCTGTGCCGCTCAGCCAGCACCACCGAGCTGGCCGAATGCAAAAAATTTCTGGCCGAAGTTCCGAACCGGGCACGGCTCGTTCACTCGCTCGTCAACCACAACGACTTTATCATGATTCGATGAATCCTGAGTTTCTCCAATCTATCAACCGCCGCAAATTTCTGCATCAGACAGGACTCGGTTTTGGCGGACTTGCGCTCAATGCGATAGCTCAGGGTAGTGAGCCCTCGGGGCTTGCGCACCGCTCCGCGAAAGCCAAAAGCGTGATCTGGCTGTTCATGCGCGGCGGCGTCAGCCACATGGAGAGTTTCGATCCCAAACCGGCACTCACCAAATACGCCGGCAAGTCAATTCCCGAGACCCCTTACGCCAGCGTACTCGATCCGGAAAATTTCAAAGACCTGCGCGTCGTCGTCGTCAACGATGCCAACGGCAAGCAGCGCAACGAAATCTATCCGCTGCAGATCGGCCACAAACGCTACGGGCAATGTGGCGTCGAAATCAGCGACTGGTTTCCCCACATCGGCTCGTGCGCCGACGACATTGCGTTCGTTCGCTCGATGTGGACCACCGACAACAATCACGGAGCGCAGGTGCAGTTCCATTCCGGCCGCCACATGCTCGATCCGCGCGTTCCGACGATCGGTGCATGGGTAACCTATGGGCTGGGAACATTGAATGAAAATTTGCCGCAGTTCATCAACATGGGGCCGCGTTTTTTCGACAAGCGCGATGGCCACTATCTCGGCCCGGCATACGACGCCGTGCAGCTGAAAGTCGATCCCAAGAACCCGCTCGACTTCGCCCAACCGCAGGGAAAAGTCAGCGCCGACGAACAACGCCTCGGCTTCGATCTTGTCAGCCGCCTCAACCGGATCGCCGCCAACGAACGCTACCCTCACGACGCCATTCTCGACGCGCGCACCAAAGCCTACGAACTGGCCTACCGGATGCAGACGGCCGTGCCGGAAACGCTCAACTTCGACAACGAACTCGAAGAGACTAAGAATCTCTACGGCCTCGATCAGGACGAAACTCGCCCCTTCGGCGAGCAACTCCTCGCCGCACGGCGGCTGGTCGAACGCGGCGTGCGATTTATCCAGATTCAGCACGGTGACGGAGCCGCCGGTGCCTGGGACCAACACTCCAAACTGAAGGAAAATCACAGCAAATTGGCCATGCAGGTCGACCGACCGACTTCGGGACTGCTCAAGGATCTCAAACAGCGTGGCTTGCTCGAGGACACGATAGTCGTGTTTGCCACCGAATTCGGTCGCACCCCTGGATCGCAGGGCGCCGACGGCCGCGACCATCACCCCTTCGGATTCAGCGTCTGGATGGCCGGCGGCGGCATCAAAGGCGGCACCATTCACGGCAGCACCGATGAACTCGGCTTTCACGCCGTCGAAAATCGACACTACGTTACCGACATTCACGCCACTATCATGCAGCAACTCGGTCTCGACGCCCGCCGCCT
>JBBKXR010000044.1:0-4974 GCA_037969585.1 Verrucomicrobiales bacterium
GTTATGCACTGCTGACCGGTCGTCATCACTGGCGGGACTTTCACGGTATCGTTAACGCTTTCGGGGCGTCTGTCTTTAAACCTGAGCGGGTGACTATGCCGGAGATGTTGAAGGCGCAGGGCTACACCACGGCAGCGATCGGGAAATGGCATCTCGGTTGGGATTGGGATGCAATCAAAAAGCCCGACGCGCAAGCGGAAGGGGAGGGGCGGGCCAAAGGTTTTGGGCCCGAAGATTTCGACTGGTCGAAGCCGATTCCCGACGGCCCTCTGGCGCATGGGTTCGATTACTACTTCGGTGATACTGTGATCAATTTTCCGCCCTACTGCTGGATTGAAAACGACAAGGTAGTGCGTCCGCCGGACACCATTATGGACGAGCGCAAGTGGAAGCCAATCAAGGAAGGTAACTGGGAGTGCCGCCCTGGACCGATGATTTCCGACTGGGATCCGTATCAGAATATACCGGTTACCACGAAGAAGGGAGTTGAATACATCCACGCTCAGAAAGATTCCGAAGCTCCGTTTTTTCTCTACTTCGCCTTTCCTGCGCCACACGCTCCGATCATTCCCAACGACGAGTTCGATGGCAAATCCGGTGCCGGTCCGTATGGCGATTTCGTCTGCGAAACCGACGACGCCTGCGGTCAAATGCTGCGGGCGCTCGAAGAATCGGGGCAGGCCGATAACACGATAGTGGTTTTCAGTGCCGACAACGGTCCGGAAAAGTATGCCTATGCGCGCGATGAAAAATTTGATCACTGGTCGTCGCATCCGCTGCGCGGTCTCAAGCGTGACATATACGAAGGCGGCCACCACGTGCCGTTCATCATTCGCTGGCCGGGTGTCGAAGGCGGCAAGGTTAGCGATGCTTTGGTCTCGCAGATCGATTTGATGGCGACTTTTGCGGCGGCGCTTGAGGTCGAGTTGCCCGGCGCAAACTGTGCCGAGGACAGCAACAGTTTGCTACCGCTACTGCTCGGTAAGACGGATGCTGTGCGCTCGACGCATATCCATAACACCTTTGAAGGGCAGTGGGCTATTCGCCATGACAACTGGGTGCTGATCGATGCCAAAGATGGCTACCGTTCAGGCCGCAACAAGGAATGGGAGGAAAAGCACGGCTATCCGCAGGACGACAAAGCGGCGGTCGAGCTTTACGATTTAGGCTCGGACATCGGTCAGAAAATCAACGTCGCGGCGCAGCATTCCGACAAGGTCGGTGAGCTTCAGCAATTGTTGAAAAAGATTCGCGAGCAGGGTCATTCGGCAACGCGATTTATGAAGTGAGTGCTTCCTTCAGCACGCGATCGGCGCTCAGTAGTTCAGGGAAGTGTCGAGGAGCGTTGGGACGGTGGTCGTTCAGCGGCCCTGAAACGTCTTGTCGTATTTCGGCATGGCACTTTTCTTCCAGGTTTGCATGCCTGCCTTTGTGTCGTGCCATTGCGGCTCTTGATGAGTCTTGCTCCACGCCAGGCCGTCGGCGATGAGAGTGGCGAGCAGATCGGCGTTTGCCTTGGCCAGGTCTTTGGACTCGGTCGGATCGTTGGCGACATCGTAGATTTTCCACGCGCCGAAGTTTTTGCGGTAGGCTTTCAGGTTTCCTCGTCGCACTGAAACTTCGTTGCCAGTGCCGTGGTGGCGCAGCCAGAACATTGGCTCGGTCGCAGGATGCGGGTCGTTACCGGCGAGGAAATCGGACCAGATGTCTTTTCCATCGAGAATTTTTCCTTTCGGCACGGTGGCACCGGCGAGTCCGGCAAAAGTGGGGTAGAAATCGAGCGCCAGAACCGGGTGATCGAAGACCGCGCCGGCGGGAACGTTGTCGGGCCAGTGCATGAACATCGGCACGCGGATGCCGCCTTCCATGGTCGAGCCTTTGTCTTCCTTGAGTGGCGCGTTGCTGGCGGCCTGCGCGATCTTGCCGCCGTTGTCGCTGAGGAACACGATCAAGGTTTTGTCCATGATCGAGTCGGCGCGGTCACCGTCGCCATTGGGATCGTTGAGCGTTTCGACGATCTGCTTTACGCCGCGGTCGACAGCGTACATCATCGCGACGTAGTTCTGCCGGTCCTCATAATCCTGGTAGTTGATGCCGTTGCCGGGCTTCGCGGGTTTATGATTCGGGAACAGATGTTGCAGGTCTTCGGTTTTTCCGTGCAGCGGCGAGTGCGGCGCGTTGTAGGCGAGGTAGAGGAAGAAGGGCTTGGCTTTTTGTGAACTATTTTTGATATAGCGGACCGCCTCATCCGAAAACATATCGGTGATGTAGGCACCCCCGGGCGAGCGGATGTCCTTGCCATTGCGTTCGAGGAAATACTGATAATCGTTGATCTTCGGTTCGACCTTGTCGGTGATCGATGGGTAGTACTGGTGACCACCGCCAATGAAGCCGAAGAATTCATCGAAGCCGCGCGTATTCGGATGAAACGGCTTCGACGCGCCGAGGTGCCATTTGCCGATGCAGGCGGTGACGTAGCCGGCATCCTTGAGCACGGTGCTCATCATGGTTTCGCTCTCAGGCAATCCTTTGTCGTTAAAGTCCTCCAGGTTTTTGGCGGCATCGGGGAGATTTTTCTGCCCGCCGTAGCAATGCGGCATGCGCCCGGAAAGCAGGCCCATACGGCTCGGGCCGCAGAACGGGTGGGCGACGTAGGCCTGTTTGAAAATCGTGCCCTGTTTGGCGAGCGCGTCGATGTTCGGGGTGACCACGTCGGTCTCGACTCCGAACACCTCTGCGTTGAAGCCGACGTCCGCGTAGCCGAGGTCATCGAGGAAGATGAGCAGAATGTTGGGCTGCTCTGCGGCGCTCGTGGCGGCCGGCGTCAATAGGCTGAGTGCTGCCAAAGCGGCAGTGGCGAATAGAACTGGCAATTTCATCTGTCCTATCACTGCCTGTCGGCGCGAAAGTTAACGTGGAAAAGTTCGAGCCTGCGAATCGATCGCATCGGGCCAGTAATTTGTGGGCGATTCTTGGGCGACGGGATCACTTATACACAGGTTGCGTGGAAATGGGAAATTGCGTATTTTCGCGAATGACGTTCCGCATTCCTGCCTTCGGTATAGCCATCGTGGCGACGCTGTCTTTCACCGCCGACCTCGGCGCTGCGGATGTCATGGAAGTGAACGAGATCAGTCTCATTTGCAGCCGTGATTATGCGAATCCCTACCGCGACGTCGATTGCTGGGTGACGCTAACCGGGCCGGACCAAGAGCAGTATTTAATCCCGACTTTTTGGGATGGCGGCAAGGTGTTCCGGGCTCGCTTAGTGGCTACTTCGCCGGGCGAATGGACCTGGTCGACCGGCGAGCGTTCGGGCGATTCCGGACTGGACGGAAAGCGCGGTTCGTTCTCCGCGGGTGGCCCGTCGGATGCGGAAAAGGTCGCTAACCCCAACCGACGGGGCTTTTTGCGCAGCCACCGCGACGGGCACACCTTGGAGTACGCGGACGGCACGCCGTTTTTCCTGACGGCGGACACGGTTTGGACCGCGTTGACGAAAATATTTGCATGGGACTCCGACTCGGGAAAGGCGGAGATTTCTTTCCAGGATTACTTCGCGGCGCGCAAGGCCCAGGGCTTCAACGGCGTCAACCTGATCGCCAGTTTTCCTACCGATAGCGTTGCCGACAAAGGCATCTGGGCGACGGCCGTACAGGGCGAAAAAATATCCGAGAACGGGCGAGCTCCGTTCGCCATCATCGACGGTGAAGCGGACTATACGCGGATTAATCCTGACTATTGGAAAGAGATTGATCCGAAGATGCAATTCCTCGCCGACAACGGCTTCGTTCCGTTCCTCGAATCGGTCCGGCGTCACGAGCAGTGGCCGCATCTGGGCGCGGAACAGCGCGATGCTTTCACCGATTACACCCGCTACCTTTGGGCTCGCTACGGATGCTACAACATGATCTACAGCTGGCTGCACTGGGACACCGACCGCAAAGCCTATCCCGGCTGGCTGCCTTTGTTGATAAAGGCACACAAGGACCTGGAAAAGATCAACGGCACAGGGGCTTTGCCTTACGGGCAACCGATGACGGCCATGGCCTACGGCAGCAGCCTGAGCACCTGGGCAAAGGACGCGCCCTTCCTGCTGAGCGTGCACAATGTCAGCAATCTGCACCGCGATCAGCGCATGTTTCCCTGGCTGCGCGACATCTACCGGGCCACGCCGACGCTGCCTGCCTTCAATGCCGAACCCTACTATCCCGGCTGTGCGGCGCGATTGCCCGAGGGCGAACTGAGCGTCGCGCAAATGGCGCAATTTCAGATGTATGGCTCGGTGCTGAACGGAGGCTTCGCTGGCCATTCGTGGGGCGACACCTATTTCGCCGGCGTCGCTTATTGGACCGATGGTTCGCTGCCGAGGGACGATCCCCAGAAAAATGCGCTGCACCGATGGCAGCCCGAGACGATGGGCCACTTGAGAGAATTTATGCTCGATCCCGGCCACGATTATCGCCACCTGCAGCCGGCCTCGGATAGCCAACTCGCGGACAGTCGCGGCGACATGCACTCGCTCGCTGTCGCCGATGATAAAAGTTTCGCCCTGGGATTTTTCACTACCGGATACCCGGCCACGTCGCTAACGGATCTGTTACTGGACACGAAATACGACTTCGAATGGTGGGACGTCGAACGTGGCGCTTGGCAGAAGTCGATCGAGGTGAAATCCGACAAGGCCGGTGTGCTCAAATCGCCGCCGGTTCCCGATCCGTCGCAGAACTGGGCTTACCGGATCAAGCAGAGATAGAGGTAAAAGGGGGGAGCCTAACTTTCACGATTCGGCACGCCAGCGAGGCCTCGACCGCTCCCGGCGGTGAATGGGTAACACGGTCCTCTGGACCGTGCGCGTCTCACGGTCGTCCCGGCCGTAGCGGTAGGCTGTTGCAGCGAGATGACCTGCGGGCCGGGATGACCTGCGGGCCGCGAGGCCTGCAGGACGCGCACGGGGCGGGAGCCCCGTGTTAC
>JBBKXR010000045.1:0-6724 GCA_037969585.1 Verrucomicrobiales bacterium
AAAAATGGGAGAACGCGACCATCAACACCGCGCACAGTGGTATCAGCGACAGCAGCATGTTGTGCGCCACCGCCGCGGTTAGTAGGAGCCCGTGATTGCGAAAGAAGAAATCGCCCAACACACGTCTCGCGAAACGAATGATCTTCGGCAGTCGTTTCTCCATTGCCGCGCAATTTGGATGGTGACGCATACTGGCGCAATCTGAATTACTGCGGCGATCCGACTTGGGCCGGAACGCACCACTTCGAAGCCTTCGGCAAAGAAGGCGTCGAAGTGGTGCGGACTAAGAGCAACCATCATTGGCTGGAACATCTAGACGGCAGAAAAACGACGATCCACGCGCACGGAAAAAAGGCTCCCGGTTCGGAATTGATCAGTAATACCCTCCGCGAGGTCGACCTGAGGAGGTATGAACCTGGAGGATAGGTAACAAACGAACCGGGGACATGGGTAACAGGTAAAATAGGGCGCTATGCCCTGGAAAACCGAGTTACCTATGGAACTACGACAACGATTTGTAAGCCATGCGGAGAGCGGGCATTTCTCGATCACGGAGCTGTGCGAACAGTTCTCGATCTCGCGCAAGACTGGCCACAAGTGGATCGTCCGCTACCGTGATTTCGGAGTCTCGGGTCTCGCCGATCGAAGCCGTGCACCTATCCACGCGCCTGCCAAAACGAGTTCCGATATCGAACGCCTGATTGTCACGGAGAGGCGCCTGCGACCCACTGCACCCCCTCCAACCCCGGGCGATGCGCGGTGACGAGGAGGTGGGGTTGAAAAAGCGATTTCCTAGCAATCAATAGAGCTCCTGCTTGCAGGTGAAGGCCGGCGAACCGCCATTGGCAAATGAGCTGTCGGTGAAAGGTCCGGACCACAAGAAGCAGCCCGGACCAGTACCAATCAACTAATCAGGCATCGTGCGGCCACTCGCTGACGCGATCCCACCAGAAGTTGAGCCAGTCCAGCTGTTCTTGAGGGTCGGAAAACCGTTTGAGCATCCACTTCGATCCCAGCGACTTGTCGGGCAAGAGGTGAAGGCAATCGGTCATGCCGAGATCCTCGGCGATGATTTCCGCCGTATACATGGATCCCAGGGCGTGGTCGGCCCATGACTCCCTCGTTTCGAAGACATCAGTCTTCATCGTTACCTCGAACGAACGGGCGTGCTCCTCGATTCGCCGGACGTTTTCGCCCCGGATGTTGATCGGCTCATGAAAGACCGTGATCGGATTAAGATCACGAACTGCCGTGATAGTATCGCGCAAGCTCGGTCCTTTCTCATTCGGGTAGGTGTCTGCAATGGCAACGTAGACGTGCAAGCCCGCTTCTTTTGCTTCCTGCAGCGTTTTTAAGCGCTGAGAAGGCGCAGGAGCATGTGGCTCGTAGATCTTTGCCAGATCGCTACTGAGAGTAGGCAACGACATACCGAAGACAAGGCGGTGGCCAAAGCTCTGGTAGAGGTCGAAGTCACGACGTGCCAGCGGGCTCCGGGTCAGGATCCGCACGTTGAGCGTCGATTCGTCCCGGATGAGTTCCAGGGAACGACGAACAAGGTAGGAGGCATGATCCGCCAGCTTGCTCTGCGTTTTGAGATCCGGGTGTCGAATGACATGATACGGGTCCGTAGTCGAGCAGTAGATGACTGCACGGTTACCTTCTGGTTCCAGCTCATCCAGGGGCGTATCTTCCGCCTTGCGGAGCGAGTGGAGGAATTTTTCCTCATCCCACTCGCGCAGGTAGACGTGCTGTCCCCACTGGGCATCTGGAGCTTCGACACCGAGCTCTTTGAGCTGCGGAGTCTTCTTTATCGCCGAGACGAGAGGAGCGTAGAAGAACCGACAGTCGTGGCCGCTTCCTACGACTGTATTGTAGCTCCAGTTCGAGAGGCTCTTGTATCGGAGATTATTTGGCTGGATCGTGGCACAGTTGTCCCAGTTTCCAGTCAGTTTCGTTAACTGCTCACGCGACGGCTTGTCGTCGGGAGCAGGCATGGTTAGGTGATCATTACGATTACTCAATTTAGTTTTGTCTTTAGCTTTGTGAGGTCCGCCGGAAAGGCGAACCTCTTCGAAGTCCTGCTGACCCGATTCGGGTGCAGGACATTCACCGTGGTGGCGGTGTGGGTTCGTGTTCGCGAGAGTGCTGCTTATGCAGTATCTCGGCATACTGCAGGACGAATGCTTCGCGTGACGCGAGGATCGATTCCTGCCTGTGTGGGAAAAGAGACAGTTGGAAGCAAGGCTGCGTTGCCTTGATTCTGATTGAGATGTCAAAAATTCGGAAGTGGGATTCATAATGTGATGCATTTGTTGGGCTCGGGTGAGCTGGTGGTGGTCGTCGTCCTCGACCGGATTTGGGGAATGTGCCGGCGCTCTATGCCGATCTATCGCATCACAGGTCCCGGATCTTAACCGGGCTCCCGAAAGTTTTTTGTCCTGAATGGGGACGAGTAAATTAAATACTAGTCTTTTAGAAATTTCAACCTCATTTTCCCCTATGCGAATCGCATGTGTTTGAACTCGAAACGCTGCTTCCGACCGGGGCTCTCCACTTTCACCATTCGCGGGGTAGTAAATGACTGCGGGCAGCTCCGCCATCGGCACCCATTTCGAGGCGACCTTTTCGGCATATCGCTCTCCGATCCCGACCTGGATCACATCGTCGTAACAGAGTCGAGGACCGCCAAATCGAATCTCTTTTGCCGAACGAGTTTGGAACAGAGCTTCATACTGAGCACGATCTCATCTATGTGCTGGAGAGCGAGTGCGGACAGCTCAGCCAGTGGACTACCCGTGATCGCTTCAAACAGGTCCCGCGAAAGCCGATCTCCACCCACAGTAGGCACGATGCCGACTATTACTCGACCATCTCGGCTTTCACCGTCCATCGCTTGATGTTGTTGGTGTGTTCGCGCCAGTTTCAAGTCACGTTCTCGATGACGTTGGCGCTCAATAATCTCAGGTTCACGGTCGAAGGAACCGCAAGCTGGTGCACGCAGAGGATCTCACCATGGCGATCGCTCAGCGCCAGTGCGTCAGCAGCATTGCGCTCGGCGAGGAGCTCGAACAAATCATCGAACGCTTCCTCGCCCGTGGAGCTGGCGCAGCTCCTGCCGATAGTGCGGCGCTCTGAAGCGCGACCTCGATGATCTGATAATTGGAAGGCGGGACGAATCGGCAAGCTGATCTTTGACAATGGATCACCGCGCGGGTTTACAGCATCCCTGCATGCTCAAACAGATCCTCAGCGTTCATTCCAATCTCTCCGCGGATGACTTTCTCTCGGGGCACGTAGAAGATCATTTCCTGATCTGGTGCCACTACCGCCACGGTCGGTGAATCGGAATTTTGAACCGCTTCCAGATCCTCTTCGCCCCGGTAGATCGGGCCGTCGAAATTTTCGGAAACGCTCTCCAGAAGATAGTTCATCCGAGACTCGTGAGCTAGTGCGTCGTCGTCAATTTCCATATAAAATGACTTCCTCATTTTTCTGAAAAATCAAGCTAATTCAATTATGTAAACTCATGGCTTTATCGAACCAGAAGATAACCGCAGTTTATCCGGGCAGTGAGACATCCTGGTTATCCGTGTCGCGCCCAGGAAGCATTTTTCGATAGAGCTTACCGTCTTTCAGCTCGATCAGTTCTCTTCCCATCAGAGTCGCGAGCACCTGGTCTCGCTCCGCTTGTCTTAGCCTTCGGAAAGATCGGCTCAACTCCGATGGCGTAAGACCGGGTCGTTCGCAGATGCGCAGAAATACCGCCAACTCCCGCTCCGATAGCCCATCCATGTCCGGAAGTTGGCTCGGGGGAACAGGAAAGAGCTTTCCAAGTGTTTTCAGGTGTCGCACATAGAGACGTTTGGCGAGTTCGAGACCGAACAGCGCCGCCGCCTGATCGGGTTCCGGCTTCTTGTCGAGGACAGTGAACAGCAATGCGAAGCGAAGGGCCATCTCCACCACCTTGGCAGGGCGAATTGGGGAAGGCTCCGCTGATCGATTTTGCCACTGTTGCGCAGCCGTGAGAAATTCATGCACTGGCTGAAAGGCTCTTGCCTCCACAGAAAAGGTGTTAGGCCGTCGCATGGCCTGATGTCGCATCACGAAGAGTTCGAGACACCGTCGCTGAATTTCGGCAGTGCTGCCACCATCGGGAGCGAGCGCCGCAACTCCCGGGCTGTCTGACTCCAGCACCAGAAAGGGCAACCCAACGAACCAGGGATTTTCCTCAAGGAACCTCCGCGCTTCGCCCTGCGCCACCTGCCAGTAGAAGGAAGGGGCCGCACAAGACTCCTCCCCGGCACGTGGTCGCAGTGGGGTGCCCGAACTCAGCGCATGCTCGAGCCGAATCTTGTTCCCGGGTGACAGCTGCCGGAAAGCGCGACACAGGCCCGCGGAAGGAGTCGTAAGCAGAACATGGTGATCGAAAGGCACCCGCGGAAACGGCATCTCCAATGAAGGCGTGGTAATGCGCTCCGTGACTTTGTCAGCGTAAACCGCTTTCGCCGTTTCGACCGTGTTGGCGATTCGCTCCGCATCGGGGTGACAAGGTTTGTCGTCCTCCCCATCTCCCTGCTCCGCCTGTTGGTGAAGGTTCACTTTGGAGAACGATCTCATCGTATTCTCGAAGTCATCAACCAGGAACCGGGTCGGGATCCGAGGCCAGATTGCATCGGACTCTGGTGTCACCAGCAACAGCGAGAACGGCGGACGAAGCACGCCGAGTGCGCTGTCGATCTCGAAGGCTCCTCCGATCGAATGACTGAACCCAGCCAGCACCGAGGCGAAGGCGACCTCATGATCGATGCCGAATTCCCGGGCGAACCGATCGACGAGTTCGTAGCAACCCAGTAAACGAAACGCACCAATTCCCTTGACGCCCTCATCAGGAGCAAGGAAGTCCGGGGTCTCTATGCGTGCACTCATCCATTTTCGAGTGTTCCCCGAGTTTCGCGTTTCGCCACCGGAAATTTTCTCGATCATTGATGTGTCAGTGTGTCAGGCTGTCAGTGGCTATTTACAGACTACACGGAGAGCGATCTTTTTTTCGCGACTGCGGTCGAGAAATCCCTGGGAGGCTTGCCGCATCGATGCACCGCAAACCGGCGGCAATCTGCAGCGCTCCGCCACCAAATGCATGTTGTGAAGCCCAAAATCGGGCATAGCCGCATGAAAATCGGGGGGCTGGCCCAAACGGTCGATTCGCTGATCAACTACCTCAGGTCACCTCCGGACTCGATGGAACGAAATTGTCAGTCCGATCGCCCCTGGTAAGCCTGAGCGCCACTGACAAAACACGGGGCGGAGCAGCTCTAGTTGACTCCCAAGCGTTCCAGCTCGTTACGACCTTGCTCGGTGACTTGAAACAGTCCCTTTTCGACCTGCTGAACCCGGTCTGTTTCAATCAGGTATTCGAAAACGGGCCTGTGGAGAGATACGTCCTGATCGTCGTATCGCCGGTAAATGTCACGGAATCTACACGGTTCGTATTGGAGGAGTTTGCGAAGCATCGTCAGGCCCTCCTTCTCCAGTTTTTGCCGTTCGACGGCTTCGAGCGCCTTCTTCACGAGGCCTAGGTGGGTCCTCATCGCGGCTTCGGCGAGATGGATCGCCGTCGGGATGAGCTCCAGATAGGATCGTCCCCGGCAGAGGTGCTCCAGCGACCAAAGCATCGTGGCTGGGAGGTGGACGAAGGCCGCTGCATAGGGCTTCAACCGTGGCTCCACTTCTTCGATGCGGGCCTGGAACTCGCGCTGCGCATGGAAGAACTGCTCTGACGCCTGTTCGCCGAGAATGGGCGCGACTCCAGGAGCATCGAGCCGACGCAATCGAAGGACTCCCTGCACGGCTTTCCGATACTGCTCGTAGCCGCTCCGGATCTTCTCGACATCGACTGCAACATTTTCGTCGACTTCCCGATGTGTCGGATCCACGAGCAGCGTCCGGGACAGGTAGCCACCCAAGTCCGATGCGGCGACCAGCTGATGGAGACGATCCCGGTCAATGACTGAGAACATGGTGCCGTGCGTGGGACTTGCAGGTCCACCTCCGCCTGCCCGGGTGCTTCGGCCTGAGAGCAGCCCCTTGATCACTTCAGCAGCCTTGTGGCGAGGTTTGCCGAAAGCGCCGGCAAGGAGGAGGTGTCCGGTTGCATCCAGGACCAGCGGCGACTGCCGATCGACCTGGTCCATTCCGCGGAGAAGTAGCTGCGCATCCGGGTTCTCCAGCAGCACGAGCGGCTCGCGCAGGCACCGCGCCTCGTTGTATGTGAGCATCGTCTCGTAATCGACCTTCGCCAATGGACACGCCTCGGCAAAGTAGGCGGCCTGCTCTCGCTGTTCTCCGGTTATTGCGTGCTCTCGCCGGAAGATTTCGTGGCGATCGACGGGGTGGGAACTTGAAACCATCTCCGTGGACTTGCCGGCTTGGGCTGTCGCATGCTTCAGGTCCACCTCGGCTCGCGACTCCTCGGCCACTGGATGCCGTTGGCCGTAGTTCTGGTGATACGGGTCGGCCAGCGACGTGGTGAGCTGTTCCAGCAGCTTGGGGGCGACACGTCGGCTGTATTCGATCAGGTCCTCCTGAAGGTATCGCAGCGGGCTGAAGAGCAGCTCTGTCAACCTTATCTGTGCGGGAGAATCACCCCCAACACTAATCATGCTCGATGCGATTGATTGGACATCTCCTCCGAGGCCCACGAGACCGGCGCGAGGGCCTGCCAGTC
>JBBKXR010000046.1:0-6085 GCA_037969585.1 Verrucomicrobiales bacterium
CATCAATGTTGTCGCTTTTGTTGAACAGTGAGTATTTCAACTTTCGCTGTAGGTCTGTTTTGATTGCCGCGTCGGTGTTTTCTTTCCACTGCGGCTCGACCGCCAGCGAGTTATTAACATGGACAACTCCAGTAACACTATCAGCAATCCACTCGGCGACCTGTTTTTCAAGCTCACTTTCGACAATCCCATACAGACTGACGTGTGACCGCTGACAATGAACGCGGATATCTCGACGGTCCAGGAATGCACTGCGACGAATCGCTGCTTGCGTTTCATGAATGATCTCCATGTCGCTGATATCTTTGTCGATGTACTCGACTCTGATTTCGTTGACGATACGGTGCACACCGACGACGTCGCCAGACAATCGCTCCGCACGGTTCTTCGTCCTCAAGCGATTGGCTCTGCCGGTAAGTGTCACCGTGCCGTCACTGACATTCGTCGCGATCGCGTCAACGTGGCTAAACACAATCGGGTCGTTGCGAAACGATCGTGCGAGAGCGTCTTGAATTGCCTCGTCACTTACGTCTGCCCAACGCTGGCGCCGCTGCGATTCATCAACACTATCCGGGTCGACCTTCACACCCACAACGTCCACGGAAGCAACGCCCCAAATCTCCACAAGCTGTTCCAAACGACCCTTCGCCTCAACCGAGGGGACCATACCGGAAAGTTTGGCAACATGTTCGTCGACACGTACATCAACGTGAGCGTCATCTAGATAGACCGAGTGAACGATCAAGCCGCGAATTTCTTCAGCGATGTCTTCGTTGGTACGACGTCTGGTAGGGCTAACTGTGATTTGATTGTTTACCTTGGTCACACCGGTTACACCGCTGGCGGCGAGTTCAGCAATTCGTCTCTCCGCCAAGGACGCAACCTTGCCGATTAACGCAACTTCGCCGCGGCTGACGTCAACGGCAATTCGAGGTTCATCGACGCTGTCGTTTATCCGAAGTACGTTATGGACATCCTCGCGGATGTCATCGTCGCGACGATTCGACGCGACCACGATCAGTTGATCCAAAACTGCATTGACGCCACGAGTCCGTTTCGCGATTCTCACGGACATTTGCTTGTCGAGCAAAGAAGTCGCGGTACCCGAAAGTGTTACGAGTCCTGAGTCTGCGCTGACGTTGATCACACCGCCAGCGATCCGTGACGAATCAGCGATGTCAGCCTTGATCGCCGCCACGATTTCGCTGTCAGAGAGTTTTTGCTGTTGCCGTTGTTCAGTCGACTGATCCTGGCCGTTGACAGAAAAAGGAGATACTAGCGACAAAGCCACCAAAATTGCGACGGAGTAATTTATGATGCGATACATAACATGTTCCAAAAGAGCAACCGTTCTCGGGCAAAAACCGATGATGCGTTCGTTGAGCGGATTTTCTATTGTTTGCCAACTCATTCCGATCAGTTCGCTGCGTAATTCGAGTGCATTCATTGGCCTCACCATAGGGGCGTGCGCGCGGCTATGCTATGGGGTATAACCCTACTTGATCGGTCCGTAAGTCACTCCGCCGCGCGATCTCCAACCCCTCGAGGAAGCAGGCGACGTGCACCGGAACGATCCATGACTCTCCCGCCACCACGGACCGGCGCAGGATCTTCTGCCTGGCGCTGCGGGAACTGTCGGTTGGAATGTCGGTTGGAATGTCGGCGATGCCGGCGCTGAGGAAGTCCCGGCAGCGATACTGGAGCGGGTACTCGAAGAGGCTGTTACCGTGGGGGCCGATCGAAACAACCGGGCACCGGTCGGCGCCGAGACTCAGGGAAGCCATCTGCAATGAACCGAAAGACCGTTGTCGGCTCTTGCTCCCGGCAAGTGTCGCCTGCTTGATGACGTTGGGCGTTTGTTGATGTTGAGGAGGCGGAAAGTCCGTCCGAGGCGAGATCGCCCGGCCAGAGCTTCCTGTCACTCCATTGCTACCTATTGTTGCTGGGCATCGACTTTCGCCTTCTCGGCGTCGGCGGCAGCGTCGGCGCTCTTCTTGTCAGCATCGAGTTGCTTCTGAGCGGCGACCTTTTTGGCTTCGATGTTAGCCTTCTCGACAGCGGCAGCGGCGTCGGCTTTCGCCTTGTCAGCATCCAATTGCGTCTGAGCGGCGACCTTCTTGGCTTCGATGTCTCGCATCTCGGCAGCGGCAGCGGCGTCCGTTTGTGCGACGGCATCTTTGGCTGCGGCGTCCACGGCTTCTTTCTGATCGTCGATCGCGATCTTCGTGGTTTCTTTGTTGGCGTCGATTGCTGCTTTCTGTTGGTCGCAGCTCGCGACGAGGAAGAAGGAAAGAGCGAGTAGTGTTGTGATGGTAAATTTCATTGTTTTGTATATTCGGTTTTAGTATCAGCACCCGATCCTCGCCTCTCCGTTGCCGCAGTGCCATGGGGTGTACCCCTACCTCCGATCTGATCAATCGACTGGTTGATTAGGGCTGCTCCCGCCAATCGGGGGTGAACACCCCATGTCCACCCCGCATGAAATATGATGGTATGGCAAAATGAAAACGGAATCTTGCCTTGCGAATCGGAGTGAGCTTGTCACAAAAACGGCACGTTCAACGACGAAGATGGCGTTCGGTGAATTCATTGTGTCGTTTTATGATTCATGCAGCGAACCCGGCGCTGGATTGATGGTGAGTCTCGCTCTCGATGCCGGTCTGGTTCGCTTGCAACTACCGGGCCGCCACCACCATCTGCCTGACTTCAAAAGGATCGAAATCGCGGCACCGGTGCGGCATTGACTCGCGAGTTCAAGTTAGCCTGATCAGGTAGTCAAGCCGAACACGGATTGCCGGTCCGACGCGGCAATTGAGCGAATTGTCATTGCCGTACGATTCCGCGTGCGAGCCGAAAACTATTGTCCCCCAAGGTAGGGTTTCACCCCATCGCCGCAGACAGCCTCCGCAGCTAAGATCGATATTCGGATGCGCCGAAACCGGACCCAAAAACTCACTCCACCTATGTCTACTCTCCCTCTTGTTGTCGCGCTCGTCGTCGTTGGGCTCCTCGTGATCTGGTTGCTCTACGCCTTCGGTATTCTGAATCTACGGTAATTCTCAAAGCTTGAAGGGCGACACAAGATCACCCCGCGAGGGCCATGGGGTGAACGCCCCATATCCCCCGGCAAGCAGCAGCGTTACGCTAAAAAAATGAGCACCTCAGACACAACAACCAGCGCTGTTCCACAAAACAACCTGACGGTGGCAATCTATACTTCCCTCACGAATGCTGAAACTGCAGTCGAGGAGCTGTGCCAGTCGGGTTTTGACATGGAAAAACTTTCCATTCTCGATCGCCGCAGCGGTAGCGGCTGCGATCGGTGGGGCCATCAGACCACCGGCTTTTACAATTTCGGAATCCCAATGATCTGCCTCCGCCGCTACGAAACCGCGCTCAATGTTGACAAGTTTATCTTACTTGCCCAGTGGACTTTGAATGACGTTGGCAGCGGGAGCGATATCGTCAACCACACGCACCCGGAATTGGTCAAAGTACATCGATTTTCAGCCTCAAGATCTCAAAATCAAAACGCCGCCGAATAAAAGGTAACTTGCAAGGTAAGCGAATCATCAGCCATGAACGCTACCTCCCCGCACATCCTCGTGATCAACAGCGGATCGTCGAGTATCAAATTCGCATTCTATCCGAAAAATACTGGCGTGAAGCGCGGCGCCCACGGCAGATTGGAACGCATCGGATTGGACGGGACGAATCTATCCTTCACCGACAATACAGGAGGCAAGGTAGAGAGTATTCCTTTCAGCGCTCCCGAGCACTCTTCCACCGCTGCGCACTTCGTTGATTGGCTCAAGGAGCAGGACTGCATGCAATCCGTCGAAGCGGTAGGGCATCGCGTGGTCCACGGCATGAAGCACACGCAACCGGAAATTGTGACTCGGGATCTGCTTGAAGAACTTGACCGTATCCGCAGCTACGATCCGGTTCACCTGCCCGGTGAAATTGAACTGATGGAAGCCTTACGAAAGCAATATCCAAAGCTCACCCAGATAGCCTGCTTTGATACCGCATTTCACCGCGCCATGCCACGCGTCGCAAAGCTGTTACCTATCCCGTTGCGCTACGAAAAAATGGGCGTCGAGCGATACGGCTTTCACGGCCTGTCCTACGCCTACCTGATGGAAGAGTTAAAGCGTCTCGATCCAGATGCAGCGATGGGTCGCGTGATCCTGGCGCATCTTGGCAATGGCGCAAGCCTCGCTGCTGTGCAGGATGGCAAAAGCATCGATACCAGCATGGGCTTCACCCCTGCTTCCGGCATGATGATGAGCACCCGCTCCGGCGATTTGGATCCGGGCTTGGTCAACTTTCTGGCGAAGACCGGGAAAATGTCTCCAGCCCAATTCGACCACCTGGCGAATCACGAGTCGGGACTGCTGGGCATCTCAGGAACGAGTTCCGACATGCGCGACCTGCTCGACCTGCTCGACCTTGAGAAACAGGATGACCGGGCAGCAAAAGCCGTGGAGCTATTCTGCTATCAAGCTAAGAAAATGATCGGTTCCTTTGCCGCCGCTCTAGGCGGATTGGATGCGCTCGTTTTTTCTGGAGGTATCGGCGAAAACGCACCCGTCATTCGCGAACGTATCTGTGAAGGCCTGGGCTTCCTCGGCGTCGAACTGGATACGTCCCGCAATGCGAAACCTGAAGCCCTGATTTCCCCGGATGCCGGTCAGGTCGCAGTGCGCGTGATTCGCACCGATGAAGAACTGATGATCGCCCGCTCCGTCGGTCGAGTGCTCGGTCTTAGGAGACTGTTGTAAAAGCATGGAATGAAAAACTGCGAGTCATTTTGACTGCTGGCGAGGCGCGATGAGTTCAGGTAGCGAGCTACTTGAGCGAAGATCAACGAAGCCAGCAGTCAAAAGGTCCGCAGCCCGAAGGGGCAGTAAAAAACACTTCCGGCGAAGCCGCAAACATCACCCGAAAAAACACACTAGATTTTTCGTCCAAGGGTTTTTTAACAGTCTCTTAGGTAGGGTATCACCCCATAGCGGCGAAGCTAATACCGCCGCAGTCTGCGGTGTGGTCATCCTCGGCGATCACAACACGGTCTGTCTTCTCAAACACCGGATCAACCTAACGGCATTCACGAACCGGGACCCGAGATCATTCATTCGCGGGACACACACACGGAATCATGAAAGATCACATTGCACATTCGGGGGCCTGGGGCCTTGCCCTGATTATTATCGTGATAGCCTCCTGGCTTCTGTACCGCTATCTGGCACCCAAGACATGGAAGGAATGGGCGAGCGCCGGGGTGGTCCAGGCCTTCATCATCGCTCTCTACGCGGAAATTTATGGGTTTCCGCTCACGATCTACGTGCTCGTCCGCTACTTTGGTCTCGATCAGACCAACCTCAACGCCAGTCTGTGGTCCACGCTGCTGGACATGGGAGAAACCGGCATGATGATCGCAATGATCCTCGGCTACATCCTACTCTTCACTGGCATTGGGATTTTCATGGAAGGCTGGCGCGAGCTGCACCGCGCCCGGAAGGAAAACCGACTCACCACCGATCGCCTTTACGGCTTGGTGCGGCACCCCCAATACACCGGGCTCTTTATTGCGCTGTTCGGTGAGGGCATCGTGCATTGGCCAACCATTTTTTCCGTCGCCCTGTTTCCCGTCATCGTGCTCGCCTATTACCTGTTGGCGCGGAGCGAAGAGCGCAAAGTGGAGGAGGAATTCGGCGACGAATACCGCGAATACCGGAAGCGCGTGCCGATGTTCATCCCCCGCTGGGGGCAATGGCGAGCGATGACCGCGACGCGAACTGAATCCTCTAACGACAATTCTCCCGACATCGAATAGCCGAAGTCGGAATGGCAGTAATAACAAACAAGAAAGAAACGACATCATGAATAAGACGAAAACCGAAGCCAAAGACCCGATCTGCGGAATGACCGTGGACACCGCCACCGCCATCCACACCGAACGCGATGGAGAAACATTCTACTTTTGCAGCGAGCACTGCCGGGAAAAATTTCTGTCCACACCCGCAGGTGTCAAGCCCGATGGCAAGTCTGGATGCTGCTGTGGATAACCCATGCCCATTCA
>JBBKXR010000047.1:0-3081 GCA_037969585.1 Verrucomicrobiales bacterium
GTGCATCGATGACTTCCATGTTGCGCACCAGTGGCAGCGGCGGCCACATTTCGCCGAGACGCGGGCCGGTGGTGGCGATCATGTCCTCGCTGTAGGGCACGCCGAGCCAACTGTCGAAGCCCTGGCTGGTAGGCAAAAATTGCGGCTGGTCGCCGAGGTGCCATTTGCCGATGCAATGAGTGGCGTAATTTTTGCCCTTCATGATTTCGGCGATGGTGATCTCGCCGGGGTTGAGGCCTTTTTGCGCGACCGGCTGCAAGACGACCCGGCGGGTGGCGCTCATTTCCATGCTCACTCGTTGCGGATAACAACCGGTCATGAAAGCCGCGCGCGACGGCGTGCACACGCTGGAAGCGGAGTAAAAGGTGGTCAGCTTCATGCCTTCCGCCGCCATCTGATCGAGCTCGGGGGTCTTGTTGAGCTTCGATCCGAAGCAGCCGATGTCGCCGTAGCCGAGGTTGTCGGTGACGATGAGAATGATGTTTGGCGGGCGTTCTTCAGCGTTCGCCGAGACCAGGAGGACGCCGACAAGGACAGCGGGTAGAAATTTGCGCAGCAGGAGCTTCATGATTGCCGAGCATCGGAGATCGGTGTGAAACCGTCAAGAACGCCAATGCGCAGCCCACGGGCGCTGTCATCCTACTCGTCGAGCCGCTCGCGCAGTTCTTCTTTTCTAAACGAGCGGATGGCCAGCACGACGCCAGCGACGATGACTGCCGCTCCAAAGAAAAACGGCGCGCCGGGCAGTTGGATCGGTGCATCGGCACTGACAAAATAACCGAACAGGCTGGTGGCGACGATCACACCGATGATATTGGCGATGCTCGACAGACTGGTCAACGATCCCTGCACACTGCCTTGCTCGTCGTCACCGACGCTGCGCGAGATCAAGCCCTGAAGCGCCGGCCCAGCGAGTCCACCGAGCGAGCCGAACACAATGACGATGAGCACCATCCAGCCTTCGGGAGCGAGTCCGTAGAGCACGTAACTGATGGCGCTTACTATGAAGCCGACGACGGCGGATTTCCTTTCGCCAATCTTGGGAATGATGACGCGGGTCAGGCCGCCCTGGACGATAGCCGACATCACGCCGACCAAGGCGAGTGACCAACCAACATCTCCTGGACTCCATCCGTAGCGGTGGCCCGTGTAAAGCACCCAGACCGCGGGCAGCACCTGATGGGCGAGACTGGCGAGAAAATGCGAACCAGCCAGACCGAGCACCATCGGATGACGGCTCAACGCCAGTAACGAACCCGCCGGGTCAGAGCGTTTCCAACTGAACGCACGGCGGTTTTCAGGCTTGAGCGATTCGGGCAGTACAATCAAGCCGTAGAGCGCGTTGAGCAGTGTCAGGCAGCCGGCAACGATGAATGGCAAGTGCAAATTGATTTCTCCCAGCATCCCACCGATGGCCGGGCCGAGGATGAAGCCAATTCCAAAGGCGGCACCGATCAGGCCAAAGTTAGCGGCACGTTTTTCCGGCGGACTGACGTCGGCGATATAAGCGGTTGCCGGTCCGAAATTGGCACCGGTGATGCCGGAAATGATTCGCGCAATAAAGAACCAGCCGAGCGTCGGCGCGAAGGCGAGAAAGAAATAGTCTATGCCTGAGCCGAACAGCGAAATCAGGATCACTGGTCGTCGGCCAAAGCGGTCGGACAGACTGCCGAGCAGCGGCGCGAATAGAAACTGCATCAGCGAATACAGCGCGGCAAGAATGCCAAAGGTGTAGGCGGCGCTGGACTCACCCTCGCCCTGCATTTTCTCGATCAAATCCGGCAAGATCGGGATGATCAATCCGATGCCGAGGATATCGAGCACCAGAGTGATGAAGATGAAAATGATTGCCGGTTTGCGCGCGCCTGCCATGAGCGGGGATTGTGGCACGGGGTGGAGCGCTTGTCATGCGATGGTGCTCATCGTGGGGGGCAGTTTTTCAAACTCCCACGATGGACGTTGCCACGCACTGAAAACCGTAAAAGCTACGTTCCACGGCAGCTACTCAGCGATTTTGCCCAACTCTTCCAAGGTCCACGGCGTCGCTCGACCCTCATGCTTCTGTCGGATCAGCTTGACCGTCTCGGTATCAACGGGTGGCAGTTCCTGGTCCCAGGCATAGCGGATGTAGCTGATCACTTCAGCGAGGCGATCATCGCGAGTGATGCCGAGCGCTGCCGCCGGAGCCATGAAGCCAGCCTGATAGGTTTTGCCGTCGATGGGGCCGAGCAGACCGTTGATTAAAATGGGCACGAGATGCTCAGGCGCACTCTGAACGCGCTTCGAATCTGCGAGCGGCGGAGCAAGCTGAAGCTCCGTGCCCGGAACCTGAGTGCCCTTGCCGTCGGCGCCATGACAAGCGACACAGCTTGCGAAGTAAGTTTGTTCACCGCCGCGAATGCTGCGTTTGTGTTCCTCCGGCATGTCATCGGCAAAGGTCAGGCCACGATTCCAGTTCGAAAGCATCGTGGTCCAGTTCGCAGCCGCCACAATGGGATCCCCGCTGTTCAGATTTTTAAATGCCTCACCGGTCTCGATGTCGCGGATCAGTGGCAGGTCTTTCATTCCCCACAGAGCGATCGTCGACGCCAACATGACGCCGCGGTCGGCGAGATGTCGGCGGGCGATTTTCTGGATGGCCTGCAGTGTCTCCGCCGACTCACCGTCAACCAGCGCCAGGGTGAAAATCAACTGCTTGGCGACGCCGACGTCTGCTTCGTTTTCCTTTTTCGCACGGAGATCATTGAGCAGATCAGGGGCATCACCCGCTAACGTCTCAGCGATCTGCACGGCGCCGCGACGCACCCGGGGATCGCGATCCTCCAGCGCAACGAGAAGCAAATTGCGGTCGACGCCGCCAATGCCTTCGAGCGTCCACAAGGCGTGCAGGCGGGCGAGAGCGTTTTGATCGTAAATGGCCATCGCGTTCAGCAGCGACGTCACGCTGTCACGATCGCTGCGCAAAATGATCAGTTTTTGGGCGGTGTCACGCCACCAGCCGTTCGGATGCTGCAAATGCCGGACCAACTCGGCCGTCGTCTCGTCGAGCATACGCGGTCCCGGTCCGGGCGTATGGTCACG
>JBBKXR010000048.1:0-38333 GCA_037969585.1 Verrucomicrobiales bacterium
ATATAGTTAACGGTTAAAAAAAGGGGGGTCACTTCTTGCCTCTCAACAGGCCGAATAGGCGTCTAGGCTTCTCTTTGACGGCCGGAATTTCTGCGTCTGGCAAATTTGACGGCAGTGCAGCCGGACCTGCGACCGGTGTTGTTTCTGTGACCGTCCGAGGGCCGGTTGCGGCTGTGGAATCGGCTGTTCTCCGATCGGTATCAGCGGTTTTCAGCGGCGGGAATGAATTGGGCCACGGCCATTCCTGATCTTCTGCCTCTGCGTCCGCTTCGTCCTGTTCTGTGGCTTCAGGAGTCGATGCGGCATTCTGGTTGGCAGTGTTATCCACGACCAGTTGGGTAGCAATCTGCGACCGCGTGCTGACGGAGTTCCCTTTCGAGGTAGCAATCAGTTTCCTTTCTGATCTGTCTACTGCTTCGGCCTGCGGATATGGATACCATTTGTCTGCCTTGCGATTGCCGACGGTGACGTAGTCGGCGACGGAATCGCCGATGAGCCTTTCGATCAAGCGGCCTTGGGCACCGAGCATGCGGTATTCGGCCACGTCTTGATTGAAACGCGAATCGATCAGACGTGAACGGGCTTGATAATGCTCGTTGCGCACGTCGAGGATGTTGAGTAGCTCTTTTTGACCGATGCGGAACTGCTCTTCGTAGTCGGAGATGACGCGACCGAGTTTGTCGACGTATTGTTCGAGCGATCCCGTCGAGGCTTTCGAGCCCTCTTTTTCGGCGAGTAGCAGGCGCAGCTGGTATTCGCGTTGTTGATCGGCGGCACGCAGAAGTTCGCCGGCTTTGGCGAGTTGCAGGCGCTCGCGGTGATTGGTGGCTTTGTTAGCGCCGCCGCGGTAGAGATCCCAGGACAGGACCAGCAGACCACGGACTTCATCGTCGCTGCCCCTGACACCGAGCGTATCTTCGCCGCGCGAAGCACCGGCGTCGAGGTAGACGTTGGGAGAGTAGAGGCCACGCTTGGATTCGCGTTTGAAATCAGCCGCCTCGAGCGCCGAAGTGGCGGCGAGATAATCCCAGTTCTGCGTGACATCGAGTTGCTCGAGAGAGTTGCCGGTGCGTAAGCTGGCCGGTTCGGTAATATCCGTTGGTTCGACTCCGGTGAGACGTTTAAAGCGCCAGCGGGCGTTTTCCATGGCTAGTTCCTGAGTGTAGAGGCTGTTTTCGGCGAGGCTGAGACGGCCATCGATGAGCGAGGTATCGGCACGCACGCCACCGTTGCGTTGCCGTTCGGCGAGTTTTTCGCGCATTTCCTTATGGACGGCGACATTTTCGCGGGCTGCATCCAACTGGCGACCGACCCGAATAGTTTCTAAATAAACCTCAGCGAGATCGATGACCCGCGCCTCGATCTGACTCATCTGCAGGTAGCGCTGCGCATCATAGAATGCCGAGGACGCCTTGACCTCGTTGGAAACGATACCGCCATCGAACAGCAATTGGCGGATCGAAAGACCGACCTGGTTGGACCAGAGAGTATCGCCCGACTGCGACACGAGTCCGTCGGAGGAGCGGTCGCGTTCGCTGATGCCGGAGGAGCCGTTGAGCGTGACTTGGGGAAAAAGATCGCCACGAGCGATTTTGTAGTCTTGAAAACTGGATTTGGAGTCGTAGTCGACGGCGCGCAGTTCAGGTTCCTGCCGGAGCATCAGATGGACTGACTCCTCTAGCGTTTGAGCGGAAAGGTTCGTGGTGCCGATGGGGCCGAAAGCAGTGCAGACGAAAAGAACGGCGAATATTTTAGGGATATTCATGGGAGGTAAGTTAGAAAGGCCGGAAACATTTTTTTTGCCCCAAACTGAGAAGCCAGGACACTGATAATTAACATATCATAATTATTATAATATTCATAAGGAATTATGCAAGGTTTTTCTAAGGGAAACCCTTAGCGATGGATTTGTCACGGTAAGCCGTGATGAGGGGCCGCTAGCGCTGAACCCAGTAACCATGCCCACTGTGGAGATCGCACCAGCGCCTGCAGGACGGCAATAGCCCCAGAGGCTTACGCCTATTCCGTCGCAGCGAAGTAAAGCGGGAGAGTCAGGCCAATCGCGCCGCCTTGGCGATTGAGCGAGAGGAATTGTCCAGACGCGTATTCGATCCAGATGCGAAGCGCTTGGCGCCTGCCGTCAGTTGACAAATTTTGACAAGAAATAATTTACCCGGAAACAGATTGCCTGCGCAGAGGCAAGGATGCCCAATCTGTGGATGTTCCGATATCGGGCCGCACGTGGGCCGGGAAGGGGCAGGCAGCCCTATCCCCTTTCATAACAGGGAGAGTTGACTCCCGGAGCGAAAGGCTCAGCGCTCGGTGAGCGAATTGAGGCGCATGCGGTGGAACGGTTTGGACAGGTACTGCAGCACCGTTCGGCGACCGGTCAGGACGTCGACTTCGGCGACCATGCCGGGCATGATATCGAGCACCACGCCATCCTTTTCGAGCACGCCACCTTCGTTGCGCACTTTGATATGATAGTAGTGCTGCTTGTCGACCTCGTCCTGAATGGTGTCGGCGCTGATGTGTTCGACCACTCCATCGAGTCCGCCGTAGATCGAAAAATCATAGGCGGTAAGTTTGACTTTGGCCTTCTGGCCGGGCCGGAGAAAGGCGATGTCGCGAGGCTTGATGCGCGCTTCGACGAGCAACGTTCCGTCCTTGGGGACGATGTCGACAATGTCTTCGCCGGGCTGGATAACGCCACCGAGGGTGGTCTTGTGCAGCTTATTGACGGTCCCTGAAATCGGGGAGCGAACCAGGGTGCGGTCGACCCGGTCTTTGCGGGCGTCGAGCACGCTCACCAGTGCTTCGAGTCTGCTTTTGGTTTCGTTGTAGGACTCCATCGCTTCGCGCTGAAATCCATCGGTAAGCTCGAGCAGGCGGCCTTCGAGTTCGTTGACTTCGCGCTCGAGGCGCAGTTGTTCAACCTTGGAAACGATTTGCTTCTGCACCAGAGGCATCGTCATGCTGAGTTCTTCGTTGGCTAGCTCGAGACTCCTGCTAATGACGACGATCTGCTTGTCGCGCTCGCCGATGCGTTTGTCGAACAGAGCCTGCTCACGGGCCAGCAGCCCCGGCCGTTCGCTAACGATCTGCTCAGGAAATTCGATGCTTTTTTCCTGGTTGGACTCGGCGCGATGACGGGAAAGCATGGCTTCGAGGCTGTCGCGTAGTGAGACTTCCTCACGATAAGAGGCGGAGGTCATGGTATCGTCGATGCGGATAAGCACGTCGCCTTCTGCGACGCTCTGACCTTCGCGGATCATGATCTCGGCGAGGATGCCGCCTTCGAGATTCTGCACCGTTTGCATGGCGCTGGAGGGAATGACTTTGCCTTCACCTTTGGTGACTTCGTCGAGGCTGGCGACGGCTGCCCAACTGACGAAAGCGATCATTGACGCGACCACGCCCCAGAGGAGAAAATTGGCGCCGCGAACTTCGTTCTTGAGCACGGCGCTGCGTGCGGCCCTGCCGAAATCGAGATCTTCGTTGCGCAGAGTGCGCGACCAGAGCTTGTCAGCGTCAGAGCCGGGTTGGGATTTTGTGGCGGACATGGGAAAAGATTGGGCGTGGAACCAGCAGATCGATAGAGGAGTCGGATGCGTTCAGGAATGGAGATTAATGTCAGCACCAGGCGCGGGCAGCTTTCCGAAAGCGGATGCTGAATGAGTACGACCTCGTTGACTGGATTTCGTAGCGGGTGATGATTTCCGATCTGCGGGAGGAGCGAGAACCATTTCTTTGGGGCCGTCAGAAACGACCGCGCCATTGTCCATCACCACGACGCGATCGGCGACTCTAAGCATCGAGCGACGGTGGGTGGCGACGACCAGGGTGCGCGTTTTGTCTTCGGCCAGATAGCTGGCCAGATTGGCGAGAACCGTGCGTTCGGTGGCGGTGTCCATCGCACTGGTCGGCTCGTCGAGAATCATCAGCTCGGGCTCGAGCAAGTAGGCTCGGGCCAGAGCGATCGACTGGCGCTGCCCGCCGGACAGTGAATTGCCGCCTTCGCTGACGGGAGTGGCGAGACCTTCAGGCAGAGAGGCGACGAAATCTTCGATACCGGCCCGCTTAATGGCGCGTATGATGGCGTCGTCGTCGACTTGTCCGTGACAGCCAGCGAGCAGGTTGGAGCGCAGCGTTCCGTAAAGCAGACAGGGTTCCTGAGGGACATAACCGATGTGGCGTCGCAGAGCGCCGACGCTCCACTGGCGGGTATCGACCCCGGAGATGCGGATGCCGCCTTCGCGTGGCGTGTAGAGGGACATGAGCAGACGCAGGAGAGTGGTCTTGCCGCAACCGATCTTGCCGAGCAGGGCGACCTTTTCTCCTGGCTCGATATTAATGTTGAGCGACTTGAGAACTTGCTCCGGATTTTCACCGAAGCCGAACTTGAGTGTCGAAATGCGGATCTCGGGAGAGAAATTGTTCACCGAGATCTTGTCGCGGTCGCCGTTCTCATCGTCGGCGGCCATCATTTCGTTGAGCCCCTTGAGCGAGCGGCGCGACTGTTGGAAGCGCATCAGGAGCGAAGCGAACATATTCAGCGGAGCCATGGCGCGGCCGGCGAGAATGACGCAGGCGATCATCGCACCCATCGACATCTTTTCCTGGGCGACCTGAAAGTAGGCGACGACGACGATCAGGGTCGTGGTCAGATGCTGAACGAGCGCGAGTAGGTTCATGCCGGTCTGGCTGATGCCGCGCGATTTGCCATCAGCCTTCGCGGATTCGCGCACGCAGTCTTCCATGCGCGACTGCAGTTCAGATTCGGAGCAGGTGGCTTTTACGGTTTCCAGTGCGTTGACGCTTTCCACCATCATCGCATAGCGCTGATTACTTGCGCGGTAGCCGGCATCGACGGCCCTATTCATAGGGATCTGCACGATCATGGCGATCAGCAGTCCCAGCACGACTCCAGCTAACAAGGGAAGAGCCGCAACGCCAGCCAGCGCATATACGATGGCGACAAAGAAAAAGATGAACGGCAGGTCAACCAGAGCACCGACGCTGGCGCTGGTGAAAAACTCTCGCAAGCTCTCGTACGAGCGCGCCTGGCCTGCCAACGTGCCTGCCGAAGCCGGTTTGTTCTGGTAACGAGTGGCGAGAACTTTTGCGAATACCTCGCTGCCGAGCACGAGGTCAGCGCGTCGGCCGGCACGATCGATGAAAATCGTGCGCAGCGTCTTCAGCACGAACTCCATGACGTAAGCGATGAACACGCCGAGCGCGAGCATCATCAGGGTGTCGGTGGCTTTGTTTGGTACCACGCGATCGTAGACGTTCATGATGAACAGCGACGAGGCCAGTGCGAAAAAATTGATGCAAACGGTCGCCACCGCGACGCGCGCGTAGACGCCGCGAAACTGCCAAAGCGTGCTCCAGAACCAGTGACTCGGCTTGGCTTTATCGTCGGTCATGTCAGCCCGGCTTTCGAACTGCGGTGCGCTGTGAGTCATCACTGCATAGCCGGTGTGGTGTTTCTTCAGATCCCCAACACTGACCTCCGTTTCGATGTCCTCTTCTTCAGCAAAAACGATGATCTTCACCGTTTTTTGATCGATCCACTCGGTGAGAATCGCCGCCGACCCACCCTTAAGAAAAAGCACTACCGGCAAAGTCGCCGGATGAATGTCCTTGAGATCGCGTTGCACGATCTTTGCCTCCAGGCCGAGACGCTTACTGGCGGAAACAAGGGTTTCCGGCGTGAGTTGGCCGTTTTCGGTAGGCAACCCGCGAGTCGCGCCGGCAACGTCGACCGGCAGCGAATTAAGGCGGCCGATCGCGATCAAAGCGCGCAAAAGGGGATCGGTAGAGGGTTTATTAACCATAATTAATATATTTACTATAACTTTATGATTCACTAAGGTCAAAAGTTTTCCACGACAAACTTTCAGCATTCCCTAGAGGTCTGGCCGGACTGATTGGCTCGTCTGAATATCGGCTGACGAGCGGTCCGATCATTTGCTCCCGAACTTGATGGTAAAATGCCATCAGACGTAGAAAACACGGGAAAAGCCGATCGGAGAGGGGGGCGCTTGTGAAATTTTTCACAAAATCTGCTTGCGAGTTTTTCGACTGCGATTTAAGTGCGGCCAACCATCCGAAAAGGCCACTCCTGGAGCCCTTCGGAGGTCCCATTGCTGCTATTTTTTGCTGATGCAATCAGGTTTATTAGAATCGATCGGCTCCATGTCGAGCGGGGCGCTACTAGCGGCCGGTGGAATTGCGCCCGGAGTTTTCGATGGCGGCGGCGGTATCACCAACTCGATAGTCGTCGCGGCAATCGTGACTGGCCTGATTCTCTGGTTCTGTAGCCTGGCGACTCGCAAGATGTCGATGGTTCCCGGGCCGAATCAGAACCTCGTCGAGATGGTCGTCGAGTTTTTATATGGTCAGGTGGAAGGCATTGTCGGCAAAAAGGTGGCACCTAAAGCATTCCCGTTGCTGGCAACCTTGTTCATCTTCATTCTCCTGAGTAACTGGCTCGGTCTTGTGCCGGGTGTGGGTACTGTGGGATTTGGTCCAACATCCGGTCCGCTTACGATCGACCAGTCCGCCTTGGCTGAGCACGCTGATGCTGGTAGTCATGCTGATGAGACTCTGGCATCTCAAGTCGTTGAGGCGGCGCACGCAGGTGGTGCTGATCACAAAGCGGATGCTGCTCACGCTGAAGGCGGCGATCACGCAGAACACGGCGACGACCATGCGGCGCACTTTGTGCCTCTATTTCGGCCCGCGACGGCCGACTTCAATGCGACGCTGGGGATGGCCATGGTCTTTATGTTGGTCTGGACCTGGATAACGGTTCGCGAAGTGGGTGTCTGGGGCTTTCTGGTTCACACCTTTGGACCCAAGGGTGGTCTCACCGGTTTCTTGAAGGTCCTTTTGATACCGATCTTTATCTTTGTCGGTCTGATCGAGATTATCTCCATTGTCTT
Organism: Verrucomicrobiales bacterium; assembly: GCA_037969585.1. GTDB lineage: Bacteria > Verrucomicrobiota > Verrucomicrobiia > Verrucomicrobiales > DEV007 > JBBKXR01. The sequence continues at coordinate 6,951 of JBBKXR010000048.1, forward strand.
TCGACCGATCTCGCTGTCGTTCCGGTTGCTCGGCAATGTTTACGCCGGTGAATCCTTGCTGCATGCAATGAATCAGATTGGTAGTCTGCTCGGCCTCGGCGGCGTGGCTTCGTTCTTGTTGGGTATCGTTGTTCCGCTTCCTTTCTACTTTCTCGAGATCCTTGTGGGCCTGATTCAGGCGATCGTTTTCACCCTGCTCTGTGCGGTTTACATTCAGTTGTCGACGGCTGAAGAAGAGCACTGATCCATTTTTCGAATTTCGTTGTCGGGACCATCCGTAGTGAGTGGGCGACGACGTTGTAACACCAAAAAACCAAAACAAATAAAGATATGACTTCAATGCTTCCAATGTTGGCAGAACTCGAATTTAACGGCATGTTTGCCCTCGGTATGGCCGGTCTCGGCGCTGGTATCGGTGTGGGCCTCGTCGGCTCCGCTGCTGCACAGGCAGTTGGCCGCAACCCCGGTGCTTTCGGCAACATCCTTACCATCGGCATCATCGGCATGGCGCTTGCAGAAGCTATCGCCATTTACGGCCTCCTGATGGCGCTTAAATAGACAGCCAAGGCGGGCCTGCATTTGGCTCTCCGACACAATTTTGGCTGCGGGGATCTTGCCCCGCAGCCATTTCTCCTCTCAATTTTTCTGTAACAGTCCATGGGCGAACTCTTAAAAACCTTCGGTTTCACCTGGGTAGCGTTTATTTCGCAGGTCATCCTGTTTTTGTTGGTCTATTTGATCCTCAAGAAATTCGCATTCGGTCCGGTGCTGGCCATCCTTGAACAGCGCCGCAAGCGCATCGCGGACGGTGAGGCAAATCTGGAAAAAATCCGCATTGAGCTCGAGCAGGCAGAAGTCAGAGTCGCTGCGACCCTGGCCGAAGCTAACAAGGATGCGGAGCGCCTGATCAACGAAGCGAAAGAAAGCGCCGCTTCCGTTCGCGAAACGAAAACTCAGGATGCTATCGCTGAGGCAGGCAACATCATTGCCAAGGCCAAAGAGGCATCCAAGCTCGAGCATGAACGCTTGCTCGCTGACCTGAAGCGTGACTTCGGTCGCCTCGTGGTCGACGCCACTGGTAAAGTCACCGGCAAAGTGCTCGATGATGGTGATCAGCAGCGCATCAATTCGGAAGCAGCGGGTCAGATCTCTCTGTAAGCCGCCCAGTCTGCTGCGGGCCGCACCCGTAGCTGCAATTTCCCTTCTCCCATTTTTTCCACCCGATGAAAGCCAGTAACGTCGCCCAACGAGCCGCTCGAAAGCTGTTCAAAGCCACCATGGCTGGCGGTGAGCTCGACCCGGATGTGGTGAAAAAGGTGGTCGCTAAACTGGGTGCTGCCAAGCCGCGCGGCTACCTTGGTATCATTTCAGCCTACGCACGCTTGGTCCGTCTCGAAGTAGAGAGCCACAACGCCCTCGTCGAGAGTGCTACGCCGCTCAGCGATGCCATGCAAAGCACCGTGCGTGCCGACTTGGTAAAAAAATACGACTCGAAGCTTGAGGTCAGCTTTGCGGTCAATCCCGATCTGCTCGGTGGTCTGCGTGTCAAAGTCGGCAGCGATGTCCTCGACGGCAGCGTCAAAAACCGTCTCGATCGCCTCAACGAAGCGTTCAACTAGTCGGCGACAGCCTCACCCTTTTCTTTTCCCCTGTTTCTTTAATCAATTCATTCACGCTAAAGCCAACGAGCCATGAGCAACATTCTCCAAGAGCTGGAATCCGAAATCGCCAGCCTGAAAACATCGGTCACCAAATCGAACGTCGGCGTCGTCCGCGAAGCGGGTGATGGTGTCGCCAAGATCGAAGGTCTTAGCGACGTCATGCTCAACGAGATGATCGAATTCCCCAACGGTATCTACGGTCTGGCCATGAACCTGGAAGAAACCGAAGTCGGTGCCATTCTTCTTGGGCCTGGTGAATCGATCAAAGAAGGCGACGAAGTCAAAACCACGGGCCGCCTGCTTCAGGTTCCTGTCGGCAGAGGCCTCCTCGGCCGCGTCGTCGATGCGCTCGGCCAACCGGTTGACGGCAAGGGTGACATCCAATCGGATGAAAGTTATCCGGTGGAAAAAATTGCTCCGGGCATCATTGCTCGTAAATCGGTCAGCGAACCGGTGCAGACCGGCATTCTTTCTATCGACGCGATGATCCCGATCGGTCGTGGTCAGCGTGAGTTGATCATTGGTGACCGCTCGACGGGTAAGACCACGATCGCTGTCGACACCATTATTTCCCAAGCCAAGCAGAACAAGCTCGCCGAAGAGGGCAAGCTCAAGGGGCACAAGCCCGTCTACTCGATCTACGTTGTGATCGGACAGAAGTTGGCCAACGTCGCTCGAACCATCGCCATTCTCGAAGCGGCCGACGCGATGCAATACACCGTCGTCGTGGTTGCTTCGGCATCCGACCCTGCCACCAACCAGTATCTCGCGCCGTATGCCGGTGCCGCGATCGGTGAGTGGTTCATGGATCAAGGTGACGACGCCCTGATCGTCTATGATGACCTTTCCAAGCATGCCGTTGCTTACCGCCAGGTGTCGCTGGTGCTGCGTCGTCCGTCAGGACGTGAGGCCTACCCGGGTGATGTTTTCTACCTGCACTCACGTCTACTCGAGCGTTCGGCTCGTCTCTCCGATAAAGAGGGTGGCGGTTCACTGACGGCGTTGCCGATCATTGAAACTCAGGCCGGTGACGTTTCTGCTTACATTCCGACCAACGTGATTTCGATCACCGATGGTCAGATCTTCCTGGAGACCGACCTTTTCTATCAGGGTATTCGTCCGGCGATCTCGGTTGGACTTTCCGTGTCCCGTGTAGGTTCCGCTGCTCAGACCAAGGCGATCAAAAAAGTTTCCGGCACGACCAAACTCGACCTCGCTCAGTTCCGCGAACTGCAAGCCTTTGCCCAGTTCGGTTCCGACCTCGACGCAGCCACCAAGGCGAAGATCGAGCGTGGCCAGCGCATTGTTGAGCTGTTCAAGCAAAACCAGTACAAGCCGCTGACCATCGATGAAGAAGTCGCCGTCATGTGGGCGATGCAGAACGGCAAATTTGATGATGTCGCCGTCGACAAGATCAAAGAATGTCAGACTGCGCTTCAGGAATATCTCGGCACCCGCAAGGAGCCGCTAATGTCAAAAATCCGCGATGAGCGCGCTCTCAGCGACGAAATCGTCAAAGACCTCGAGGCAGCGATCGACGATTTCAAAAAAACCTGGAAGCCCGCTTAAGCGATTAGCTTTTAGCGGTTAGCACTTAGCTAATCCAGTGGACGATCTCCTAGCTCTCAACTCCTAGCTCCCAACTCCTTCCCCAGTGCCAAGTACGCAGGACATCCGCCGACGCATCCAGTCGGTCAAAAACACCGCCCAGATCACCAAGGCGATGCAGTTGGTTGCGTCTTCGAAGATGAAAAAGGCGCAGGACCAGGCCACGTCTGGTCGCGCTTACGCGGATCTCCTGAATAAGGTGTTGGTAAATCTGCGCGAGCAGACCGACGAGGATGCCCATCCGCTGCTCGAAGAGCGTGAAGGCGGACGCGAGCTGGTGGTGCTGATCACCACGGATAAAGGTCTTTGTGGCGCACTCAACACCAATGTGTTGCGTAAAGTTACCGAAGAGTGTGCTCCTGATGCCGGCTTCGTGACAGTCGGTAATAAAGGCCGTCAGGCCGTTGCGCGTTTGAAGAGAGATTTGATCGCTGACTTCCACGTCAAAGATCCGGTGCACTTTGCCGAGACCAAGTTGGTGTCAAAGTTCATCATCGAAAAATTTCTCTCTGGCGAGTTCAGTACCGTTAAAGTTGGCTTCACCAATTTCATCAACACGCTCTCTCAGGACGCGATGTTTGAGACTTTGCTGCCGATCTGTCCGATCGATCTCGGTAAGGACAAAGCCTACGTCGGTATGGGTGGAAACGAGCCGCACGTTTCGGATGCCGGTGCATTGCCTGCTGGTGGCTACGAATTTGAGCCAACCGCCGAAAGTGTGCTCAACATGGTGGTGCCGCAGTATGTGAACTACGAGCTTTACCAGATGGCGCTGGAGTCCCGTGCTTCCGAGCACAGTTCGCGAATGGTCGCTATGAAAAGCGCAACCGACAACGCCAAGCAGCTCATCAAAGATCTTACTCTTGAGTACAACAAAGTGCGCCAGGCCGCGATCACCAACGAACTGTTGGAGATCACTACCGCGATGCGTGCGCTCGAGTAATCGATTCTCCCCCGCTACCTTTTATTTCCCCTTTCAGCCTATTTTTTTAAGCTAAGCGTTAATTGCTAAAAGCTAACAGCCAACTACTCATGAGTAACCAAGGAACAATCGTTCAGGTCATCGGCCCCGTAGTCGATGCCGACTTTTCCGGTGCGGAAAAGCTTCCCGAGATCTACAACGCCCTTGAGGTGCATTACGATCTCTACGGTACCGAAACCAAACTGACCCTCGAAGTGCAGCAGCATCTCGGTGACGGTTGGGTGCGTGGTGTTGCCATGTCGACCACCGAAGGTCTGCGGCGCGGCATGAAAGTCACCGACACTGGTGGTGCCATCACTGTGCCGGTAGGCGAAGCAGTGCTCGGTCGTATTTTCAACGTCACTGGTGATCCGGTTGATGAAAAAGGTGAAGTCCGCGCTACCAAGCGTTACCCGATTCACCGTCCGGCTCCGGCGCTCGTCGACCAGGCGACCTCGACCGAGATTCTTGAGACCGGAATCAAGGTCATCGATCTTATTTGCCCGTTTACCAAGGGTGGCAAAGTGGGTGCCTTCGGTGGTGCTGGTGTTGGCAAGACGGTTGTCATCATGGAGCTGATTAACAACATCGCCAAGCAGCACGGTGGTTACTCGCTGTTTGCAGGTGTCGGTGAACGAACTCGTGAGGGCAATGACCTTTATCACGAAATGTCCGACGCTGGCGTTATCAAGCAGGACAACTTGAGCGAGTCGAAAGTGGCACTGGTCTACGGTCAGATGAACGAGCCTCCCGGCGCCCGTCTGCGTGTTGCCCTGAGCGCTCTGTCGATGGCTGAATATTTCCGCGATGAGCAGAATCAGGACGTGCTCATGTTCGTCGACAACGTATTCCGTTTCTCGCAAGCTGGTTCGGAAGTGTCCGCACTTCTCGGCCGCACGCCTTCGGCGGTGGGTTACCAGCCGACGCTGGCCACTGAGATGGCGGCCATGCAGGAGCGCATTACTTCAACGAAAAAGGGATCGATCACCTCGTTCCAGGCAGTTTACGTGCCGGCGGATGACTTGACTGACCCCGCTCCCGCCAACACCTTCGCTCACCTTGACTCGACCGTCGTGCTTGAGCGTTCGCTCGCTGAGCTCGGCATCTACCCGGCGGTGGATCCGCTCTCGTCAGTTTCCAATGCACTCGCTCCTGAGATCGTCGGCGAAGAGCACTACGCAGTTGCTCGTGGCGTCCAGAACGTGCTGCAGCGCTACAAGGATTTGCAGGACATCATCGCCATTCTCGGCATGGACGAACTCAGTCCTGAAGATAAGCTGCTGGTGTTCCGGGCTCGTAAGATCCAGAAATTCCTCAGTCAGCCATTCCACGTTGCTGAAGTTTTCACCGGTTCTCCCGGTGTTTACGTATCGGTTACCGAATGTGTGCAGGGCTTCAAAGAAGTTCTCGAAGGCAAACACGACAAAGTCCCCGAATCCAACTTTTACATGAAGGGTGGCATCAGCACCGTCGACACCTCTGCCAACGACGCGTAATCCGCGGCTCAATCGTTCTGACTTAAATACAGCACTCACTCCGCTAGCTTCATGCCATTCCAACTCGACATCGTCACTCCCGAGGCGAAGACCTTTTCCGATCAGGTCGACGATGTCGTCGTGCCCGGCAGCGAAGGTGAGTTGGGTATATTGGCAAATCACGCACCGCTGGTTACCACGCTGAAGCCAGGCGAACTTCGTTACCACAAGGACGGCGAAGAGCATCATTTGGCTGTCGGCGAAGGTGTCATCGAAGTGACCGCGAAAGGCGTCGCCGTGTTGACCGATCTCGCGATCGGTGCAGACGATATTGATGAGGCGGCAGTCGAAGCAGCTTTGCAGCGCGCCAAGGACGCCCTCAACGAAAAGATCTCCGACGAGGAAGTCGCTGCTGTAGAAGCATCGATCATGAAGTCGATCGCTCAGCTCGAGCTCAAGCGACGCCGCCGTTAGTCGGTGTAGCGTCAGGTTGCTGCGAGCGCCAGCGATCTTCCGATCTTCCGATCGTTCAGCTAGCGATCTCTCAACAGTTGCCAACGCAACGGTAAGCGATTGGGGAATTCGTTCTACGATGCCCCAGCAGATCGGCTAGCTGCGAGCGTCAGCGAGTGGCCCGGAGGATTGGATCAGCGAAGATTCGCCGACAAAATTCAGCGGCCGTGGAGGTTTACACAGATGAACGCGGATATCTCCAGACGGCTGCAGAATCAACGCAACGGATTGCACTTCGAACCGTCATGCGCAACACACGCCCTACGATCACGTCCGCTATCGCGCGGGCAACGTAGCCAAGACTGCGGCGACGACCTTCTCACCATCGATCTCGTGCATGCAGCGGTAGTCCCTCGGGCACTCGCGCAGGAAGCAAGGGCTGCACTCGACATGACGGCGGATGACGGTGTGGCCTGTGCCGAGCGGCGCGGTCAGAGCGGGTTCGGTAGAGCCGAAGATCGCCACGGTGGGCGTGCCGAGCGCAGCGGCGAGATGCATGGTGCCGGTGTCGTTGGTCAACACCACATCGCAGGCCGTCAGTGCGTCGCAAAGTTCATCGATACTGGTCTGTCCGACTCGGTTGGTCGGGCTGACGGTGGCGATTTGCTCGGCGAGTTGCGCGCCAAGTTCAGCTTCGTTGGGTGACCCAAAAATGTGGAACTGGCAGCCAGCTTCACTGTCGTCCTTGTAGCCCTCGGCCACGGCGAGCACGGCCTTGGCGTATTCTTCCAGCGGCCAGCGCTTGGCGTCGCCATACTCAGCTCCGGGGCAAAGGCCGATGACTCGAGGCCCGACCGAGGAATTATTGTCTGCCGCAGGCCGGTCACTATCAACCACTGCCAGATCCGTGACCGGAAAGGGATCGCGGGTGCCTATGTAGGCACCACAGTGCGCGGCTATGTTGAGATAGAAATTGGCGTGGTGCTCGGCCGAGCCTCCGATTTCGCGAGCCGGGACGATTTGATTGAGCAACCACGAACGAGAGTGGCCGCGGTCGCCAACGATCCGTGGAATCCCGGCCAGTTTGCACTCCACCGCTGAGCTGAGCGAATTAGGTAGTAACACAGCAGCGTCAAAGCGAACCGCTGATTTTCGGATAGCACACTCAGCGGCGTAAACCCGGCCGACCGAACCGAACGAATTTTTGCCAATCGTGATGACTCGATCGACCTCCGACACGCGTTCCCACACCGGGCGCAGATTTTCCCGACACAGCACCGTCAATTCGAGATCGGGACGCGAGCGCCGCTTCATCGCGCGCACTGCTGGAATCGCCATGCAGGCATCACCGAGCGGATTAGGCGAGCGAACCAACAGACGAAAAGGCTTCATTTTGGCGCTGGCCGTGGCCTGTGCCTCGTCTTCCAGCGAAGTGTCTAAAGCGAGTAGATCGCGTTTGCGGGCGCCAAGCAAAAAATCCGGGTTCGGCGTCTTCCAGCGATTGTGGACCCAGAACCATTCAGCGGGTGCCAGACGTATCAGTTGCTCGATTGCCTGATTCAGTCGCAAGGTCAGATAGGCTGCACGATTTGAGCCTGAAGGGACTGGCTCGTCCGGTTCGATCGGCGGTCGGATGACCACGCGCCAGCGACCGCGCTCTGTGGTGTGCACAGCGATCGCGATCAGGGCCACCTTTGACTTGATCGCCATCAAAGCTGGTAGCCGAGTGGTTGATGCCAGCCGACCGAACAGTGGTACCCACGTTCCTGAATCGCCCGCGTGCTGATCGAACAGGATAGCAACACCACCACCTTCGCGGATGTACTTCAGCGGGCCGAAAATTCCCTCGTCGCGGTCGAACAGGGTGATGCCGGTTTTGCTGCGACTTTGAACGACGTGCTTATTGACGAAAGGGTTGCCGAGGCTTTGAAACATGGTTGCCCGGTCGGGGGTGGGAAAGAGCTTGGGAAGTTGGGCGAGTAGTTCCCAATTTCCGAAATGGCTGACTGCTGCGATCATGCCTCGACCGTTGGCCGTTGCGGCGTTGAGATGCTCAAGGCCTTCGTAGGTGACCCGCTCCTCGATTTCTGAGGCCGGCATCATCGCAATCTTTATGCTCGATACAATGTTGCAACCGAGCCTTACGAAATGCTTACGCGCGATCGACTGCAGCTCTTTTTTACCGAGTTCACCCTCGAATGCGATGCACACGTTGCGATACACCAGGCGACGATAACTCGGCGAGGACAGATAGAAAATCCAGCCGGCTATCTCACCGATCACACAGCAAGTCTCAAGCGGAAGGAGCTTGAGTAATGTCTCGACGACTCGCAGCGCGAGGTAGACCGCGTATTGGATGACCGTGACCATGGTAAAGGACCTACAGCCTACATCCTAGCGTACCTCGATCAGATCGAGGACAAATTGAGTCGGGCGGCGGCCTATTGATCTGCCTGAGGCGCGTCGGCAGGAGCTGGCGTCGGCGCGGGTGCCGGAGCGGGTGCCGGAGCTGGTTTGGCATCTGCTTCCGGAGCGGCAGGCTTGGCGGCTTCAGGTTTTGCAGCAGGCTCAGGCTCGGCATCCGCTTTGGGAGCCGCAGCAGGTGCTGGTGCGTCTGCTTTTGGTTTGGCGTCGGCGGCAGGCTTAGCGGTGTCTTCGCCCAATGCAGGCGGCAAAGTTTCAGATGGCGCTGCAGGAGCAGGAGCAGGAGCGGGCTGCTCGGCAGAAGTTGGTGACGCAGCGTCGTCGCCACCAGGGAGCGGGATCAACGGGTCAATAGCAGGAGCACCCAAGTCGGGAATCTGGGGGATCGGATCAATCAATGGCTCAGTCGTTTCGATCATGCCCTCGCCTTTAGTGGCATTGGCTTCGAACTGGCGTGTCTTGATCGCCGCCAAGGCAATGCAGATTACGAAAAACGCTACCGCGAGGTAGGTGGTGCCCTTTTGCAGAACGTCCGTAGTCTGAGCGCCGAACATCGAGTCGGTCATGCCGCCGCCGAACGCCGCACCGAGGCCTTCCTGCTTCGGGCGTTGCATAAGGATGAGCAAAACCATGAGCAGGCACACAAGTACCAGCACAGATATCAGTAAAGTCGTAACAATGGCCATGGGGCGGGGAATATGGAGTAGTACTTCTGGATTGTAAAGCGGTAGAGCAGGGCGGGAATTTCCGGTCGTTTCTGCCACGGAAGGCGTGAAGTTTATGGACAATCTGTTGTTTATTCACGGTTCGTTGTTCTTGGTTCAACCTCCGTCGCGGACTAAGCTGGGAAACTCGGGAATCTTATGCCCAATCGTCCGCCATCCTCATCCGGCCCGACTGCCTCCGAATTGCGCGGCACGGTGGAGATTGTGACATTTCACAATGAGGAGAACGGCTACACGGTGATGAAAATCGCGGCCGACGGTGCCGGGCGGAATACGCCGCCGATCACGCTGCTCGGGAGTCTGCCAGCGGTGACGGTCGGGGAACAGGTCGAGGCGCGCGGCGAATGGGTCGATGACCGGACATATGGTCGCCAATTCAAAGCGGCAGAAATTCGCGCCTTGCCGCCGTCATCGGAAAAAGGCATCGAACGGTTTCTCGGCAGTGGCTTGATCGATGGTATCGGCAAGGAATACGCGCATCGCATGGTGGAGAAATTTGGCACGGACATTTTCTCGATCATGGACCACACCTCGCAGCGGCTGGAGGAAATCGATGGCATCGGTCCCAAGCGACGCAAACAAATCAAGGAATCCTGGGGGCGGCAAAATGCGCTGCGCGGCATCATGGTGTTTCTGCATCGTCATGGCGTTCCGACGGGGCAGGCGCTGCGCATTTACAAAAAATTCGGTGATGAATCAGTCGAGGTGCTGACTCGCGAGCCCTATCGGCTGTCGCGCGAAGTGTGGGGCATCGGTTTTAAAAGTGCGGATGACATCGCGCGCAAATCGGGAGTCGCTGACGATGCGCCGGAGCGACTCGCGGCGGGTTTGCGTTACGCGTTGGAGACGGCGTCGGATCGAGGGCACTGTGCGTTGCCGCGCGAACGCTTGCTGACGACAGCGGCGGAACTGCTCAGCGCGAGCGGCCAAGTGATCGAAGCGGCGGCGATGGAGGCGCCGCTGGATCGGTTGATCCTTGCGCGTGAGCTGGACGAAGAAAGCATCGCGGGTGAGCGGTTGGTCTACCTCGCAGAGTTGCGCCACGCCGAGGAAAATTGTGCACGGGTGTTGCGTTCCATGGCCGAACGCGCGTCGGATTTTCCATCCATCGATGCCGAACTCGCCATCGCTAATGTCGAAACGGAATTCGGTTGGCAGCTCGCCGAAGGTCAGCGAGCGGCGGTCGTGGCGACGCTGAAACATCGTGTCCATGTCATCACCGGTGGTCCAGGCGTTGGCAAGACGACGATCCTGCGCGCGGTGCTGACGATTCTCACCACCAAAAATGTATCGCCAATGCTGTGCGCACCGACCGGCCGTGCGGCGAAACGTATGTCGGAGAGCACCGGCCTGCCGGCGCTAACCATCCATCGTCTGCTCGAGTATCAACCCGAGGTCGGCTTCGGTCGTAACCGCGACAAGCCGCTGAAGGGCGACTTGTTCGTGATCGATGAGACTTCGATGGTCGATGTGCGGCTTTTCTATCGATTGCTCGATGCGCTGCCGGAAAATGCGCACCTGCTTTTGGTCGGCGATGCTGATCAGTTGCCCTCGGTCGGTCCGGGAGCGGTGTTGCGCGACATTCTCGATAGCGAAATGTTGCCGGTCAGCCGACTCAGCGAAATCTTTCGGCAGGCGGGTGGCAGCAAAATCATCGAAGCCGCGCACGCGATCAATTCCGGCCAGTTGCCCGATTTGTCGCCGCCGCCGAAGGGCAGTGCGCCGGTTGATTTTTACTTTATCGAACGCAGTTCACCCGAGGCAGCTCGCGAGACGATTTTGGAAATGATCGCCGATCGCATTCCCAAGCGCTTCGGGCTAGACCCGACGCATGACATCCAGGTGCTGACGCCGATGCATCGGGGCGAACTCGGCACCACAGCGCTCAATGCGGCTCTGCAACGCGCGCTCAATCCTGCCGCAGAGCACGAGATCGAAGTCGAGCGCTTCGGTGCCAACTATCGCGCTGGCGATCGCGTCATTCAGCTGCGCAACAACTACGAGCGCGACGTTTTTAACGGCGATCTGGGCATCATCAGTCAGGTCACCATGGATCCAGCGACGGTCGAGATCACCTTCGACGGCGAGCGAAGCGTCGTTTACGAACCCGGCGAGCTCGACGAAATCCGTCACGCCTACGCGATCACTATTCACAAGTCGCAGGGCTCAGAATTTCCTGCCGTGGTTATCCCGATCAGCACCCAGCATTTTGTCATGCTGCAACGCCAGCTGATCTACACCGCCGTGACGCGTGGAAAAAGTCTCGTCATCCTGGTCGGCGAACGAAAAGCCCTCGAGATCGCCGTCGGCAAATCCAGCGACGAACGCAGGTGGACCGGGCTGGCGGAGCGGCTGCGACGTGGGTGATGGATCGGTAGCAGGTAGCTGGTGGCGGTTAGCAAGGCTTAGGGCTGCCAGTCGGTATCGGGGCGAGATGACGCAGAGGGTTTCCGTATTTCTGATTTCCAAACTCCAATAAGCCAATAACTTAATAAACATTAATCAAATAACCCGCGCCTCCCGGCGCGATCCCATGCCTGCCACCGTCCACGACCTGCGCACCCTGATTCGATCCTATCATCCGGTGATCGCCATCGAGTCGATCGAGGAGGAGCGCATCCGCAAATTTCTCGACGAAGCCGCTGCCGATCTGTGCATGCCGATGTTCGAATGGTCGGCGGCTCAAGGGCTTTGCAAAGGCAACAGCGGACGACCAATCGATGGTCGCACGATCGATCCGCAGCACGCGCTGGCGCATCTCGATTCACTCGAGATCGAGGCCTTGTTCTGGCTGAAAGACATGGCCCCATTTTTGCAGGAGGCAGCGACCGGACGGCTTTTCCGTGAGGTCGCTCAGCGCTTTGCCAACACGCCGAGCTGCATGGTGCTGACCGGGCTCGAAGTGAAAGTGCCAGGCGACGTTGAGCACGCGGTGGTGCGTTACGATCTAAAAATGCCGACCAGCGAGGAACTCGATGCGGTGCTCAACGACTCGATCAAATCCTTGCAACAGCGACACCGTTTCGACGTGGTGTTGTCCGCCGAGGAGCGAGGGCACCTACTCAATGCATTGTCCGGCATGACCATCAATCAAGCACGGCAAGCCATCGCCGGAGCGATTCTCGCCGATGGGCGCCTCGACATCGCTGACTACCATGTGCTGATTCAGCGCAAGGCGGAGGCGATCGAGGACGCCGGGGTGCTCGAGTATTATCCGGCCGAAGACAACGCTTTTGAGCTGGGCGGATTCGATAATCTCAAGCAGTGGCTGCAACGTGCAGCGCTGGGATTTTCCGATCAAGCACGAGCGATGAACCTGCAACCTCCACGCGGCATTTTACTGACCGGCGTGCAGGGCTGTGGCAAATCGCTGGCTGCCAAAGCGATCGCTCGCAACTGGAAGCTGCCGCTGCTCAAGCTCGATGCCGGTCGTCTCTACAACAAGTATATCGGCGAGTCGGATAGAAATTTTCGCAAGGCCACGGCGATGGCGGAATCACTCGCTCCGGTGGTGCTATGGATCGACGAAATCGAAAAGGCTTTCGCCGGCGGTACGGGCAGCGGCGATAACGATGGCGGCACCAGTCGTCGATTGTTCGGTGCCTTTCTGACCTGGATGCAGGAGAAAAAGGATACGGTGTTCGTGGTCGGCACCGCTAACGATCTGTTCCGTCTGCCGCCGGAGTTTTTGCGCAAGGGGCGCTTCGATGAAATTTTCTTCGTCGACCTGCCGCGGCCCTACGAACGGGACACCATCCTGCGCATTCACCTGAAGCAACGCAATCAACGGCCGGAACAATTCGACATCCCGGCGTTGGTCGCCGCCACCGAAGGCTTCAGTGGTGCCGAGATCGAACAAGCCGTCATCGGTGCCCTTTATCGTGGGCTTTACGCGGAGACTTCCGCGACCACCGAATTGATGCTCAGCGAGGTCTCCAACACCGTGCCGCTGTCGCGCACCCGCGCTGAAGATTTGGAAAAACTGCGCGCCGAAGCCGCCGGTCGATTCGTGCCGGTGCATTCGGGAATGGGCAGTGTGTAGGTAGGGATCCTCGCCATCAGCACCACTTCCGAAATTGATCAGAACGGGAATTCAAAGGCCAAAAGGCAGCCAAAGGCGCTGGGTAGTCACCACCTGAAGCACAGATTCGGAATGCGCGACCGCGCCGGAAATGGCGCCTTTCCGCTCCACCCAGAAGCTATTTCCATCATAAAAGAGTGTCATCGTTGTAATATTCCGTGAAACATATTACTTGTCATGCATTTCTGTTGTGTTATTTCTAGTTCAGCAACCCCATCTCCGACCATGCCGCGCCGTCTCCTTCGCTCTCATACCGAGTCCTACTATCACGTGATTTCGAGGACAACCGATCGGCAGAGGACCCTGCGCGAAGCGGAGAAGCGACATTTTCGCGACTGGATGCGTCGCCTTGAGCAGTTCTGCGGCGTGCAGGTGGTGACCTACTGTTTGATGGAAAATCACTTTCATCTCCTCGTTCGAGTACCGCAGCGGGATGTTCAGGAGCCGCTGACCGAGCAGAGGCTTCGGCAATTGTTGCCGCTCATCTATCGGAGGCGAGAACTGCGTGATGCTGTGGAGGAGCTGGATCGAGCGGCGGAGCAGGACGCAACTGGGAAGTGGACGGCTGAGATCCTGGCTCGCTACCAAGCGCGGCGGTTTTCGCTATCATTGTTTCTTAAGGAATTGAAACAACGCTACACTCGCTGGCACAATCGTCGCCATAGCAGGACGGGGACTCTCTGGGAGAACCGGTTTCGCAGCGTGCTCGTGGAGCGGGATGAGACCGCGTTGCTGACGATTGCGGCGTATATCGACCTCAATCCTGTGCGTGCCGGAATTGTCGGCGATCCTGAGGACTACCGTTGGTGTGGTTACGCGGAGGCGGTGGCTGGAAAAAAGGATGCCCGCAGCGGGTTGCGGGCCATTTTGGAGCGGACATCATTCGGGGTAAACCGTCGGGTGGATTGGCGTTCGGTGGGGCCACGCTACCGAATGCTCTTGTATGGACACGGTGAGGAACGCCACGCCGACGCTCGGAAGGGCGCGGCAGGGCGGCGCGGGATGACACGCGAGAGAGTGGATGAAGTGCTGGAGCGTGGAGGCGAATTTAGCGTGGCAGAGATTTTGCTTTGCCGGGTACGTTACCTCAGCGATGGTGCGGCGATTGGTAGCAGTGAATTCCTACAAGAGGTGTTAGAAGAAAATCGCGAACGCTTCAGCGCGAATCGGAGCATTGCCGGTAAGCGAATGCGGGGCTCGGATTGGGGCGGGCTTCAGGTGTTGCGGGGATTGCAGCGCGATGTATTCGGTTCGTAGCAGTTGCGCAGCCCAGCGATCGCCGTCATCGCATCGGGATTGCCAATTTGGAAGAAACCGAGCGTTGAATCGCGATCGTCCAGTCAGGGTCGTTACCGAAAGGAGATGCGGCACTATCAGTGTCAGAGCAATTGGGACGGATTCCATGGTAGGTGACCCGTCCGCGAGATCGTGTTTGAAACGTTCACCTGCGGTCGTTACGGTAGCGGCGAAGCCTGTTATCTATGAAGCACCTCAGCCAATCCACTCTCGATCGTCGCCAGTTCCTGCAACGTAGCGCACTGTTCGCCGGAGGCGTGCTGAGTGCCGGTTCCGCAAAAACGTTTGCCGCTGCCGAGTCCGAAAGCCCGTTCAAGATATCCCTCGCTCAGTGGTCCCAGCATCGCGCGCTCCAGGCGGGCAAGCTCGAAAATCTAGACTGGCCGGCCTACGTCGCGAAAAACTTCGACATCAAAGCGCTCGAGTGGGTGAACTCGTTTTTCTACGATCAGGTCGGCGACCAGAAGTATCTCGCCGAGATGAAAAAGCGCACCGACGATCTCGGCGTGCGCAACGTGTTGATCATGTGCGATCGCATCGGCAACCTTGGCAATCCCGACAATGCCGAACGTGCAAAGGCTGTGGAAGGTCATTATGCTTGGCTTGACGCGGCAAAATTTCTAGGTTGTCACAGTATCCGAGTCAACGCGCGATCGGATGACTCGCTGCCTTACGAAGAGCAGAAAAAACACTGCGTCGACGGGCTGCGCCGCCTTTCCGAACACGCCATCGGAATGGCGCTCAACGTTATCGTCGAGAACCACGGCGGTCTTTCATCGAACGGTGCCTGGCTGGCCGGAGTGATGAAAACCGTCGACCTTCCCAACTGCGGAACGCTGCCCGATTTCGGCAATTTCTACGTCGCCAAAAAGCGTCCGAATACCAAGCCTGAGGATTGGAAGCAACAACAGGAGCACTGGTCTGGCGAAGAGTATCAGGAAGACGAGACCGGCATTTACTACGACCGCTATCAAGGGATCAAAGATCTCATGCCCTACGCCAAGGGCGTCAGCGCAAAGAGCCACGACTTCAATGCCAAGGGGCAGGAAACGCACACCAATTTCACCAAGGCGATGAGCATCGTAAAAGAGTCAGGCTACGAAGGCTACGTTGGCGTAGAATATGAAGGCGATCAATTGTCCGAAGATGAAGGCATCAGGCAAACCAAGTTGTTGCTCGAAAAGACCTTCGCGAAAATCGAGCAGCCACGAGTGAAGAAGCCTTAGCTGCATTTCGATCATGGTAGCGGCGTTGTCTCGCGACGGATTCGATCTACATCGCGGTATTTTCGATGAAGCCGCTTTGGGAGCCTTGCGGCTTGATGCCGATCGAATCGCCCGGGAAGCGGGCACTGCGTGTGTTCGCAATTTGAATCAACGATCGGATTTATTCTCGCGAGTGTCGCGTGATCAATCCTTGTTGCGCCTGATCGATCAGGACTTGATCAGTATTCGTGGGATCTTGTTTAATAAGACAGCGGCAGCAAATTGGCCGGTTGCGTGGCATCAGGATTTGACCATTGCTGTTGCGGAAAATTTTCCTGGCGTGGATGAACTTCAGGGCTACGGACCGTGGTCTGTAAAGGATGGAGTGACACACGTTCAGGCACCGATCAATTTGCTGGAGAAGATGGTGACCGTTCGAATCCATCTCGATCCAACTGGTGTCGACAATGGAGCATTACGAGTGGTTCCGGGAAGCCATCGCCTGGGTAAAATTAACAGCGGATCAATCGCTGACGTCCGTGCCGCTGGCGAGACGGTGTGTGAATGCGCTGCGGGTGATGTCCTGCTGATGTCGCCGTTGATATTGCACTCTTCGCCGCGCTCAATTGAAGTGTCGCACAGGCGAATTCTGCATTTCGAATATGCTCCCGAAGGCGCTCTCGACGCCCGGCTGTCGTGGTCAGAATCGGCGAATTAGCGACCAGGCGTCGATCACTTCCGTCGCGCTGACCAGAAACCGATCAGGCCGCCGAGCGCGATCATGATCATCGTCACGGGTTTGAGCTGGTGAAGGTGGGTGACGAAATAGCCGAAGCTGTTGCCTTTAATGAATGGCGCGAACTGCCATTCGCAAACCAGCCCGAGAATCAGTGCCGCGATACCACACGTCACGGCAATCCACTTTCCGGTCGGTTTAAAAAGTCCCGCGCCGATGCCGAGTAATGCGCCGGGAATGATGAGTCCGTAGTAGCCCTGCTTGGTGATCCAGAAAAACAAAAAGTAACCGAGAGTGCCACCGAGTGCGGCACCGGCAAGGGCGGGGAGGTTGCCTTTAATCTTCATGATGGGACGCCGATCTCGTCTACGGATTGGGTTTTGGCCAGGGGAGTCCCTCGCCGGTTTCGAGGTAGGTTTTCAGCTCGCTGAGAATGGGTGGCCAACCGCTGCGGATATCCTGGAAAGTATTGCTGCCATCCGCAAAGCCATCGTGCACCAGCGAGAGTTCGGTGACGTCGCCGTGAGCGCTCAATTTGTAACAGACTTTGCTCGCGGGTTCGTCTGCATGATGCGCGAACGAAAAGCTGTGCGCGGGTTTGGCTTTGTCCTCGAGTTCGATGATCTCACCGGAGATCATGTCGCCGCCGTAATTGATCGTGCCACCAACGGTCAGATCGATTTTGGTCAGTGGACAGAGGTAATATTTTCCGACCACCTCGGGATTGATCAGCGCATCCCAAACTCGTTCGAGTGGAGTGCCAATGAAGAAAACGGTTTCAAATTTCATGGACAGAACAGGAGAGCGTTCCACAGTTTTTACGGAGGATTTCAGAGTCCAGCTTGGGCTTGCATGCGACCTGTCGTCAAGCTTACCATGACGAACACCTCAGCTTTATCCTGATTCCGATCGATGATCACCGTTGCCAGAATGAGCAAGCCCGAGGAGGCGCACTTGTTGCGGACTCGCTTGGAGGCAGGCGGGGTGTCGGCTTACGTTCAGGACGAGAATACGGTTCAGATGGACTGGTTCTATTCGAACGCCATTGGCGGAGTGCGCGTGCAGATCGACGAGCGCGATCTCGAGCGGGCTCGAGAGATTTATCAGGACGGTGGAGGTGCACTGGAGGATGAGCCTCTGGTCAGATGCCCGTCCTGCGACTCTGGCGATACCGAAACCACGGAGTGGCCGCGGCGCTTGTCATTTTTCTCTGCCTTTGTTGCCAGTCTGCCGCTGGCCGTGCCGGGGATGAACGCTCGGTTTCATTGTTGCGAGTGTGGACATCGCTGGAGGGAGGCGAATGGCAACGCTTCGACAGGCTTGGCGAAGGTCGATGATTTATAGAACGCCTTAAGACACTGAAAAGCTGGCAGAGTCTGGGGTCACCCCTTAAACTATACTTTTCCGATAGGGATTAAGTAAAATGGATTTGACGGTTGAGAAATTGGACGCACATTGCGCCCCCAGTTACCGAACACTCTCGTTTTTTCCGTTATGACCAGCGATCAAATTCAATCCGCCAACACTGAGTTGGAAGGCAAATCCGTCGAAGAAATCATTCTTTGGGCGGGAGAGCAGGCGAATCGCCAAGATGGCGGCAAAGTCGTGGTGACCACCAACTTTCGCCCCTTCGAAGCCGTCATTCTTGATATGGTGGCGCGGTTGCTGCCCGGAACGCCGGTTCTGTATGCAGACCACGGCTACAACACTCGGCAAACTTACGATCACGCTCTGGAGGTTATCGAGCGCCTGAAGCTCGACGTGCATCGCTACGAGCCAGCTGAAATCGCCTCGATCCCGGAGGCGGCGTATAAAGGCGAAAACGATCGCAGTGAGGAAGACGAGCAGGCGATCTCGACGTTCAGCGACATCGTTAAGATGGAGCCATTCGCCCGCGGTATGAAAGAACTCGCGCCGACGGTGTGGCTGACGGCGCTGCGTCGAGTGCAGAATCCTAACCGCGCTGGCATGAGCATCATCGAGGAAGCTCCGGCAGGTTTGGTTGGCCGAGCAGGTGTGCTCAAGATCAATCCGCTGCTCGAATGGAGCGACGATGACATGCGTAACTACCTCGCCGAACACGATCTTTCCGAAGGTCCCGACGATTATTTCGATCCCGCGAAAGCTGGCGAAAAACGCGAATGCGGCCTACACATTCCCGGTCGCGACTGACGGCAGCTAATCGCCAATTGCTAGAAGCTAATAGCTTGTCCAATGAGTTCCCATAAACTTTCCAATCTCGAGTATCTCGAATCCGAAGCCATTTACGTGATGCGTGAAGTGGCGGCATCGTTCGAGCGCCCGACGCTGATGTTTTCCGGCGGCAAAGATTCGATCTGTCTGCTGCGTCTGGCGGAAAAAGCATTCCGCCCGTCGGACTTTCCTTTCCCGCTGCTCAATGTCGATACCGGCCACAATTTCGACGAACTGATCGAATTCCGCGATCGTCGCGCCGAGGAGCTTGGTGCCAAGTTGATCGTGCGCACCGTAGAGGACGCGATCGCGAAGGGGATCGCGACGCCTACGCCTGGTGAGCTGAGTCGCAATCGCCTGCAGATTCCGACGCTGCTCAGTGCGATCGACGAATTTGAGTTCGACTGCGCCATCGGCGGTGCCCGACGCGACGAGGAAAAGGCGCGTGCCAAGGAGCGTTTCTTTTCGCTGCGCGATGAGTTTGGTCAGTGGGAGCCACGTAGTCAGCGTCCCGAGCCGTGGAATCTTTACAACACCATGGTCTCGCCGGGCCAGAACATGCGCTGCTTTCCGATCAGTAACTGGACGGAAATGGACGTGTGGGAATACATCCGCCGCGAACAGCTGGAAATTCCGGCAGTGTATTTCAGCCACGAGCGCGAAGTCGTTCGCCGCGGCGGTCAGTGGTTGGCGGTCAATGATATCGCTCCGGTAAAGGACGGTGAAACGGTCGAAACCAAGAATGTCCGCGTGCGCACGGTTGGCGATATCATCAGCACCGGCTGCATCGAATCGGAAGCGTCGACAATCGGTGAAATCATTCATGAAATCTCTGCCGCCCGCGTCACCGAGCGTGGCAGTCGCGCTGACGACAAGGTCTCTGAGTCATCGATGGAAGACCGCAAGCGCGAAGGCTATTTCTAGGATTTTCTCCCTCCCTTTTTTCTATTTTCTCATGAGTTCTACTTCGACCATCGAAAAAAATTCCGCTCCTGCGGCCAGCGAGTCACTTCACAAGATGGACCTGCTGCGTTTCACCACGGCGGGCAGCGTCGACGACGGCAAGAGCACTTTGATCGGGCGCATGCTCTACGATTCCAAATCGATCTTTGAAGATCAGTTGGAAGCGCTCGAACGGTCGGCTGAAATCACCGGCGGAGGCGAAGTCAATCTTGCCAACCTGACCGACGGTCTGCGTGCCGAGCGCGAGCAGGGCATCACCATCGACGTCGCCTATCGCTACTTCGCCACGCCGCGTCGCCGATTCATCATTGCGGATACTCCGGGCCACGCGCAGTACACGCGCAACATGGTCACCGGTGCCTCGACTGCTAACCTTGCGTTGATCCTGGTCGATGCACGCAAGGGCGTTTCTGAACAGAGTAAACGCCACGCTTATCTGGCCTCGCTGTTGCGCATTCCCCACGTTGTGGTGTGCATCAACAAGATGGACTTGGTGGATTTCTCCGAGGAACGCTACGAACAGGTGCGCGACGAGTTCATGAGCTTCGTGCCGAGGCTCGGCCTGCCCGACGTGACCTTCATTCCAGTTAGCGCATTGCAGGGTGACAATGTTGTCGATCCGTCGGAAAACATGGATTGGTATCGCGGCGCGACTTTGCTCGGGCATCTGGAAACCGTCTACATCGGTAGCGATTTTAATCTGTCTGAATTCCGCATGCCGGTGCAGTGGGTGAACCGCCCCGGTAAGGATGAGTTCCACGATTTTCGCGGATTCTCCGGTCAGATTACTGGCGGAGTCGTCAAAGTCGGTGACCCGGTCGTGGTCCTGCCTTCGGGACATCGCAGCAGGGTGAAAGAGATTCATACCTACGACGGAAATCTCGAAGAGGCAGGCTGTCCGCGCTCGGTGACGTTGCGGCTTGAAGACGAAATCGACATCACTCGCGGCGACGTCATCGTCGGGGAAGATCGGCTGCCGATCGTCGCGCAACAGCACATCGCTGAAATCTGCTGGATGAACGATCAGCCGCTGGCGCTACGCAAAAAATACATGCTTCGTCAGGGCACCAGCACGGTACAGGCGATGGTTTCATCGATCGATCACCGCATCGACATGAAGGATCTAGGTGAGCTCGAAGATCCGACTGAGCTCAAGCTGAACGACATCGGGCGTATTCAATTTAAGACCAGCAAGCCGCTGGTCTACGACAGCTATCGCCGCAATCGCATGATGGGTTCGTTCATTTTGATCGACCCGGCTACGCATGACACCGTGGCAGCCGGCATGTTGAAAGAGCCCGAGAACCGCATGCCCGTGAGCGTCTTGGCAGGCCCCGAAGATTTTGTGATCTAGTCGAGGGCACAAAAAAGCGGCGCTATCGATGTTCGACGTCGCCGCTTTTGGTAGAATTTTTTGTGCGCTGAAAGGGGCGCTTTTACCTAGTGGGTGTGGGCGGCGAAGTCAGGCTCCTTGCCTTCGTAAGCGCGATAAAGATTGAGGATGGATTCGCGCAGTGCGGTGGCCTTTTCTGTTGATGGGTCCTGCTTGGCTTTCATCGCTGCCTGCATAACCGCGTGTGCCGCCTTAAGTTGATCGACGTAGTTTTCGGCGTCAGGCTTGATTCGCTGAGTCAGGAAATACTGTGCGACCGTTTGCTGGATTTTGGTGGCATGATCTTCCTTGGCGGCAACCCAACGCGAGGCCTGGTTGACGGCGAGCGGGGTCGCAGATTCCGCCATCTCGGTGACCAGCTTAGCCAGCTCATCGACGGCTTTGCCGACGGTGGTGGCGTCTTCGAGCATGGACTGGAAGCGCAACTGGTCATCGTAAATGCCGCACGGGACCTCGCAGTGAGCGGACACATTTTGCGGGAGCAGGGTGGTGACGGCAAACAGCAGAAGAGTTGGCAGGGCGAGTAAAGATTTCTTGTTCATAGTGGGTTTTTTTTCGTGGACGATTGTCCCAACCCAATCATGTCCGCCGGTGGCAGTCCAATGGAGATCGCCGACCCTTCTGTCACGCGAATGCGTGGCTGGTTTGCGGCATCAGGCCGCGGGCTCGTCGGACGTTTTGCTGTCCTCACCGAGGATCTCGTCGCGACCGTAGAACTTGATCTTGCGGCGGATTTTCTCGCGGCCGTTGGATTCGCGCCAGGCGTTGGTGTCGCGCAGGCTGTAAACGCAGCCGCAGTACTCCTGCTGATAGAACTCTTCGGACTTGGAAATCTCGATCATGCGCTGGCTGCCTCCCTGCTTACGCCAGTTAAAGGTCCAGTAGTGCATGCCGTCGTGGCGGGCGGCGGCGCGTTCGCCGCTGCCGTTGATCTGCTCCATGTTTTTCCAGCGGGAAATGCCGAGCGTGCTTGAGATCAGATCGAAGCCGTGCGCAGCGGCATAGTCGGCGGTGACTTCGAAGCGCATGTCGAAACAGGCGGTGCAACGAATGCCACGCTCCGGTTCGTCTTCCATGCCTTTGGTGCGGTCGAACCAATTCTTGGCATCGTAGTCGGCATCGATGAATCCCATGCCGAGCTTTTCCGCGTAGCGGATGTTTTCCTGCTTACGGATCTCGTACTCGTCGCGCGGATGGATGTTGGGATTGTAGAAAAAAATCGTCGTCTCGATGTCGGAGGCGGCGAGCGCATCCATTATCTCGGCCGCGCAGGGGGCGCAGCAGGAATGCATGAGGATTTTCTTCGAATCGTTCGGGGTATCGAGCACCGGACGCTCATAGCTGTCCGCCGAAAAGCGCGACATGTCGTTGCCGGTCGAGTTTTTCTGAGGCTGGCCTTTTTTGGATTGGCCGCGCTGGCGGGTGTCGCTCATGGGGGTGGAGTATAGCGTGAGGGAGCCCGCGACGCAATGCACCCGGTGTTGCACGAGATCGAGCCGGTGCTGCAGGCCAGGTCAGGTCATTCCAGCCTTGTGTTTGCGGGAAAAAGGGAAAATCATCGCTTGTGAGAATCTCCTGCTGCCTCGCCTTCTTTTCCTGTCTTGCTATGCTCCACGCTATGTCTGCAGAAGTTCCCGTTACCAAGATCACTCCGGTGATCGATACCTTTCACGGCGTTGATGTGGCGGATCCTTATCGCTGGCTTGAGCAATGGCCGGATGACGACGTAAAGGCGTGGACCGATGCGCAGAATGCCTACGCCCGCGAGTTTCTCGACAGCCGCCCGAATCTCGACGCCATTCGGGCCGACGTGACCGAAATCCTGTCAGCGAAAACGATGGGTTATTGGGATCTGCAAGCTCGTGGCGAGCGATATTTTTGCATGAAATCTCAGCCGCCGAAGCAGCAGGCTTTTCTGATCACTTTTGAATCCCTCGACGATCTTGCTGGCGAACGGGTGTTGCTCGATCCGGAAGTAATCGATCCAGATGGCGGCACAACCATCGATTGGTTCGTGCCATCGCCGGATGGATCGATGGTGGCGGTGTCGTTGTCAGCGGATGGAACTGAGGCAGGTGACCTGCATTTTTTCGATACGGTGTCGGGTGAGCAGATCCATGAAGTCGTGCCGCGGGTAAACACCGGCACCGCGGGCGGAAGTCTCGCCTGGACGGCGGACGGCAAAGGTGTTTTTTACACGCGACATCCGCGCGAAGGGGAAAAGCCGAAAGCGGACATGAACTTTTTTCAGCAGGCTTATTATCATGAGCTCGGCACGGATACGGCGGACGACCGCTATGAACTCGGCGAAGATTTTCCACGGATCGCTGAGATTCAGTTCGAGGCGCATCACGCCAGCGAACAGTTGTTGCTGACCGTTCAGGACGGCGATGGCGGTGAGTTCGCGCACTACCTCAGATCTGCAGATGGCACATGGCGCAACTTCAGCGGCTTTGGTGATAAAACTGTGAATGCCACTTTCAGTCGTGATGGCGAAGGGCTCTACCTTTTGTCTCGTGACGCGGCTCCACGGGGAAAGATTCTACGCATGTCGACCGAAACTCTCGGCGAGTCGGCATCGGAGTCCATCGTGGCGGAGTCGGATGACACTTTGGTGACCAGTTTCTACGGCAGGCCGCCTTCGATTTTGCCCACCGCGACGCGGCTGTATGTGCAATATCAGACCGGCGGGCCGTCGCAGATTCGGTGCTTCGATCTCGATGGCAAACCGTTGAATACGCCTGACCAACTGCCGGTGTCGAGCGCGGGTGGCCTGGTGGCGCTGGGTGGTGATGACAGTGATGCGGTTTATTTTTCCAATGGCTCTTACCTGGCACCGTCGGCGGGCTACCGGTACGATCCGGCATCTGGCAAATCTGAGAAGACGGCCTTGCGGTCGGATCCTCCGGTCGATCTCGAGGCGATGGGAGTGACCGTGGTGCGGGAGTTTGCCACCTCGAAGGACGGCACCAAAGTGCCGATCAATATTCGTCTGCCGGAAGGCTTTGAACTCGGCAAAAGTCCACCCGCTCCGGCTTTGGTGTCTGGCTACGGGGGCTACGGAATCAGCCTGTCGCCACACTACAGTTCCCTCGACTCGGTGCTGCTCAAGCAGGGCGTAATTCAGGCGACGGCAAATCTGCGCGGAGGTGGCGAGTACGGAGAGCAGTGGCACAAGCAGGGGAACCTTGCCAACAAGCAGAACGTGTTCGATGACTTTGCGGCGGTGCTCCGGCACATGATTGACCGCGGCTACACATCGTCGGATCAACTCGCCATCGAGGGCGGCAGCAACGGGGGACTGTTGATGGGCGCATTGCTCACTCAGCATCCTGAGCTGGTTGAGGCGGTGGTGACTCACGTTGGAATCTACGACTCCCTGCGAGTCGAACTTTCGCCGAACGGAGCGTTTAATATTCCCGAGTTCGGCACGGTAGAAGACAAGGCGCAGTTCGAGGCTCTGCACGCCTATTCGCCCTATCACAATACCCAAGCCGACACCGATTACCCGGCGACGTTTTTCCTGACCGGCGTCAATGATCCCCGTGTCGAGGCGATGCAGTCGCGCAAGATGACGGCGATGCTACAGGCGGCGCAGGCTGACAAGGGGGCGCCGATCCTGTTGCGCACCAGTTTCGATTCGGGTCACGGTGCCGGCACGCCTCTTGATGAACGTATCGCTCAGGCGGTAGATGTGCATGCCTTCCTCATCGATCGATTGGCAATCGACTACCGAAAGTAGGGTTGAAACCGTCAGATTACCTGATCGGTATCGGACGCGGATGTTCGCGAAGCAAAAAACAAAGTGTGGTCCTGACATGGCGCACGGCTAATATGGAAGTATGAAACGTCGCGCCTTTATTGCTCAGTCTGCCTGTGGATTGGCCTTTACTCCGTCGCTGTTTGCGACGCTGCAAAAAGACGGACTTGAAGCGGCGGCCGCGGTACTCGAAAAGGCCACCGTGAGTGGCCAGGTCGCAGCGGCATCTTTGTATGTTGGTCAAGGTGACGAGGTGTTCGCGCGGGCGTTTGGAAAAGCGAAATCCGCCGATGCGATCTTTCTCCTGGCTTCGATTTCGAAAACTATTTCGGCGGCCGCGGTGATGAAATTATATGACGCCGGTGAGTTCCAGCTCGACGATCCAGCGGTGAAATTTCTGCCCGAATTCACCGGGGGTGGTCGGGAAAATATCACTATGCGCCAGTTGCTGACCCACGTTTCGGGATTGCCGGATCAGTTGCCGGAGAATGCGCAGCTGCGCTCGAGTCATTCAGACTTGTCGAAGTTCGTCGACGCGGCGTTGCGCACGCCTCTGGCGTTTGCTGCGGGTGAACGCTACAGCTACTCGAGCATGGCGATTCTGCTGGCGACCGAAGTGGCGCAACGCATCAGCGGCAAAAAATTTAGCGAGTTGGTCGACGAAACGGTTTACCAACCACTGAGGATGAAGCGCTCGGCGATGGGGGTCGGTCGACTGGATCGGGGGGCCTTGATGGATGGTCAGGTGGAGGAGGCCGCGCCGGAGTCGGGTGCCGGCGACCCGACGACGAAGAGTTGGGATTGGAACAGCGACTACTGGCGGGATTTAGGTGCGCCGTGGGGAGGGGCGCACGGATCGGTGGGCGACGTGGCGATATTTCTGAATGAGTTTCTGCATCCGTCGGGCCGGGTGTTGAAGCCTGAGACGGCGCGGATGATGATCGCGAATCACAATCGCGCAGGCATTCGACCGCGGGGACTGGGCTTTGATATCGGTGCAAGTACGGGCAGTCCGGGATGCAGTGACAAAACCTTCGGTCACACTGGCTCGACGGGCACCCGTTGCTGGGCAGATCCGCACAGCGATACGATCTGTGTCATTCTGACGACGCTGCCGGCGCGGGCGGTGACGCCGCATCCGCGGGATGTTGCTTCAGGACTTGTAGCTCAAGCAGTTGGATAGCGTCGGGAGTGGCTTTGTGCTTTTCGATTTCTTCTGGACTGTGTTAAGTTGAACGTATGAAACCGAATCCTATCGAGCGCCGTAAGTTTATGGGTCGGGTCGGGGAGGGAATGCTGGTGGCCACGGTAGGAGTGGCTTTGGCGGAGGAGCTCGGTTGCTCGCTGGCTCATGCGGAGACGGAGCCGAAAGCGGAGGCGCTGCATTTTGGAAAACTCGAGCCGCTGGTCGCGGCAATGCAGGAGACGCCACTCGATCGCTTTCAGCAGATGCTGGTCGGCAAGCTCAACTCCGGTGATGCTGATCTCAGCCAACTAATTCAAGCGGGGGCCCTGGCTAACGCTCGGTCGTTTGGTGGCGAGGACTACATCGGTTTCCACACCATGATGGCGCTGAAGCCGGCGTTTGTGATGGCGCAGCAGTTGCCGGATGAGCGCCGTGCCCTGTCCGTGCTGAAGGTGTTGTATCGCAACACGTCGCAAATCCATGAGACGGGAGGGCGGGCCAAAGAGAAACTCAAATCGGTGGATATCGCCGGTCTGTCGCAAACCGAAGCGACGGCCGAGTCGCTACGCCAAGCCGTGCGCAATCAGGATTGGCAGGCGGCCGAGAAAATCTTTGCCGCGATTGCTGACAACGGAGCGTCGCGGGCCTGGCATGACCTTTTGGAAACGGTGCAGGACGGCGCCGATGTTCACCGAATCGTACTGGCGCATCGCTCGTGGGATACGCTGGATCTGGTTGGCATGGAACACGCCGAGACGATGTTGCGACAGTCCCTGCGTTATTGCCTGAAGCAGGAAGAGTGGGCGGGAAAACACAGCTCGGGTATGCGTGCGATGCTGCCCAAGGTGCTCGACCAATACGGCTTGTTGGAAAAACAATCAGGTGATCGTCGCGCGGACGACAAGTGGATCGATGATCTCAGTAAGACACTGTTCGAGTCGACGCCGGAGCAGGCAGCGGAAGCGATTGCCGCCTCGTTGGCGGAAGGTTTCGCGCCTGACGATGTGGCGCAGGCGATTTCGCTGGCAGCTAATCAGTTGGTACTGCGCGATGCGGGTCGTCCCGAAGATCAGGTTCGTCCGGGCAAACCGGTGGGCAGCGTGCACGGTGATTCGATCGGCGTACACGCCAGCGATTCGGCCAACGCCTGGCGGCACATGGCTAAGTCCAGCGATGCGCGGCACACGATGGCGTGTTTGATCTTGGGG
Organism: Verrucomicrobiales bacterium; assembly: GCA_037969585.1. Taxonomy (GTDB): domain Bacteria; phylum Verrucomicrobiota; class Verrucomicrobiia; order Verrucomicrobiales; family DEV007; genus JBBKXR01. The sequence goes on from JBBKXR010000048.1 coordinate 34,279, forward strand.
GGCTTTCAGGTGGCGCGCGATCGGGCCGACCGGGGTGGAAAATTTCTCGAGTGGGAGGCGCGACCGTACGCCGAACAATTGGCGGGTCTCGATAAAAAATCACCGCAGCAGTTGCTCAGTGATCTCGACGGAGCGATTCGCGATCAGGATCAGGCGCAGGCCTGCGCACTTGCCCATACCTATGGCGTCGGTGACAACGAGGTGCGACCGATTCTCGATGTGTTGCTGGGCCACGCAACCCGTGTCGACGGAGCCCTGCACGCTGAGAAATACTACCTGACCACGACGGGTGATTTCGCCGATGCGCGACCCGCCCACCGCTGGCGCCATCTGGTCGGACTGGCGCGGGTGACCGCCAGCGAGTTCGGTACCGAAGCGGCGGGCTATGGAGAGGCCTGTGACCTGCTCAAGGTTGACGTGTAGGCCGCCGGGGCTCACCTCACCGGTCGCGATTAGCGCCAGTTTACTTTGACCTGGACGATTTCTGCAGGCAGAAAGGGGAGTATTCGTTGTCGGGTGAACCCGCTCGACTTGTTTGCAACGACTCACCTCGACTATGGAGAATCGCTACTGGCGTCGCCGAAGTTTTTTAAAGCGGTCCGCGCTCGCAACGGCTGCGGCAGCTTGCGCGCTCGACTCTGGTGAGAGCGCGGCTGCGGCCGAGACCGTGATCGAGCTTAGCGAAGACCACGTTGCAGCGGTCAATCGCCGCCGCCGAATCGTTACGCAGTACGACGCGAACAACGCATTGGGGAAGGACTGGAAACGTTGGTTGGATTACCGTTTCAGCTGGATCGATGAGCCGGGTGTCCAGATCGACAGTGTGTGGTGGGATATTCAGCCTTTGCTGAAAGGCTTTTACCCGACGCCACCCGACTCTCTCATTTACCAATGGCCGGATGAGAAAACCGATATCGTCGCGCGTTTAATTGACGAGACCCGGAAACGAAACCTGGAGGTGTTCTGGACGCATCGCATCAGCGAGGTGGATATCAAGCCGCCAAACACGGGTGGGGGATGGATTGAGAAACCTCATCCATTCAAACAGGCGCATCCTGATTGGATTTTGGACACATGGTGGCCCCATGGATTGTGGGATCTGACCAACCAAGAAGTGAGGGATCACAAGGTCGACTTGTTGCGGCATGTGCTTGAGACGTATCCGCTGGATGGCATTCAAATTGACTTTGCCCGACACGTCCCCTGCCTCCCAGTGGGGCGTCAGTGGGAGCTTCGCGACCATGTAACCCGCTTGGTCGGGATGGTTAGAGTGATGGCTCTCGAAGTGGCTGAAAAGAAAGGCCGACCAATTCTGCTGGCAGCGCGTGTGCCGCGGAGCTTGGCAGGCTGCCGCGAGGACGGCTTTGATATTCAAGCATGGGTGGAGCAGGGCCTGGTCGACATTCTTTCGCTGGGAAGCCGATCGATCGAAGTCGACATTGAGGGCTTCCGAAAGATCGTCGGCAAACGCCCGATCAAAATTCAGCCGTGTCTGGATGATCATCATGCGCCGGATGGCTATCGCTGTCCGCCAATCGAAGTGTTCCGTGGAACTTTTTCAAAATGGTGGCAACAGGGGGCGGACAGCATGATGACGTTCAACTGGGCGAGCGCGGAGTCAAAGTGGTGTGAAGAAATGGGCGGCGAGGTGGCGCCGCAATCGCAACTGCTAGCCTACCGCGAAGTCGGCAGTCCGTCGTCCCTCGAGAGTAAGGACATGACCTTCGTAGTGGAGCGGCGTGGAGGTTATCCCTGGGCTGACGGCTACTTTAACCAGAACAAAGATTCGCTTCTACCGAAACCTCTGCTGGACGATCAATGGGCGGAAGTGCCTCTCCGGATCGCGGTTCATCGAGGGATGGAAAAAATCTCGCTGGCGATCGTTCTTTCTGGGGCCTCGGAAGGTGACCGGTTTGAACTGCGTCTGAATGCAGTGCCGATGGTGCTCGATTCCAGCGATGCCACTTGGAAGGATCCGCAAATATTTGCGCCTAAGCCGAGTCCGGCCTCCGGTGGTCGATTGGAAAGGTACAAGATCGATCCAAAGCAACGCTTGTTGCGATTGAATTTCATCGTTCCCGCTGACTTCGAACTCTCTGCGATGAACCGTGTCGAGATTCGGCAGCTGCCGGTTGAGGGACAGATCTCACCCGAAAGCGTGCAGGTCGAGAAGGTCGAATTGTCGCTGGCCTACTGATCCCCGGCGATCGATCACCGTGGGTGGTGTCAGGTTTGCGGCAACTTCAGGAGCATAAGTTCGCTTACTTGGCTTTCTTCAACATGCCGCGAACCCGGGCCTGCTCTTTCTCGAGCGCGGCGGGCGGAACCGGCATCGGTTCGAAATTTGGATCGGCTACGAGCGCTTCGTCGGCGGGGATTGTGCGCATGCGCAGATTGCGGAACCACACTGGCTGGCCGTGATCCTGTAGCCATAGACTACCGCCGCGTGCGCTGAGATCGGCACCGCGGATGCGCAGCAGTTCGATCTGCTCGGCCCATTTCGGATCGGTGTAGTCAAAGCTGATCACCGCCTCGCCGTTGAGCCAATGCTCAATGACGCTGCCTTTACACTTCACCCGGGCGGTGTTCCATTCGCCGACGGCGAGAGTTTTGTCTTTCGACGGTGCCATGCAGAAAAACAGCGACGCAGCGGCCTGTCTCGGGTTCTCACCATAGGGGCTGCCGATGTTGTCGAGCACCTGGTATTCGTACTGCGCAGGCCGGTAGTAGAGCCCGCTGTTGCAGCCTTCGGAAACCTTCCACTCGAAGCGCAGTTCGAAATCGTCGGGCACGAGGCTTTTTGCGTAGGTCAGCTGGCTGGCCTTGGTTTTTCGGTAGAAGGCGCCGTCCTCGATCACCCAGCCGTTGCCGTCCTGCTTCCAGCCGTCGAAGGTTTTGCCATCGAACAGTGTCTGAAAACCCAAGCGCTTTTCCAGGTTCGCCAACGGACGACTGATGAGCATTTTCAGCTTCGACTTGGGGCCGAGCAGTTTTTTGGCGAGCACGTCATCTTCGGTGAAGCGCGCCATGAGGATCTCGCCGTCGCGGGCGCGGTTGCGATCGTAGGAAATGTAGATCGTGCCATCCGGTGCTTGAAATCCATCGGGATAAGAAATGCCTTTGCGCTCGTCGATGACCAGACCGCCCTGCCAGGTGGCGCCGTCGTCGTCGGAGAGCCAGGCGGAGAGCTGCACGCGGCCCTCGTGGGTGTCGATTTTGTCGCCGTGCTTGATCAACAGGAGGCGTCCGGAGGCGAGGCGGCGCACGAAGAAGCGCGCGGCGGGTTGCTCGATGCCGACCGGCTTGCTGGCTTCGGCCCAGGTCTTGCCAGCGTCGGTCGAGGTGCTCTGCATGATGCCCTTGGCGGTGCGGGCGAGCATCCACAGGCTGCCGTCGTTGCGCTCGATGAGCATGTGCTCGTGCCAGTCGGGATTGGGGAAGATTGCCATGCCGCGCCGCTGCCAGCTCTCGCCCTGGTCGGTGGAGACAAAGACATTCGCGCCGCGCATAGGATCGAGATTTTTGAACGTTCCTTTGAATGTGTGCAGCCCGCCGCGCTGATCGAGAGAGATCGGTAGCATCCATTCGCCGGTGGAGAGTACGGTGGGTTTGTTGAGGGTGACGCCGTGCCAGATGCGTTTCGGTTTTGACCAAGTCGGCTGATCGGCATCTGGATTTTCGCAAAGGCTGGCCCAGACGCCGCCACGGCCGTCGAACATAGCCATCGATTGATCAAAAATCAGCCATAGCCGGCCGAGCGGATCGGTCCATAAATTTCCGACCAGCGTGCTGCGCTGGTGCGGAAGATCGGCCGAATGGGTGTCAACCACGAGTCGTGGTTTCGACCAGTTGTCACCGTCGTCGTCGCTGCTGGCGAGCACGAAGAAGGCCGATGGACTGTCGCCGCCTGCGACCCAACAGGCCCACAGTCGACCGCCCGGCGTCCGCTCAATGCCGATGGTCATGCCATAGTCGAGCCGGTCGTAGTCATATTCGGGCAGCGGCGAGGTGTTGAGCACAGGTTGCTCGAGCGCAAAGTCAGCGATCTTTTCGAG
>JBBKXR010000049.1:0-33833 GCA_037969585.1 Verrucomicrobiales bacterium
GTTGAGTATCAGAGGTGGGCGCTGCCGACGCTGCCGGAGCGAACGGATCCTTTTCGGAAGTCGGCTCTTTGGCAGCGCCCTTCTTTTCGTCACCAGCGCCTTCAGTAAACTCCAGTAGCAACCGATGAGCATCGCGGTAGCGGGGAGCGTCGGCGAGGGCGTCGAGCAGGTGGCGGCGGGCGACTTCGGGTTGGTCGTCGCGCATCAGGCTGGCCAGACGGTAACGGACTTCGGAGGGGTTGGCGGGTTTTAGAGTGAGCAGTTTTTCAAACGAATCAACGGCGTCCTGCTTGCGGTCGAGCGCTTGGTGAGCGCAACCCGCGCAGTAATGCAGGCGCTTGGAGAAAGGGTTGATGGCGCGAGCGCGCTGGGTGTTTTTTTCCAACTCGGGCCAGCGTTCGGCTTCGAGGTCGAGTTCCATGAGTCGGTCGTAAGCGGTCCACGCTTCGGCGGATCGGTCGGCGAGTTCGCGCCAGGTGGCGGCCTCTTTATCAGCATCGCCGAGACCGCGCAGTGCGGCGGCGCGGAGGGTATAGCCGGTGCGGTCGCCATCGACGGCAGCGGGAAATATATCGATGAGTTTCTGTGCTTCGGCGGCGGCTCGCTGCCAACTCTGATCGGCGAGGTATTTTTCGGTGATCAGTTTTTGTGCCCACCAGGCGTTGGGGTTTTTACGCAGTCGCGCTTCGGCGGCGTCGATGGTTGGCACGCCCATGGCATCGAACAGTTGCATGGCTTGCGGCGGCTCCCACTCGACCTGACTGCCGTAGGCTTCGGCGAGCGTCTTCATCTGTGCAGCAAAGGCCTGCTCGAGTTCTTCCATCGGCCCGGTGTGGCGCGAGATGGCGTCATTGATGAGCACGCCGTCGGCGAGATCGCGGAGGATGTTGCGAAAGGCTTGTTCACCCCAGCCTTCGATCAAGTATTCGACAACTTGCGCGGACTCGTAGTAGGCAAACATCAGGTGTTGGCCACTCTCGGGAGCGTAGAACGCGCTACTCAGTCGGCTGATGGGCGTCATCGATTTACCGTCGAGAATCATGCTCCGATAAGTCAGATTCATGTGCTCGCCCCAGGCGGCGTTGCGTTGGATTTCTTCGTAAACGGAGATGCCTTCACTGAGCCAGCGCGGCATGCGATTTTTTGTCACGGTCAGGGTGACGACGTGACAGAATTCGTGCCACAAGGTTGCCTCCCAGTTGTTGCGCTGCGCGGCGAGTCCACCGGGGCTGTTCATGGTGACCACGGTGCCGAAGCAGGCGCCGAGAATACCGCCGCCGCCGAGGTTACCAAAGGTGCGAATGGCGAAATCCTGTTGGTGCGGGAAAAACTCAACCAGCACCGGGTGGTCGAGGTCGAGGCCGTATTTTTTACAGAGCAGGTCGCGGGCTTCGTTGAGAATTTCCAGTGCGCGGTCGCCGTAGATTTCGGCATCTTCGCGCGGCATGCGCAGGGTGAACTCGGGCGACTCCAGAGTGACGTAGTTTTTCATCTCATCGCGCAGCACGGTGAGATTGAAGGCGAGCACGTTGTAGGCGTCGGCTGCGGCGACTTCGTCGGCCAGTTGCCAGGCTTTTTCCTCATCGCCGAGGCGCAACAGGTCGTGGGCGAGCTGAATTTTCGACGGCAGGAAATCGGGATCTTTTTCGAGCGCCTGACGTTGATGCTCAGCACCTTCGGCGAAGCGGTAGTTGCGCGATAGGACGCGGCCGATGAGGTGGTCGACCTCGGGATTTCCTTCCCAATCGGCGAGCGCTGCTAACCGGGCTTCGTCGGCTTCGGTATGGTCGTTACGCGCCAGTTCAGCAAGTGCCGACTGGTAGGCCCAGGCGCGGGGTTCAGTGGCGTTTCTGGTGATTACCTGAGAGAGGATTTCTTCGGCTTCCTGGTAGTGCTCAGTATTGATCAAATACTCAGCTTCGAGTAGTAGCGAGTCGGCATGGTAAGGGTTGCGCTCGATGGCTTTGAGCAGCGACTTGATCGCGCGCTGTCGATCATCGGGAAAAAACGCACGCGCCAGGCCATAATGCAGATCGGGATGAGACGCGGAGAATTTCAGTCCGGCCTGAAACTCCTTCGCGGCGCGCGCGAAGTCGGACTTATCGAGTGCCAGCGTACCGGCAGCCAGGTAGGCATCGATGTAGCCTTCGTCGATTTTCTTGGCGCGATCAAAATACTGTTCGAGCACGGTCGCGGGATCGGCCCCCAGTGCGATGGCGGCTTCACCGAGAGCGACAAGGTCGCCGGCAGTGCGATCTTTTTCGGGCATCGCGAGGGCCGCTTCGTTGAGCTGGGTGAGCAGGTCGTCAGCAAAATCAGTCTCGCCGATGTGCAGCGCCAATCGGCGAATCTCGACGAGGGTGCGCAGTTGTTTCCCGTAGGCGGTGGCGAGCAGGGTTTTGGCTTCCTCGAAGGCTTCTTGTGCGGCACCGAGTTCGGACATTGCCCGATAGCGCATCAGTCGCCATTCGACGGAGGGTTGACCACGACTGATAGCTGACTCGCACAAGCGGGCAACGAGATCATGGCGCCCGGATAGCAGCAGCTCGCGCACCGGTGGCAGGTTGTCCTCGTCGAAAATGCGCTTGTAATCGTTTTGCGCTTTCGCCGTCTGTGCGCCCAGTGCGATCAGCACAGCGAAAAGTATCAGCGGGATCGAACGACGTGACATTGGCTGAATGAAGCCGATTTCTATCGGCGCGTAAAGCTCCATCGACGCACGCAAGCCCGCCGAAGGTTTTGACAATTAGTTGCGCAACTGTCTCAATGTTGGGGCGTTTAATCCTTTCGCCTGAGCTCTGACTTTCTACCTTCCATGAATCCATCCCTGCATCATTTCCGTCACCGTTCGCTACCTTTGCTTGGTGGTTTTTGCGCGGTCGCCATTTCCGCTATCTCGTTTCTGCCAATCGCCAGTTTTGCGCAGGACAGTGACAACGGCGAACAGGCCGGCATCAATGGCTTTTGGGAAGTTGAACTCGACGGTGGCCGATTTGTGGTGCGGCTCGATACCATCAGTTCGGTGAGTGAGCACCAGTATCTGGTCGACGGCGCCCGGGTTTACGAGGTGACGGTCGACACCACCGGCACCCAGGCGGCGCGGTTTTACTTTTTGGAGCCGGCGACGGATGGCGGCCCTCTGTCCATGGGGCAGGCAGCATTGGACCGCGCCAAGGAACTGGCAAAAACCGTGACCGCGCGCACGGGAACGGACGCTGTGTGGGACGATGTGATCAAAATTTATCCGGACACGACCCACGCGCGGACGGCGGAATATCGGCTCCAGGACCGCGACGTCCTGAAGAAAATCTACGACCACGTCCACCGCGTGTGGGCTGAGGAGCGCGGCAAAGGCAAGAGCAACAAGCTGCGTATCGTCTCGCCGGAAGAGTAGTCTAGTGGTGGGAGCGCTGGCGCTTTGGACGTTTCGCTTAACCCCTGCAGATTACCCGACTCGCTTCGCTCGGCCGCCGGCCTCGGTCCGTAGGCTGAGATTGGCTTCGCGGGGCCGGACAGTGGATTCTCGCGTCGCAAGCTTCGAGTGGCAAGCGGAGCGCTTTCTCTACAATTTTCCGCCGTCGACGGCGTCCCCTCTCTCCCCTCTCCTTCCGGCCTACTTAAAGAAAGGCACGAAGCCTTTCAGGGCATCGCCGCCCTGGTCAATCAGTCCGCCGACGGTTCCGGTTGGGTCTTTGACGACGTCCTTGGCGGTTTCGAGCGCTTTGCCGGGGGCGTCTTCGATGATCGATTCGATAGCAGCGCCGACCAGACGTTGGCTGAGATTTTCTTTCGGCTGACTGAGCGTGCCGACCACCTGAACGTCGGTCCATAGAAAACCGCCGTCGGGTTCCGTGAAAACTTTGCGCTCGGCCCCGGGGATGAAACTCAGGGTGCCGGGCGTAACGCCGAGTCTGAAATTGCCGAGCAGAATGTTTTCGCCTTCGAGCGTCATGTCCCCCTCGAGCCGGGTCAGACCGTCGGATTCTATGACGATGTTGGTGAGGATCAACTTTTCGCCGTGACGTTCGAAGTCGGTCGAGGCCTCCTGCAACACCAGTGGATTAAATTTTGGCGACTTAGTGTAGGTGGAGATTTTTTTCAGCACCGGCAGATCCTTCAGCACTCCTCCAATCAGCTCGAGGGAGCCTGACTGAGTCAACGTGCCGCTGCTGCCAAGCGTCCCATCGACATCAATCTGACCGACAACGGTGCCAGTGACCTTTTCCTGCCACTCGGGCTCGATCACGTCGGCAACATCAAGGTTGGACAGGTCGAGTTTGAGATTTATTTGCGATTCGTCGCCGAAGTTGAGTTCACCCGTCGCCGCGAGATGAGCATGATCGTGAAACTGCAGGTTGGCACTATTGACGAACAACGCGGTGCCGACCCAGCGCAGGTCGATCGTCTCGACTCGCATCTCTGGTTGTTCAGGAATAATCAGATCGCCTCCACGCCCCTGAATTCGCCAGCCGTTGGCGCTGCCGACGATCGGCTTGCTGGCTGACTCGACGGCTCTGAGGGAAAATCTCTCGTCACCAGCGGCATTTTTTACAACCAAATTGGTTGCATCGATCCTGACCATGCCGACCTCGGCACGCTGGGGCACCCACTTCTGCAGAAACGGAGGCAGATTGCGCAGTCCGGCTTTAGGATCACCCGTGAGTTCGTTCTCGGAAAGCTGCGGCAGCCGGTCATCCGAGAATTCCACACTCAGCTGATTGAGGGTCACGTTCGGCACCTGCCAAGCTTGATCACGAGTTCCGTCGAATACGCTGCGCACGCCGTCGACATCGAGATGAGCAATCGCCGAATCGCGATAGCCCTGCGCGTGGAGACTGCCGATGTAGAGTGAACTGTCCTGCCAGTCGAGCCCTTCGATGCTGACCTCAGCCTTGAGTTTCGACTCAGCGGTGGCGAGGATTTTTTTCTGGAAGCCATCGCCGTGCAGCCAGTTTTTTACGGCCATAGACAGTCCGAACAGAGCGACGAAAAGGACTGCTAACAAGCTGGCGCAGACGATCAGAACCCATTTCAAACCCGAGCCGCTCTTCGGCCGGCGCTTGCTGGCCCGCTTTTTTCGGCTGGGTGTCGAATCTGGCTCAGATATTTTTTCCTCGGCTTTCACTCGTTTTCTTCTATCGGATAGACTATCTGCTATTTGGAATCGCAGCTCGCAGGCGAAAAGTTTACCCTGCGCTACCCGATTCCGTCGAACCGTAATTGATGCTGTGCTCGAACTAAAGGACATTTCTTTCACCATTCCCAAGGACGACGACGAGATCGCCTTGATCGATAATGCCAGCATGAAAGTGCCGGCAGGACACTTCATGGCGATCGTTGGTCCCTCGGGTTGCGGTAAGTCGACGCTGCTCAAGCTGATCGCCGGCATCAACATCGAGACCGAGGGCAATCTCTACTGGAACGGCCAGGACCTGTCCGAAGAAGGCGACCTCGAACCGGCCGAACTCGGCTACGTGCCGCAGTTCAGTATCGCCTATGAACACCTGACCGTGGAGGAAAGCATCGAGAGTGCGATCCGTTTGCGCGTGGTGACACATGGGCGCAACGCGTTTCACGATCTGGTCGACCGCGTGCTCGATCAGGCGGGCTTGGATGCCATCCGCAACCGCCCGGTGAGCGTACTTTCCGGCGGCCAACGGCGCCGTCTTTCTCTGGCGATGGAGCTGGTCACTGACCCGATGCTGCTGCTTTGCGATGAGGTCACCAGCGGTCTCGACCCCAAGTCCGAGCAGGAAATCGTCAAGTTGCTCTATCAACTGTCACGTCGCGGCAAACGCATCGTCGTCAATGTTACGCACAGTCTGGCGAGCCTGAACCTTTACGACTCGGTGCTGGTGTTGCACGAGGGCCGGATCGTCTATCACGGTCAGCCGCGGGCCCTGGAGCATTATTTCAGCGTCACCGAAGCGGAGGAAATCTATCCGCGTCTCGCCAAGCGTTCGAGCGAGGACTGGCAGTCGTCATGGGCGAAACACCGCGAGGACTACTACGAAGCCGTCGAGTCGGCGTCGAAGGCCAATCACCAAGAAGCTGAAGCGCCGCGTCAGATGAATCCAACGCCTGATGCGGAGCTCGACGACGAGCAGGAGCACGAGGACACCAACGACCACGACTCGGAGCCCAACATCCCGCAAACGCCCGGCTTCCTTCGACAGCTGATTGCGCTGTTGCGGCGACGCTGCAAAATATTCATTCGCGATGGTGGGCAGTTGTTTCTGCACGTTGCCATCCTGGTGGGTTTCCCCATTTTGGTGGTAATCTTTGCCCTCGACGGGATCGAAGCGATCGAAAGACTGCCCGACACCATCGCTGACAACCCGCTTGATGAAGCGCTGCAGCAGACGCGCATTTTTCGTGAGAACCTGAAAACTGGCGGGCTCATTTCCGGCCTGATCATGTTTCAGGTCATCTTGCTGACCCTGATGGGATCGAACAACTCGGCGCGTGAGATCGCCGGCGAGCGGCAGATTTTTGAAAAGGAGAAACTCGGTGGCCTCAGTCCTGCCAGCTACTTGACCAGCAAGGTCATTTTCCTCGGCTTTCTGGTGATCTTGCAATCGGTATGGATGGCCGTGTTCGTACAGACGATCTGCAAAATGCCGACCGCAAATTTTCCCGCAGTGGTCGGCCTGCTGGTGCTCGTTAATGCCGGCATGACCTCGATCTGTCTGGCGATCTCTGCCCTGTCGCGCACTCCCGAGCAGGCTTCCCTGCTGAGCATCTACCTGGTCGGCTTTCAACTTCCGCTGTCCGGAGCGGTGCTCGCACTGCCGCCGTTTGCGGAATGGATCGCACGACCTTTCATCTCCGCCTACTGGGCCTGGTCGGGAGGGGTTTCCGCCCTCCAAGGATCACCGTTCAATGCCGTCAACATGGTCTCCGACACCTCGTTTTCGCCGTTGATCGCGTGCATCATCGTCCTCTGCCTGCACGTCATAGGTGGCATCGTGTTCGCCTTTATCGGCACGGCGAGAAGTCGCTGGGAACACTGACCTGCAAAATTCATTGAGCCCGATAGGCAAAACCGCTATGCTGTACTCCCGGATAAGTGCCGGAACATCGCCAATTTCCCCTTATGCCTAGACGCGCGCGCAAGCGAATCAGTATCGGTCAGATCGTTGGAATCGGGGCCGCCGTGCTCGGCTTCCTGGTCGCCGCATTTCTCATGGTCAAGATCGTTGCCGGCGATCTGCTCTCCGGCGGATCGAAGAATTCCGCCACCGAATTTCAAGTCGCCGACTACTCCCAGAACGGACTGAGCCTGCGCGGCAATAAATATCACGTCACCGGCATCGTCGAAGAGCGCCTCAAGTGGACACCTGATCGCGGTCGACTGATCAGCCTCGAAGTGTCTGATCCCGCCGGCAATACGCCCGTTCCAGTTCTAGTTCCCGAAGAGTTCAGTCAGGTCAACATCGATCGCGGAGCTCAGATGGGTTTCGTTGTGCGTGTCGACCGTGGTGGCCTGCTGGTCGCTGAAGCCATCGACGATAATTGAATCTCCTCCCCTGCTTTCCTGCCGATTTCAGCCCCCACCTTGTTCAATCTCACCGCCTTCCCCGCCGCTATGAAAGCCACCATATTTCGACGCAACTGCCTACTCAACTTGAGTGTTAGCTTGCTCGTTCTCGCGGCAACTTCGCTGCACGCTCAAGTTTTCACTCCGCCGGCACAACAACCCAGCAACGGCGGAAATCAAAGTGGCGGCGGTAACAACGGCGGTGGAGACACGACGACGGTCAACAGCCAGTCGCAAAAAAGTTCCGGAAACAATCAGCTGCTCGGCAACAGCGTTCCTTATTTCGACAACGGCACGGAGACGTTCACCTTCGACGGCAAAAGCTGGAACGTGAATAACAATCGGCTGTTCGCCGCGCGTTTTGAGAAATTCCTGAATACTCCGCCGGCCGACAGCGACGAAGATCAGGCGTATCGCAACGTGCTGCGCGAAATTCTCGACGCGCTATCGCCACACACCGGAGCCAATCTACCGCGCGCCGTCGCCCTGTTACAGAACGCCTCACAGTTCGATCAGGATGCCTTTCTGTGTGAATCGCTGGCTAACGCGGTTTACCGCGTTTACCTCGCCAAATCCAGCGTCGCCGACCTGAGAAGACTCAACACCGAACTCGACAAGCAGCGCAGGTCGCTCGACTGGAACTATAAAGTCGGCACCGAGGCTCAACAGACTCGCGACGACATGCGAGCTCGTAAAAATACCAAGTCCGGCGTGGCACCAGGCGGCGCTGCCGCCGAGGCCGGCGACGTCCAACGCTACGTCTCCCGCATCGCCGAAGTCGAAGCCGAGCGCGTCGCCAATCGCGCCAAGATGGAAATCTCCGAAATCCAGGCCAAGCTCGAGTTCCAGGCGCTGATGGTGCAGTTCTTCATGCAGCGCCGCTTCGAGCACGTCATCATCGCAGCGCGCATCTACACGGAATTTTTCCAGGATGGCAACGGCGAGTTGGAGTTTAAGGAAGGTAGTGATGTTGAGAAGAACTTCAGCAAGAGCATCGGCTTCAGCCCGACAGTGACGACGCTCGACGCCTTTTCCAACGAAGCCATTCGCGACGTCAAAGACGGTGTCGAAGCCTTCAAATTTCTGGTCGGCAAAGACGAACTCGACTCAGCCACCAAGCGCCTCTCCGAATCGTTTATGCTGGGAGAATACCTCGAACCCATTCGGACTCTTGAGATGGAGTCCAAACAGAGGGTCCTCGGCTACGCGCGCGACTCGTTTCAACTGCTGTCGGCCATCGAAGTCAAAGACTACACGCTAGCGGAAGAACTGGTCACCCGCATGCGCGAGACCGCCAAGGACTTCGATTTTTCCAAGCCCACCGCCGCCATCGAGACAGCGCGGCTCAGCGCCAACATGCTCATCCGCACCGCCCGTAATGCGGCGCTCAAAGGTGATGAGGAAACTTATTCCGAAAATATCTCCAAGGCCGCCGAGATCTGGCCGACCAATCCGCAGCTCAAGGAGCAGTTCGATCTAATCGCCGATCAGTCCGACGTCATGCAGGTCGCCAAACGCGAGTTCGATCGCCTGCTCAGTACCGAGAGTTACCGCGCTATCTACAATGACAAGGGCCGCTTCATCGCCGCCACGCTCGACGACGCTGCGCGTCAGGAGTCGTTGCAACAGATACTCGAAAATATCCAGGCCATCGAGATCGCCATGCAACAGGCCGATGCGCTCGCCAAAGGCGGCAACCCCTACGCCGCTTGGGAGACCATCGAACAGGTGTTTCAGGATTTCCCGGATGACAGTCCGCTCGGAACGGTGCGCTCGGATCTCGCTACCGATGTCGCTGAATTCGTCAGCACGCTGAAAACCGCTGAAAATCTGGAGAGCCGCGATCAGACTGGCTCGAGCCTCGCCTGGTTTTTGAAATCCCGGAAGATCTATCCAAACAGCCTGTTCGCCCGTGAAGGGATCGAACGGCTGGTAGACAAAATTCTTCCCGATCAGGCTCCGAGCGGCGACACAACTGGCGGCAGCGCCACCTCAAATACCGGCACCGGTGACGATGTCGACTTTTTCGAGAATTCCTCGGCGACGGACGGCCAGTAGTTAAAAAGAAACAAAACAGTCCTCATTCTGGCCTTGTTTCTGCTCCGAGTGAACCAACAACCGCCGACGATGAACGCGCAATTGCGTTGACATCGCGTCCTGTAATTGGCTTTCATCTCGTCCCCCCCCGCTTTCCTCTTTTCAGACCATTTCCCCCTACCTTCCATGATCCCTCGCTCATTCACGATTCTCGCTGCTCTCCTCGGCCTCGCTGTCTTTACCCCATCGTGCACCAGCGTAACCACGTCCAACGGCAGTAAGCGCCTCGCATTCATCAACAGTGAAGCAGCGAAAGAGCAGGCCAAGCTTGCTGCTGAAGCGAAAGCGCAAACCGAAGAAAAAGCTGAACGAGCCAAAAACACCGCGCCGTCAGGCCACTACCTGTTCGTCGACAAAGCACGCCTGGAAACGGTGACTCCCACCGAAACGAAAATCGACATCGATCTCACCAAACAGCGCGCAAAAATCCTCGATGGAGCCGGCAACATCGTGGTCGAAACCCAGATCTCCACCGGCACCAGCAATCATCGCACGCCGACTGGCAACTTCACCATTCTCGAGAAGATCGTCGACAAGAGCTCCAATCGCTACGGCAAATGGGTCAACCCTTCCAACGGATCAACGATCACTTCAGACGGTGATTCTTACAAGAAGCCAAGCGGCGACGCCAAGTTTGTCGGCACCAAAATGCCCTACTGGATGCGCGTCACCTGGTTCGGAATCGGCATGCACATCGGCTACGTTCCCGACTACGCCGCGAGCCACGGTTGCATCCGCGTGCCCGCCCACATCCAGCCGACCGTCTACTCCAAAGTGCGCGTCGGCACCCCGGTGAACATTCACTACTGAGCGGCGAGGTAGCTGCGAGCGCCAGCGAGTGCCCCGGAGGATTGGGGCCACACTCGCCACGCTGGCGAAGTTAGAACTTGGCTACAAACTGGCGCGGATCAAGTCCTCGAGCTTGACCATGTCAGCCGCGAACTTGCGGATACCTTCAGCCGTTTTCTCGGTCGCCATCGCGTCCTCGTTGAGCAAAAATCGGAAGCTCTTTTCAGTGACGTCGATCTGCTCGAGATCACTTCCTTTAGCCACTTCAGGATCCAGTTTACGCTCCACCTTGGCGTCTGATTGCTGAAGTTCCTCCAGCAGGTCCGGACTGATGGTCAACAGATCACAGCCTGCCAATTCGAGGATCTGTCCGATGTTCCGAAAACTCGCGCCCATCACCTCGGTGTCGTAGCCGAACTTCTTATAGTATGCGTAGATCTCATTCACCGACTGCACCCCGGGATCATCGGCACCGGTGTATTCGTTGCCGGTATCCGCTTTGAACCAATCGTAAATACGGCCGACGAACGGCGAAATCAGCTGCGCTCCAGCCTCGGCACATGCCACCGCCTGCACCAGAGAAAACATCAGCGTCAGGTTGCAGTTGATGCCTTCCTTCTGCAAAATTTCCGCCGCCCGAATGCCTTCCCAGGTCGATGCGATCTTGATCAGAATACGTTCGCGGGAAATACCTTCTTTTTCATAGAGGCCGATCAGCGTGTGCGCCTTGTCGACCGTGCCTTCGACATCGAACGACAAGCGGGCATCCGTCTCGGTCGAAACGCGGCCAGGCACAATGTTGAGGATCTCTTTACCAAACAAAATCAGAATGCGGTCAATGATCGACTCGATAAGCGCGTCCTCATTCAGCCGACCTTCGTTGGCCTTCAGCTCATCGATCGCTTGATCGACCAGGTAACGGTATTCTTTCTGCTGGGAAACTTTGAGAATCAGCGACGGATTCGTCGTCGCGTCCTGCGGCTCGTATTCCTTCATCGCCCCGAAATCGCCCGTATCGGCGACCACAGTCGTGAACTTCTTGAGTTGGTCGAGTTGGCTGGCGGTAGCGTCGGTCGTTGCGTTGCTCATGGTGGCAAAGCCTAGCACAACCTTCTTCTTCGCTCCACCTTTGGCCGCCGCTCGATTCTGCTCCGTTCGACGCTGGCAGTTTCGACATATTGCTCGATGGACCGAGCGTTCAACGACGCCCGCCATTCATCGCCATCATGATCGCCTGGCAGCGCCGCGCACGCTTGCCAAACTGAGAAATTACGCTCCTGACTCGATCCCTATCTCGAAAAAACCCGATCCCTATCCCAAAAACCAAATCGGCCACCCGGGGCAGCGCTTGCGCCCGAGTGGCCGACGACGTTCGAACGTGGAAAACCGGACCCACATCAAGCAGGCCGGCATTCCGATCAGGACTACTTCTTCTTCGCAGGCGCCTTGGCGGGCGCGGCAGAAGCTTTTGCCGCTGACTTCTTGGCGCCGGCAGCTTTAGTCTGTTTCTGGGCCTGGCCCTTCTGCTTCGATTTCGGTGATTTGTCGCCCATAGGGATTGAGTTTGTTGGTTCGCTAAATAGTCTAAACAGCAGTGGAGGGGTGAGGGTTCCACAGCCGAAGAGACACGGCTCGAATCTAATCGATCGCCGACATCCCACCATGGAAATCGCACGAATTAACAAAAAATATTTGCTCAAACGGGACTCAACGAATCGGCAAAAATTGCACATTCGATGACCGGCCGTCGAGCCGTTCAAAGCGGCCTGAAACTGCTTTGAAAAATGCATCGGCGGCGCAGAAAATCTGCTTAACAAGGCGGCGACGAATACTCCCCCCGTCCACCAAACGCTTCGCAGTCAGAGAACTTTCAAGGTCCATTTTCAGTGCAACCTCCGAGCGGTCAACTGCACCGATTACCAGCATTGGCTTAGCTACCTGAGGCGAGCACTCTTTATGCCCGCAGTAAATTCTCGGGTGTTTAATACCCTGTAAAACTCCTTGCGGGACGCCTGCAAGAAACTGGCAGAACGCCGAAGCACATCATCATCGCTGTGATGCCAATACGGTTTCATCAAAACTATGGATTTCCAAAATCCGACGCCCCCCTACAACCCATAGAAAAAGTGCTTCCAATCACGAGCAGGAGTAAACCCGCCATCACAGAGGCAGTCCATTTTGCCAGGCGCATCTCCCAAGATCTCATTTCGTTTTTCTCCGCACAACGTCCAAGAGCTGTAAATGCGCTGTCAACTGCTTTTCCGAACACCACTCCTGCAATATTGCGACCATTTCCTGATCCGACAGTTTTCGATCTCGTTGAATTTAGAGCAATCCTTCGCGAAGGTCTGACCCCAACTCCACATGGTCGCCGGCCTTCTCAAAAGCTGCAGTTAGAACACCGAAAGCGGCGATAGCTGTGATACGTGTTTTCATCGGCGAACCTCTTAGATATGCAGGAGCCCCAGCGACGTAGCTGTCCTGAAAAATGGTCTGGCTCTCTGCATCAGAAGTCACGAGAAGTTCAAGATCATCCTGAAGAAGGCCCTGACGGTGGCACGCAGGCACCTGAACCTCCCGTTTGAGCGACTTTGTGAAAAGTTTCACAAATGGGTTGCGGGTGTCGGTCGTCCCCGGCATCTTTCGGGGTCCGAACTGCTCTGCTGGCGGTTCGTCGATTCGCCCCTTACTGTCTCCGCCCCATCGCCATGGCCGATACCCAACAAGCCGTCGTCACCCCCGACTCCAAAGTCGAGGGCAATGTCATTTTCACGCGCGTCGACTCCGCGATCAACTGGATGCGCAAGAACTCGCTTTGGCCGATGCCAATGGGACTCGCCTGCTGCGCGATCGAGCTGATGGCCACGGGCGCTTCGCGCTTCGACATTTCCCGTTTCGGCGCGGAAGTGATGCGCTTTTCGCCGCGCCAGTCGGATGTGATGATCGTCGCCGGCACGGTGACCTATAAAATGGCGCTCGCCGTCCGACGCATCTGGGATCAGATGCCCGAGCCGAAGTGGTGCATCGCCATGGGCGCCTGCGCGTCGAGCGGTGGCATGTATCGAAGCTACGCCGTGCTGCAGGGCATCGATCGGCTGATTCCTGTCGACGTTTATGTGTCCGGCTGCCCACCGCGCCCGGAGGCTTTGCTGGAAGGCTTGATGAAGTTGCAGCGCAAGATCGAGGGCGAACAATCGACGCTCGCGCAGTTGCGCAACCCCAATGCCGATGACGACACCGATGCCGTAACAGAAATCGAGGCGGCAAAGGCAAACGCCTGATTGTCCTGAATTTCCCAAGTCCAAGCCATGAACGCCCAGCAAGCCGCTGAAAAACTCTCCGCCGATATCGACGGTGCCAAGGTTGTCGAGTTCCGCGATGAGCACACGCTCATCGTCACCCGCGACACGGCCAAGGACGTGCTGCGCCGTTGTCGCGACGAGTTCGGTTTCGATTTCCTTACCGACGTCTGCAGTCTCGATCACTTCGGTGATGACCCGCGTTTTGAAATGGTCTACGAGCTCTACTCGATGGAGCGTCACGATCACTTGCGCATCCGCTTCCCTCTTTCGGAGGAAGAAAAACCGGACACCGTGTCCGACTTATGGCCGACCGCCAACTGGCACGAGCGTGAGTGTTACGACATGATGGGCATCGAATTCGAAGGCCATCCGGACATGACGCGCATCCTGATGTGGGAAGGCTATCCTTTCTTCCCGCTGCGCAAAGATTTCCCCCTCGCCGGACGCGAGAGCGATATGCCCGACGTGGCATTCACCAATCCCGCTCCGCTGGCCGGCGGCCCGTTCGTCACCTCGCCCTCCGACGCGAGCACCCTCCACCGCGAGCCGCGCTCACGGGAGATGGATTAGTGTGGTGGTGCCACAAAGTTCGGTCCTGTTTTACAGAGGAACTTTGCAGAAGCCGCCCGACCCAAAGAAGGACCGCACTCCCTTGGTTTCCTACCAGCAGACAGGAGCGAATCGAAGGCGCCAAGTTCCGGCGTTTGTCACTCGGGGTTCGTGAGAAGTTTCCCGCTGCGGCACGACTAGACAAGAGTGTCGTGTTTCCCTGGGACATCGCGCAATATCAGCTGGCATCCTTTCGGGATGCATTTTCATAGAACCCACAGCTTCCCGTCGTTAAAATCTCGGGCTGTTTTGCGGCACCATTTCAGGTCGCATGAGAAATGCGGGCTAGGATTGCGTCGCTGAGGCACACGCTGCGGTGATCTCGCGGTAAAGCGCAGCGAGCTCGGGCAGTTCGGCTCCGACCGCATTCGCCTGGCGCAAAGGCTCACCCCATATCGCTTCGATTTCGACTTCGCGACCGTTCTGGAAATCGATCAGGCTCGACGGGTGGTAAGCCCCCATCGACTGAGTGTTACCAATCATCTTGTCGACAAAATCGGGCTCGATTTCGAAACCCAGCGCAGCCGCGCCGTCGATAATTTCATGCATCAGTCGATGGGTGCGAGCGAACAAATCGGGATCGCCGAGAATCTTTTCCACGTCGATACCTCCCGCGGCAATCGACAAGCCGTTGAAGGGCACGTTCCAGACCAGCTTGCGCCAGCGGGCTTCGGCCAGATTATTTTCCAATGAGCACGGCACGCCACAGCGCAAGAGTTCGTCGTGAAGCGCTCGGGTACGATCGCGCGGACCGCCGGCGTATTCGCCCAGCGATATCAGGCCGTGGCCGATATGATGAATTTCACCGGGAGCGACTCGATTCAGACAGACAAAACACAGGCCGCCCATGACTCGGTCAGCGCCAAATCTTGCCGCCAGGAACGCTTCATTGCCCAGCCCGTTTTGTAAAGTTAGCAGCGCCGTTTGTTCGTGAAGCAAGGGCGGTAGTAACGCCTCGAGCGCGGCATTATTCGTCGATTTAAGAGCGACGATTATCAGATCGACCGGACCGATTTCATCGGTCGAGGCGTGACAATTCACCGCTGGCAAATGCACATCACCCGCCTCAGTGCTGTGAATTCTCAAACCGTGCGCCCGCACCGCCTCAAGATCGGAGCGCATCAGAAAATGCATCTCGTTGCCGTGCTCCGCCAGCCTGCCCCCGTAGTAGCTACCCACCGCTCCCGACCCGACCACAGCGATGCGCGGAGCGAACGGGTGCCAAACAGACGGCGACTGCGGTCGAGGCTCCGAGTCAGCTGACATCCGCTCAGCGGTTGCGGAACTTGCTCAACCAACCTCGCAGACCCGTCTCCCGCTTCTGTGGTTCCGCCGCCGGTGCTGGTGTCGTCGGGCGCTCGCGGTTCGAGGAGCTACTGCCTCGGCTACCGCCACCGCTGTTGCCCGAACCACCGCTATAGATCCCTTTGACCTCAGGCTGGTCATCGTCTGAACTATCGTTGCTGGCGACTTCGAAGCCTTCACTGCGCGAACTGAGTTCTGCGAGCTTTTCTTCCGTCAAATACTCGTCAAAAAATTCACCGATCACTGGCGCGCCGCTTTTGCCGCCACTCACCGTTTCACCAGGACTGCCTTCGTAAAGAATCGCAAAAGCAAACACCGGATGCTTGGCAGGAGCGAAACCGGCAAACCACGCGACGTTCTGTGACTGAGTGGGCTTCCACTGACCGGTGCCGGTTTTTCCGCAAATCGAGATTTTCGAATGGCTGGCTGCCTTGCCGGTGCCGTTGCTAGCATTGACGACGTCCTCCATTCCCTTTCTAACGATATCGACATTATAGGGATCGATCATAAGATTTCGTTCGGTCGTCGCCGGAAAAGTCTCGGTCACGCGATTGCTGATATCTTGAACCTGCATGACCAACCGAGCCTTCATGAGTCGATCGCCGGCCGCCACTCCCGCCATGCCGTGCGCTACCTGAAGCGGTGTCGTCAGCACGGTGCCCTGACCGATGGCGATGTTGGCGATGTCGCCGCTGGTCAATCGATAGCCGCGTTCTTTCATCGACCATTCCGTGGTCGGCATGAAGCCGGCGGATTCAGCCGGAAGAGGGATACCGGTTTTCTGTCCAAAACCGAGCATCTCAGTCATCGATTCGATCGGGGCGGCACCCGTTTCGATCCCCGCCTGATAAAACCAGGTGTTACAGGATCGAGTGATCGCGCCGACGACATTCATGTAACCTTCACCATTCTTATTCCAGTTTCGCATCTGCGTGTCACCGATAAAATAGCTACTGGGACAGCTGTAAACGGTGTCCATGCTCACCGTTCCGGATTCCAGGGCGGCCAGGGCAACCGGCACTTTAAACGTCGAAGCCGGCGGATAGGCGGCCCGGAAAGAGCGGGCATACAGCGGCTTAGCGGGGTCGTCGTTCAGCTCGGCGAAGCGCTCGTGTGAAATCGCCGGGATGAAATCGTTGGGATCATACTGCGGGTTGGATGCCATCCCCAGAATGTCGCCAGTTTCGACTTCCATAATCACCATAGCACCGCGGCGCACATTTTCGGCCAGCAATCGTTCGCAGAGCTTTTGGATTTCGAAATCAATAGTGGTGACAACGTTTTGACCGGGCACGGGCCGGACGATCATTTCCTCGGTCAGCTTGGTGCCACCCGAATCGAACAGCACGTTGATCTTGCCGGGCTTACCCGTCAGTTGCTCATCAAAGGACGCCTCCAGACCTGCGACGCCCACTCCGGCACCCCACAGTTCCTCTCCGCTATCGATCTCACCCGTCCGCCGCGGCGGCCGGTTGCCGATATAGCCGATGATATGCGAAGCAAAGGTCTTGTGAGGATAGGTGCGCATGTACACCGGTTGGAGAAACAGGCCTTTGGCCAAATGCGGACGCAGCAAATCGGCTTGATCATCACTGAGGGCATTGGAAAACACCAGCGGCAGCCAACGGCGGTTGCGGAAGTGGGCGAGGATCACATCGTCGTCGAGCGTCCAGTCGGAAATGGCGTAACGATTCGCTTCGGCGATCCGCTGGTGTGCGTAGACAAGAATTTCGGCATCCGTCGCCGCCTTCAACGCGGGAAAATTGATCGCCGCATAATAAACAATCTTGGTCTGCGCCAGCGGCACGCCATTGCGATCGAGAATCATGCCGCGCGGCGCTGGCACGGTGAGCACAAAAGTTCGCGCGTCAGGCTGATTCTCCAGCGTCGAGCCAAGAATCTCGTTGGCCTTCAGATTCGGTTTAAAATTAAAACTGCGCGGTTTGCTCGGAGTCGAAGACTTCTCGGCGCCTTTTTCTGCTTCGACCGCCGGATCGCCAGTCGCCGATTTTTCCTCGGCCGATTCAGCTGCCTCCCCTATCTGTTCTTTTCGCGGCACTGCAATTAGATCGTCACGCAAGATCACTGGATCAGCCGCTGATAACGGCTTCACCGGGCGCTGAATCCGAATCGGTGCCTCGGAAGCATCCGGCCTGACCTCTCCTGTCACGGCATTCTGCGCCCAAACGACTCCCGAAGACATCACGACAAGCATCGTCATCAGCAATACGCTGGACGCGGCCATGGCGATAAGCTTGCAGGCACGGCAATCTTCGCCAGCGTTCGATTTTTTCAAAAACATAGGGTCAATCGGGAGAGCAAACATACCATCCGAGGGCCGCGCCGGAAACCCCCGATTTGTTGAAGATCAAGATAGACTGTTTGCCAAAAGTCTTGGCGCCTATCCATTTCATTTTGGGTGGGATAGTTTGGCTCGGTTTGCTCTCCGTTTCAGTGTGAACCGGACATACTTGGGGCAAACAGACTACGTCCAGCGATGCGCGATCTTTCAACGATATCGA
The DNA here is from genome assembly GCA_037969585.1 of Verrucomicrobiales bacterium. GTDB lineage: Bacteria > Verrucomicrobiota > Verrucomicrobiia > Verrucomicrobiales > DEV007 > JBBKXR01. The sequence goes on from JBBKXR010000049.1 coordinate 18,165, forward strand.
GCGCCGAGCTTCAACGGTGGGTTTTCAAAAAATGCACGATTTCCTCGGCCAGTCGCTCGTTGATACCACTCACTTCAGCGAGATCCGCGGGCGTCGCCTTGCGCAGCCGCGCCACCGAGCCGAATTTCTTGAGCAGTCGCTGTTTGCGCGCCTGACTGATCCCCGGACAATCGTCGAGAATGCTCTCGTTGACGCGACGCTTCATCAACAGCTGGTGGTAGCCATTGGCAAAGCGATGCGCCTCGTCTCGAATGCGCTGCATCAGCTTGAGGGCACCGGTGTCGTGGGGCAGCAGCAGGGGCTCGGGATTTCCCGGTCGAAAGATTTCTTCTCGTTCCTTGGCCAGACCGACGATTGGCAAATCGTGCAGCCCGAGTCGCTGCAGTTCCTTGGTCGCCGAACTCAGCTGGCCCTTGCCGCCGTCGACGATGACCAGATCCGGCAGCCGCACGAAGGGGGCACGACGCTTTTTGCCATCGGCAGAAAGCGTCGATTGTTCCGATTCATCGATCTCCGTTTCCAAGCGCCGCATGGCTTCCAGCGGACTCTCCTGACTGTCGTTGGCCGCGTCGTCGCCGACCTTCTCACGAGCTTCAAGCAGAATGCGTGAGTATCGCCGGCGCACCACTTCCGCCATGCTCGCGAAGTCATTCTGGCCATCGACCGTGCGAATCCGATAGCGGCGATAGCTCTGATTGTCGGACACGCCATTTTTGAAGCGCACCATCGACGCCACACAATGCGTCGTCGAAATGTTGGAGATATCGAAGCACTCCATGACCACCGGCGGACGCTCCAGCCCAAGCTCTTCGCCAAGCTCGCGCATGTCCGCCTCGGCATCGATGCCCGACTTTTGCGGTGCACCGCGGCCGCGGCGGAATTGTCGCGTGGGACGCAAAGTGCGTTTCAGGTTCTCGATCATGTCGCGCAACTCGGCGGCTTTCTCGAAGTCGAGCTTCTCCGCGGCGCGCTGCATGTCCTCCTCCAGCGAACCGACCATATCCTTCGAGTGACCTTTTAGAAAATCGCAGGCCTGCTCGACTTTGAGCATGTAGTCGTCACGGGAAATTCGCCCCATGCACGGCGCCGAACAGTTTTTGATAATGTCATCGTGGCAATGCCTATACTCCGTTTCGCCGGGATCCATCGGCTGGCAACTGCGCAAGCCGAACTCGCGATTCATCCAGTCGAGCGTGCGTCGCAGCGCCCCCGAATGCGCGAACGGCCCGAAATAACGGGCACCGTCCTCTTTGCGCAGCCGGGTCGTGGTAAAGCGCGGCCACGGCTCATCCGGGTGGACTTTGACCAACAGAAAGCGTTTGTCGTCGCGAAAGCTGATGTTGTACTTCGGCCGGTAATCTTTGATTAGCTTGCCTTCGAGCAGCAGCGCCTCCGGCTCATTGCGCACGGTGTGATAGTCAAAATCCCAAATGCTCTGAATCAGCGCCCGCGTTTTGTGTTCCGCCAGTCGCTTCCTCGACGGCGTGAAATAGTTCGCCAAGCGTTTGCGCAGATCGCGCGCCTTACCGACGTAGATGACGCGGTTCAGCCGATCACGCATCAAGTAGATGCCCGGCTTGTGCGGAACGTCGTGCAGCTTCTTCTGCAAGTCGGGCTTTTTCTGTGGCGTGGCGGACACGCGACACCATTCACTCAAGTGGGCGTGGACTCAAGGGGCTGTGGGTAGACCGACAGAGATCGATTGCAGGGACGGCCTTGGACTGCGCGCAGCCTTGCTGCCGCTTTTCCGCGTCAGGCAGCCTGCTGCCCTGCCAGCAGTGCGAGTGTCTGCCAACCCGCGTGCGCCTCGTCCACTGGATCGCGCAGCAGGCTGCAGCAGTCCAAGGGACACGAAGCCCTCGCGCCCCAGTCCCAACAAAGTCACCCACGTCGCAATGGCCTCCGACGTGTCACCCGAATACCTCGCCGCTCTTCAGTCGATGACAGGCGAGAAAAATCGCTTGCCGCCGAGAAGCTCTATCGGACCGCAAAAATGATCAAGGCTGCCCGGCTGCGCAACCTCCACCCGGACTGGTCCGAGGAGCAGATCAACGAACGCGTTAAGGAGATTTTTCTGTATGCCGGAGGCTAACTCAGAACCCTTCCTTCTGGAATTCACTGAACGCCCGCGTTGATCGCGATCGTCGCACCGTCGCCGCCAGTACCGATGAGGTGCTCGCCTTCGTTCACGGCCACAGCCTGTGCGGCGGTGACGATGACGGACTCGAGGTAACGGTTCACGTAGGTCCAATTGCTGACCGGAATCCACAGGATGTCCCCGGCGCGAAGTTCGAAGTCACGATCGTAGCCACGCATGATGCCGTGCAAGTTGGCAACCGCAACGCGCGGATGGTTGAGCGAACCACGAATGATGATCGCCTTGGTGACCACCGCGTCTTTCTTGGTGCCACCGGCCTGAGCCAGCGCCGAGATCGCCGTAATATCGTCTTTGAAATACAGCGGGCCGGGCTTTTTCACCGCACCCAGCACATACACTGCGCGGCTCTGCACGGATGGCAGATAAATGTAGTCGCCACCTTTGACGTAGACGTTCTGACTCATGTCACCGTACTCGACCAGCGAACGGAAATCGATCGGCAGCGGTTTGCCGTCACGGACCAGAATGGCGCGGTCGAGATCGGCGACTTCCTGAGTTTCACCGGAGATTTCGCCGGAGAAAAGGCCGCCGGCTTTTGACAAAGCTTCGAGCAGATTGGTCGGACCCGCCATCGGGAATGCACCCGGCGTCTTGACCTGACCGAGCACCCAGAAGCGCTGGCTTTCCGCTTGGAAAAGATTCACCGACACCACCGGCGAGCTGTAGTAGGACGACAGTTGGGTGCCGAGTTCGGCAGAAATTTCCCGGAGGCTTTTACCTGCGGCGCGGACCCCTTCGGCGACGTCGAAGAAAAGCATGCCATCGGGCAGCACGGTCGTCTTCATGCGCGATGCCTTCAGCTCAGCGACCTCGATTTCGAGAATATCGCCGGGACCAACGAGGTAGTCGTTGTTGGTCGGACGCAAATCGGACGGCGACAGCTTGCGCTGCATTTCGTAGTCGAAAAACTTCGGTCCAGTCGGTCCGCCCGATTCGGCTTCGGTATCCGTGTGGAGCAAGGGGTCGGCGTCCTGATTGTATGGATCGAAAGTGTCCGCAGGCGTGGCGCACGACGCCAAAAAAGAGGCGGCGCTCAGAGCGACAACGGCGATGACGGGACGGGCAATCATTTCAGAATGAGTTAATTATTCAGCAATTCTCGTTCGCTACGGAACGACACCAGCAGCTGCCGCAGCGGCGGCTTCGGCAGCGACAGCGGCTTCCGCAGCAGCTGCATCGGCAGCGACCGAAACGGCGGCGGCGGCTTCTTCTGCAGCGGTAGCTTCTGCTGCGGCGGCCTCGGCAGCGGCAGCGGCTTCGGGACCATCTCCTCGATCACCTTCGAAGAAGCCTTGATACGCTTCGTTGATCGATTCGGTCGCCAGCGTTTGAATGAACGAGGTAAAGGCAGCATCGACCGCTTTTTCGAGAACCAGGAACGGACGCTTGTTGACGTAGATGATGTCTTTCGGCTCGATGATGATGTCCTGCTCGACGCCGGCGAGGATCTTGCCGACATTGATCACCCGCGTTTCTGGATCGGTCAGGCTGCCACGGATCAGCAGCACATCACGCTTCCAGGCTTCGTCGGCAAAGCCACCCGACAGAGCGATTGCGCCGGTAAGAGTCATGCGCGTCGGCATGCGCAATTGGCCAGGGCTGTTAACAGCGCCAAGCACGTAGAAACGATTCTTCAGGCTCGACGCGACATAGATGTAATCGTTCGGCTGAAGGTAGGCATTCTGCGAAAAATCCCCCTCGTGAAACAGTTTCGCCAGATCTACGTCGAGACGCTTGCCCTGGCGCACTACAAAAGAATAATTGAGATCGGCGATTTCGAGAGCCGCTCCACCGACCGCACCGATCTCCAAACCTTTGGCCAATGCCACCGCCTCGATGATCGTCGTCGGTCGATCCAGCGGATAAACTCCGGGCTCGCGAACACGACCGAGGATGGAGACTTTCTTACTGGCCAATTTGACCGGCGAGATGATCACTTTCGGATCGTTGTGATACTCGGTGAGCACCTTTTCGATATCTTCGCGCAGTTCACCTACCGTGCGGCCAACGGCTTTGACGCCAACTGCCTGCAAATAGCTGACACGACCGTCCGGCGAAATCGTAACCTTTTCGCGCAGCAGATCGTTACGTTTGTAAAAAGAGAAATCGAGCATGTCGCCCGGGCCAAGCAGATAGCGTTGCTGCCAAGATGGTTTCGACGCAGGGGTTACACGCTGCGCATTTTCCAAAGCATTGCGCAACACCGCCCGCGAGTGACGACCGGGCACAGGTGCCGCCGGCGGCGTCAAGGCCATACTGGAACCAGAAGCCACGGGAGTGACCTCGGCATGCGCTGTCGGACGAATGATCGATACCGGTTCGGGGCGACCGTCCTGGGCATTCGCTGAAAAAGACGCCAACTCAGCACTGCCGAGTACGACTAACAAACCTGCGATGATTCTGGAAACGGTCGTTTTCATCGTGCGTGAATACCGGGATCAGCCGGGTATCGGTTCTTCGAGGGATTATTCTCGAGTTGATGGCTGGTCGGCGTGTAAACCATGACGCCGCCGTCCATGCCCATGTGCAGGCTGTTCCTGTCGTCACCCTCCTGCGATCCGACGAACGAATCTTCGAGCGCCTGAACCATCTGCAGAAGCGGACCGGCCGGTTTTTCTTCGACCAAAATCGTGTCGTGAATATCGCCGAGAACCTGTTGATAAATGCGGCTGTTTTTCTCGACTTCGCTGCGGCTCGCCGCCTGCGCCGAAGTGACGATGACCACCGCATCGAAGAAAGTGCGGATCTGATTGATCCAAGCCACCGGGGGAGCACCCCAACGACCGATCACTACTGCTTCCGTCGGAAGCTGATTGAGCGCGTCGAGCAGATTCGTTGAGTGCGTCAGGAAAGGGTGTGCGCAACTCGCCTGTATTGGCGCCATCGGATTGTAAAACGGCAAGGGCTGACCGTGAAACGAAAGTGTTAACGGATGATAGGAAAAATCCATGTAGACGACCTGACAGCCATCCTGTGCCACAGTTTCGATCAACTCTTCCCAGAACGCTTTTTCCCCCGGGACACTGTCGAGCACCGGAAACAAAAACCGCCGCTTCAGCGCTAAGTCGCTGGCCAGATCGGTCAGCCAAAATTCACGCACTACACTGGCGCCTTTGTCGTCTTTGCGCGGGTAGCGCAGGGTCGGGTAGATGCCTGTCGCCAACGCCACCTGAACGGGCGTGCGCAGACGATCCGAACGCAGCTCCTTGAGCATCGCACGCAGCGCGACAAGGCCGGTGCCAAGCAGCATACCGGCAAAGCCCGCCAGCACGATTTTCTTGAGTTTTCCGGAACGCTCAACTTCGCCGATCGTTGGTCCCTGCATGAACATCGAAACTTGTGGCAGCGGATTGGTAGCGACGAAACCCGCTTCCTTGATGCGCTGTTTGATCAAGGCTGTGGTTGCGATGCGGTCCGAAAGCGCCCCGCGCAAGCCCTTCTCACCGACCTCGAACTTACGCAACTCACCCATCTCCTTGTTCAGGGCTTCCATCTGTGCGCTGTAGTTCTTCACCCTGCGCTCCATCGATGTCAGAAGGCTCTTCGCCAGTACCGCCTGCTTCTGGAACTCCGCATCACCGCTGATTTGCGCTTCGGCACTCAAGCCATCGATCGCAAATTCCTCTCCACGCTCCGCCTTGGCCAGCTGCGTTGTCAGCAGTTCGATGTCCTTCAACGCCGTTTGAACCAGCGGATGAATTTCGGTATTTGTCAGCCGGTATTTTTCCAAATCCTTCTGACGCAGTGTGATCAGGTTACGCAAAAAATTCGGCCCCTTGGCCTCGCGCTCGAACAGATCGACTTGATCCTTAGTCGAATCCAAAACGATCTTCGCTTCCGTCAGCAACTTTCGAGTCGCATCAATTTCGGCCTGGACCTGTGTGATGCGCAATTCACTGTCAACAGAACCACTCTCTTCAGTAGATCCCATGATCTCATCATCGAGCTTCTTCAAAGCTGCCTCATTCTCGGCCAACTTGATCTCGTATTCCTCGATCTTGGCAAGCGCATCGTGCTTACGAAGATCCGCCGTGTGATCGGCAATCGCCTGCGCCCAGGCCCGCGCCGCGGAGACCGTCTGATCGGCACCTAGCGTGGACTTTATAGTCAGGTCGAAAAGTTCGCCACCCTCATTGGTGTCGATCTTGGTCATGAACGAAAGCTGATGCCCGGTCAGCGGCGGGTTCAAAGACGAACCGGCAGCTTCGAGCACCGAGAGATTAGTGGCCGCATCGACCAGCGTGTCGTCATTCAAAATTAACGGCTCGAAAGCCTTCGTAAGTCCCGCACCATCGGCACCCCATTCCTTGTCCTGACCGAGCATTTGAAAATTCACCGAATAGGAATCCTCAAACATCATGAATCCGATCGCCACGGCGAGAGCCGCAATCAGCGTTCCCCCGAAGATCACTCCGATCGAGTTGCGGACGACGGCCAACGCCAAACGCAACGGATCAAAGACCAACGGGAAGCTGAATTTCTTTTTTTTGCTAGAATTCACAGGGAAAAGAATCGGTTTCTAAAGGAAACAAACAACGGATCGCAATATTATGACATCTATGGAAATTATTACAACATATTAATCATACGATTTATCGTAGATTTTTTGGACCCCCTCCGCGCAGCGCTCCCAAGAGAATTGCCGGCTCCATGCTTGCCTCGCCCGAACCCCATCGCAGCGGCGCTCATCCGCGGTCTCGCGTTCCCGACTATCTACCGCTTCGCCTGCCGACGAAGCTCCCGCCAAGGCTGGCGCTTTCTTTATAGCAACCGACAACACCGCTTGTTCGGCTAACCGCCGCAGACAGTTTGCCATCGCCGCGTTGTCGTGGGGATCGAAAAACTCCGCCAACTCGCCGCCGACTTCGTGCAACACCCCGATATCCGACAACCCGGCCGCCGCCCCACAGGCGTAAGCCTCGATGACCGGCAGACCGAATCCCTCGAAGAAAGTCGGCATGACGATGGCTGAACAGCCACAGTACCAGAGTGGCAAAGCCTCGTCCGACACAAAACCCAGTACGCGAATGTCATCGCGATACGGCGACGCCGCAATCCGTTGATGAATCACTTCCGCCCCCATCCAATCCGACCCACCCAACACCAGCTGCGTCGAAGCCTGCGGCAGCATTTCGCGAAAGCGCTCATAAGCCGCGATCAGTCCGATGTGATTTTTCCCCGGATGCTCGAGTCGAGCGACGAACAGAAAATACGGATGCGCCTGCTTCTCGCTCTTCAAAAATTCCGCGATCTCGCTCTCCGACCGCGAATGATACTGCTCGTGATCGATGCCATTCCAAACCGTGTGGACCTTCTCCTCAGGCAACTTCATGAAATGGCACAGATCCTTCGCCGTATGATGACTGACCGCGATCACCTGACGGCATCGCCTCGCCAGAGCCGGCGCAATCTGACGCCCTAACAAACCCCTCAAGAATCCATATTTGTCGCGCAACACGAACGGCGCGCAGTCATGGATAGTCGCCACCTGCGGCACCGGCGAACGCCATACGATGCGCCGATAGGTCGGCGAATGCAGCAGCTCGATCCCGCGGCGACGCAACAGCCCGGGCAACGCCAACTGATGCCAAAGAAAACTCATCACTCCCCCGGCACAGCGTTCAGGAATTGTCAGCCAGTGCTCATCGTCGATGGCCGGAAAGAACTTTCGGTCAGCGTCCAGGCCAGCGACGTGCAGATCAACGTCGGCATGACCGGCCCGCAGCGATGCCACCAGTTCAATGATGTAACGACCTACCCCCGACCGACCGCCATCGATGACGCCCGCCGTGATCAGCACCCGTTGCGGATTTTCAGAAGCAGAAGTGTTCATCGAAAATCAAACAATCAAATGTTTGCCGGGATCGGACTGATCGTTGCCGGTCCCGCCGGTGTCATCAGTTCGTGCCAGCCGAACCGTTCCAACTGTCTCGCCACCGGCAGGCTGACATTTTTCAAACGCATGCCATCACCCGCCGCGTTCGCCGCCCGCCAACGTTCGGCCAGCATCGCCAGCAAGTCCGCCGACGGCTGAACCACCGCCGCACAGTCCGTAACCCGATCGCATCCGCGATCGGCCGGCCTCTGCACTTTCGACTCGGGTAGAAATAGGACCTGACTGCCTGCGGGATGAGTTTTTCCGCCGTTGGAGAATAGAAACTCGAAGTCAGCGGCATAGCGTCCGGCGAGGCGGCGCGGAGCACTGGCCATTCTCCAAAACCATTCGAGACCGATTATTTGCAACAGTCGCGGTGCCCGCACCTGCTTGCCGGCAATGAAGTCGAGACTCGCACCGATGCCCATCGCCAACGGCACTCCGCAACGTTTTTGATAAGTGTCGATCCAGTATTCCTGCTTGGGACACCCGAAGGCGACCAACAACAGGTCGGGAGCGGCAGCGCGAATTTCTTCTACGTGGCGTTCGTTGTCCCAGTCTTCCACCGGCGCCAACGGTGGCGACGACCATCCGGCGATCTTCAGTTCGGGATGGCGCTCGTTGAGAACAGCGCCGACTTTTTCCAAAGTGGCTTCGTCGCTGCCGAAGAAATAGACCGACTTGCCAGCCTGTGCACAGCGCTCGAGCAGCTTAGGAGTCAGATCGGAGCCGGCGACACGTTCCGGAAGTGGTGTTTTCTGCCGACTCGACAGCCATACAAGCGGCAAACCGTCACAAATGATCCGATCAGCAGCGAACAGGATGCGTCGCAGCTTGGCGTCTTTCGATGCCAGCCGGGTGATGTCGACATTCGGCGTGACCAGGTAGTGGCTGCCGTCGCTGTTCATGTAGTCTTCGCAAGCGTCGAGTGTTTCATCCATCGTCGTGCGATGAAACGGCAGACCGAGCACCACCGAGAGCCGCGGCTCGCTGGTAGTTGAGGATTCGGGATCTTGGTTCGGGATCATCTTATTGATAGCGTTGCCACCAGTCGGTGTAAGCGGTTTCGAGGTTTTCGGGCTGGCGCAAAATTTTTGCGGCCGCGTCGTTATCGGCGTCGTGAATCGCCGCCAGGCAGCGCATCAATGCACCGCGTGGGTAGTCCCAGGCGGGCGCGAGGAATTGGCCGCGTCGGCGTCTGTCGCGCAGGGCGATCATCAAATTACGCAGGAAAAACGTTTCCGGAACGATGCGCCGATGATCACTGGCGTAGTCGCCAAGATCGGAAAAATGGCGTCCCAATCGTGTCGACTCGACGCGCAGAAAGACTTCGGCCCACAGATCGGTGAGTTCCCCATCACGCGTTTGCCAGCGCTCCCAGTCCGGATCGACTGGACGCGGCCGCAACTTGAACTCGACCGCTTCCCGGTGGCAGTCGCGTATTTCATCCGCAGCTTGGATGCCTGAATTTTCGAGCGGCAAGTTCGCCATGCGACGACCGCGCTCTTCGACCGAAGGATCGTGCTGCCCAGCGAGACAAAGCAGCGCGTCGCCAAGAGCGAGCGCGAGTTTCTGCTGATTGCGTTCGACGAACTCCGGCTCACTGCGCTCGCCGATTCGGCAGCGCGCAAAGTAAAGGCCGGTGCCGCGATTCCACAGCAGCCGACTGGCTTCCCACAACGGTAAGCGTGAAGCATCGCAGCGACGGGCGGCTGCTTCGATGAAATCCACCGCGCCGAACACCGGTCGGTAGCCGAGCGCGAGATCGGTGAGCATCATCGACCCGGACGCGTCGTCGAGCGCCTGCGGTGACAGACACGCGAAGTCGACGTGAATCCCGAGATGCTCGGTCCACTGCTTTTCCTCCATCGTCACCCACGCGCGCAGCCGAGAGTCATCGGGATTTTCGCTGAACAGAAAATAGTCGAGATCGTTGTGCAGCGTCGCCTTGGCAGATTCACTGGTACGCCAGATGCCGCCCTCACCGCGGCCGTATCCGCCGCCCAGAACGATCGTGCCAATGGGAATGCCCACCCGTGCGGCTGCCGTTGCTGCTTCAGCGATACCTTCACATACGCCGTCGAGTTGACGCGCTAGACGCGGATTCGACTCGGCGAAGTAAACACCACAACCCTGTGATTCAGCCACTGCGCTCATGACAGCGAGGCCCTTCTTTTGACTCTCAACGACACGCTGCAAGGCTCGCCGTGGCATCGATGCCGCGCCGCCACTGATCGGGCGTTCTGGATAGTGAGCTTGATCACAATATTAAGAGAGGCGTTTAGAAAACAATTATTCAGATTTATCAAATTTAAATGCAGATAACGATAATTGTCGTAATTTAAGGGTGTTTTGAGGCGTTTTGAGTTCTCTGAAAAATGATCTTTCCTTTAATTGGAATAGAATATATATTTATCGTAGTTAATTGTAAAAACAATAATTCAAGTTTGTTATGTCAGATCCCGCTGTTGAGTATTGGTCACAGGCCAAGGACCCCGCACGTCTTCGTGCTCGATTGCTGCGCTGCACGCTGAAACGGCGTCGTTGGCAGGCGTATATCGGCTTCCTCGGCGCCGCCAAACGCAGCATCGACATCGCCGGCAGCCTGGTCGGGATTGCCGTGCTCGGGCCGCCCATTTTTCTCGCCGGCCTGATGATCAAACTCGAAGACGGCGGGCCGATTTTTTTCCGTCAGGAACGCGTCGGCAAGGACGGCCGCACCTTTGGCCTCTACAAACTTCGTTCGATGGTGCTGCACGCTGATTCCAAAAAGGCGGCGATCGCCAAGGAGAACCAGCACGGCAAGGAAGGCGTGACTTTTAAAATGAAGAAGGACCCGCGCGTCACTCGCGTCGGTCGCTGGCTGCGTCGTTTCTCGCTCGATGAGGCGCCGCAGTTTTTTAACATTCTGGTCGGTGACATGGCTTTGGTCGGTCCGCGTCCGCCGGTGCCGCAGGAAGTCGCGCGCTACAAGGCCGCCTACTTGCGCCGACTGCGCGTTAAGCCGGGCCTGACATGCATCTGGCAAGTTTCCGGCCGCGCCGATGTCGATTTCGAAGGTCAGGTTCGCTACGACCTCGAATACATCCGCTCCGAGAGCACCTGGAAAGACATCAAACTTCTGCTGCGCACCATTCCCGCCGTCCTAACCGGTCGAGGCGCCTATTGATCGCTGCGCGATCGTTCTTTATTTCAACAGCCAAACTTCCGACTCCTAGCTCCCCCACCTTGTCTCCTCCAGAAAATGCCCGCTGTAGATTTTCAACCCGCCGAACAACGCCGGGAAACTCTCGAAATCGAGATCCCGGACTGGAGTGCGTTCGACCACCATCTGGGTGCCGGTAATCCGTTCATTTTGTGGCGCGTCGGCTATCAGTCACTGCTGCATCATTGGCTCGACCACGCGATCAATGCCGAAGTCAGTTACCTGCGCATCTACTGCCCCGGGAAACCGCATTTGGTCCGTCAGGCGATGGAAGAAGCGACACTGTGGCCGATCGATTGGGAACTGATTCCGGGAAATCCCAAACCGGGCGGCCGCACGCCGGTGACGGTGCTCGGTCTACCGCCTGTGCTCGGCGAATCGCTGCCGGAAAGGTCGGACGACGACGGCGATGCCGTTCAATTTGAAAGTCAGTGGGACCTACTCGAGTACTGGTTCTCGCTGGAGCGCGAATGTTTCAGTCGACTGCGCTTCGAAGGTAAAACCGAAGACCTGGAGCTGTGGATCGGTCGCTTCTCTCATGTCGATCCGAGCGCCAAGCTGCATTTCCCGCTGTGGATCGGCGACAACGTTTACATCGGTCCCGGCGCTGAGGTCGGGCCCTACGCGTCAATCGGTCACAACAGCGTCATCGAAGGACACAGTGCGGTTATTCACTCGAAGATTGGTGATGACACTTTTCTGGGCGCACACACCCACCTCGAAGCGGCCTATCTCGATGGCAACCGACTGATCAGTCGCAAGCATCGCACGGCGGTGACTATGAATGACGCCTTCGTCGCTACGGCGATCAAGAAGGTGAAACGGCACATCAAACCGGGAAAACGTGAACGCGTTCTGGCGATCGGTTATTGGTTCGCGCTGCGCGGTAAACAGCTGCGTCGGCGCCTGGCATTCTGGCAAAAACGAAAACCGGACTTCTGGGAATCGCGAGTGGTTCAACTCGTCGATGTCGCTCTCGGCAAACGTCTGTTGTTCGGCGTTTTGCCTCGCTCGACCGCCGCACTGGCAGCTCACGATCCGGAATGGCGCGAGATTCTCGAGGCGGAAACGCCTGGCGTTTTCTCGTACGCCGACACGCTCGGTTGTCACGACGCTGAAGAGGGCATGGAGCCAATCCATGCCGTGTATCAGGCGACTCAGTCGCGCAGCAGCATGGAGAGCACCTGTCGCGAATTTTTGCACAGTTTGATTTTTAAATCCTCGCTCAACGAAACGGCGGAGACGGAACCTGTGGCTTCGCCGACCTCGGAATCATGAGCCAGCGCCGCCCTAATCTCGATTTGTTCATCTTCGTCGATGCGCTCGGTTGGCGCATCGCCGAAGAGCATGGTTTTCTCAACGACCTGCTGCCGTTGCGCAAGAAATGCGACACGGTATTCGGTTACTCGTCGACTTGTGACCCGACAATTTTGACTGGCCTCGATCCGGTTGAGCACGGCCATTTTTCCTGCTTCATAAAAGCGCACGAAGAACGCCCGTTCGCCAACCTCGCATCGCTCGGTTGGTTGCCAGAGAAGGTCGCCGGGCATCACCGTCTGCGCGGCAAGCTCAGCCAATGGCTCGGCAACAAACTCGGTTACACCGGCTACTTCCAGCTCTACAGCGTGCCATTCCAATACCTCGCCCATCTCGACTATACCGAGAAACGCGACATTTACGAACCGGGTGGCATCCTCGGTGGTCAGGAAACGATCTTCGAAGATTGGAAACGCAGCGACCGCTCATGGATGCGATCTGACTGGCGTCGTCCGGACGCTGACAACCTCGCCGAGGTTCGCGCTGCGGTGACTGAAGGCGAAATCGAACTCGGATATCTGTTCACCTCCGGCCTCGATGCGCTAATGCATCGCGTCGGTACACAGAGCAAAAAGGTCGGCCAGTGGCTCGAAGATTTTGCGCGTCAGCTAACGGAGATTCACGATATCGCCAGCGAGCGATACGAGCAGGTGCACCTCCACCTGTTCAGCGATCACGGCATGACCGATACCGTCAACGGATCCGACATGATGAAGCGCTGGCAGAAGCTCGGCCATCGCTTCGGTCATGACTACGTCGCCGTTTGGGACTCGACCATGGTGCGCTTCTGGTTCGATGGAAATACAGCTCTCGAGACCGAAGCCCGCACATGGTTGGACGCCCAACCTGAAGGCAACGTCATCAGCGACGAACAGCTCGATGAATGGGGCTGCCTGTTTCCGGACCGACGCTACGGCGATCTGTTTTACGTTCTCGAACCCGGCACACTTTTTACTCCCTCATTCATGAATCAGGGCTGGGTCACGGCAATGCACGGCTTCGATCCTGCGCACGAAGATTCGCCCGGCTGTTGGTTGAGCAACAGCGATACGCCGGAGGCCGCCGCGGTCACGCGACTTCAAGACATCCACAGCGTCATGAAAGCCGCCGCCCAAAACTCGGCACATCCCGCCCGTTCTCCCGTCTCCGTCCAGGCAGACATTCTTACTCCCTGCTCCCAGCTCCTCTCTCCTAAGCAAAGTGCATAAACTGCTCTACATCACCAGCCGACCGCACGCGCAGCCAACCGCCAGCGAGGACGACGGCGTCATCGCCGCGCTCACCTCCGAGTACACTACCGACCGACTGGTATTGACTCCGGTCGCCGAATCGTGTTCGACCGATGCATCCAACTTCGGCAGTGGCTATCTGCGCACCTTCGCGCTGCGCGCAGAGAAGAACTGGCGCGGTCAGTACTGTGTGCATCGGGGCGCGTCCGATACTCTGCGCCGCACCCTGCTCGACGGCGATTACGACGCGATCTTTTTCGACGGCGACGATATGCTCGACCTCGCTTCGGGTTGTGCCGGCCTGTTGCTGACCGCAAAAATCACGCTGCGCTCCGATCGCTTTCGTCTGCGCCGCAATCGACGACATTTCCTACGGGTCGGGACTCTCTTGAGCCCGGACGAAGTGCTTGAGAAGATCGCCGACTTCAAGCCACCGCGCCTGCGGCTCGCCCTGGTCACCAATCGCTTCTGGCCGGAGGTCGGCGGTGCCGAAACCAACATCTGGTTTCAAGCTCGCGAACTGGCCAAACACCACGACGTAAAAGTTTTCACGCCAAGACGTCTTGCTGAATCGCCGAGCCGTGAACGAACTGAAGAAGGCATCGAAATTCGACGCCTATGGGATTACCGCAACCCGCTCGATCGCTTTCCCAATCGAGCCAGCAACACGCTCTGTCTGGGATTATTCTTCCGGCTTTTGCTCGGTCGCTACCACATCGTGCAGTGCTTTCCGGCGCTCAATCACAACAACGTGCTCGCCCTGCTGGCCCGCATGATCCGACGCCGACCGTGCCTGCTGGTCAGCTTCGATTTTATCGACTACTCGACGATCATGAAGGAGACTGGAAAGGTAACTGGTATGCTCGATGACTACCATTTACCAAGCTGGCGTGCTTTTTTCCTGAGTCGTTACGATCACGTGTTCACGATCTCCAATCGCGAGACCGAGTTCGTACGCCAATACAACCCCAACGTCGAATACTCGCCGGTACCGGTCGAGACCACCGAGTATGAAGCCGATCCACCCTGCCCGCGCGCGAAGTATGGCATCGGTGACGACGATTTCGTCTACCTCATGCTCGGTCGAGTTGCCCACACCAAGGGACAGGATATCGGCGTGCGCGGCTTCGCAAAAATCGCCGCCGATCTGTCCGACGCTCGACTGGTGATCGTCGGACGCAGCGACTACGAACCGGAATTTCTCGCCGAGATCGAATCGGTGATCGCCGAATATCAGCTCGAAGACCGAGTCACTTTTACCGGCATGGTCGAACGCGAGGAAGTGCTCGGTTGGTTACGCCACGCCGACGTGCACATCGTGCCTGTGCGCTTCATGAACTCCGGCGCCGTCGTCGTCGAATCGTGGATCTCAGGCACCCCCGTCGTGCAAAGCGATGTCGTCGATCCCAACCTGGTCCGCGAAGGAGAGAATGGTTTCCTGTTTCCATCCGAAGACGTCAACGGACTGGCCGACGCCCTGCACCGTGCGCATGAAGCCCGCGATCAGCTTACCGATCTCGCCAAAGTCGGCGAAGTGCTGGTGCGCGAGAGCTACACCTATCAGGCGCTGGTCGCCCTCTACGGACGACGCTACCGCGAAGTGCTCAGCCGCCGACATCGCGCTGTTCGCTTTGACTATCCACGTACCTCAAGCTCGACGACCAGCGCACAACACACGCTGCGCTCGGGACCCAAACTCGGACCGCGCGACTCGCTATCGCCGATACCACGCAAGCTCGAAGCTCATCGCCGCGATTAACAACGATGAGTGATTTTGAAAAAATCATCATTACGGTGGTCGGCTATCTGATCATCGGCCCGGGCCTCGGCGTGCTGATCGCCAAGCGCCCGACGCTGCAGCGTATCGTGTTCGGACTGATCATTA
>JBBKXR010000050.1:0-35104 GCA_037969585.1 Verrucomicrobiales bacterium
GTGCATGATCCGGCCGATGATGATGTGCATGGCGATCAGCCCGAGCCCGACCACCGCGCTGATGCGCCGATTGAGCAGCACTAGAAACGCCAGCAGCTCCAGGTAGAACGCCGGCGCGATCAGCAGCTTAGCCCAGAACGGGTGCTCGATGACGAAGTCGATCATGCCGCGATTCACCGCAGCGGCCGGCATGATCAATTCGTCGTAGTATTTCTGCATGTGGTTCTTCTCGAACTGCACCGCGATATTCGGCAATTGCTGAATCCATCGCCAGCCGGGGAACCATCCGCCGCCCGAATTCACCCACTTGCTGATCGCCGACACCAAGTAGGCCGCCGCGATCATCTGCTGGGAGAAAAACACCGCGCCTTTCGCCTCGCTCCAAACGCGTTCATCGGTGCGCTTCGAGCCGATCCGCCAAGTCTGCCAGACAAACCATACAAACTGACCCAGCAAAACGAACCCTACGATCTGCGTCGCATGATGTGTGCCCGCCGGCGACGCAAAGATCGACCCAACTGCCGAATGTATAAGCAGCAGACCTCCGGTCGCCACCAGCATCCACTTACCGAAGGCGAAGAGCACGAGCAGCAGCGCCATCACTCCCGCAACAATCCACGTCGCCGTGTCGTTTACCAGCCACGAAAAATCCATCAGCCCGGCCAGACCGTTCGGCTGCTTGCTGTCGATCACATCGGGGATGTCGATCAGCCGAACATCGAACGTATGCCAGGTCGCCAGCCAGATCAGAGGCAGCATGCCGAGGCGCATCACCGTCCACTCCCAACTCGCGAACTCAACGCGACCGAACCGGTCCTCAAACAACGAACGAAGGCAGCGGGTCAGTTTATTCACTGCCCACCTCCCGTCTTGCCACCATCCCAAGAACCGACCGAGGTTTCGCGTTTTTGGAATCTGCCGTCCTCGAGAAAGACGCGGACTTCAAACAGCTGCAAGCCGCTCTTTTTCGCGCCTTCGATCTGATCTGGCGCTCGCTCCGGTAGCCACTCCGTGCGCAGCCACTTCATGGTCTCCGCACCCGCCTGGCGAAGCTTTGGCGCATCGAACTCGTAGCTACTGCCCCCGTACCTGTCCTCAAGCAAATTCAGCTCACGCCGGTAATGTTTTTTTAACTCCGAGGCGACGATCTGATAGCGCACGGTCGGCACCGGTTCACCATTCTTGTCGGCCAGGTAGACGTAATAAGTCCGGTCGTCGAATTTCGAATACATCGGAAAAGACGACAAAGGATACCACTCGCCGCTCGCATACGCAGCGGCGACGGTGACACAAAGAGGGATAAAAAGGAGCCAGCGCTTCATGTATCGGCAATACGCGGCCACCCTGACTCAGTGTTGCATTTTACTCCACCGATATTTGCACCGATGACAGTAATGTCATCGCTAATCACTTGCGCGACGACACCGCCTTGCCTTTGATAGATCCAGCGCCAATATTGCATCGCCTCGTAAAGCCTCCCGTATGGACACCTTCTCCGCCATCATCGGCATCGCATCACTCGCCGCATGGATCTGGACCAAGCACCCATTTTTCTGTTTGCCGCTGCTGGTCGCCGGATCGCTGCTTCTCGAAGATGATGCCTACCCGTTTTCGCACTTCCCGATGTATTCAGATCCGGACGAGAGCGAGAACTACCTCTACCTCGCCAAACCGGACAGCGATGGTGACGGAGAACCCGACGCGCTTGCGGCGCGCACTTTGACCGGAATGACCGCGCCGAAGATCAAGAAAATGTACAAGCGTTATCTTAAGGATCACGCTTCTGAGCTCGGCAAAAAAGACACCGAACTCACAGCAGCTGAACGTGCCGAGATTGGTCGAGAGATTCTCGCTTACTATCGAGAGCAAGGAGAAGCGCGCGGATCCGAAATGCCCGAAGAATTACTTCTGATGGAGGTCTGGATCGAAGCCGACAAAACCGGCAAGGGCGGCTTCACCGAGACCACCACACTGATCGCCCGGCAAAAATCCAACGATTGAGATTTTCGACGGGATTGACAAGAACGCCAGGATCTTGACCCACAAATGGACGACTGGACTGCCAGCACTGCACACTCAGTCGACGAGATTCCAGCTCTTTGCTCCCAACTCATTATTTCTTAAAAAATGTCCCATTTTTTCCGCCACAAATTGCGCCCGCTAATCCGCCACCTGAGCGATCGCTTCGGCCTGCAGCGCTTTCATCGCTTCGAGGTCGCGATCATGCGCCTGCTGTTTGCTGTGGTGATTTTCCAAAGCCTGCCACTCGGCGCTCCCTGGTCGAGTTGGACTCAGGTGCAGTTGGAAAAAATCGCGCCGGGCAAACTTTCTGGAATCCTCGCCGACGCGGACAAGGACAACATCCTGCGTCCGCCCCTGCTGCCGATCTCGCAGATGCTGCCGAACTCCGAGGCAAAACTGAACTACCACGAGCAGACTAAAGCCAACGGTGCGGCGCACCTCGTCGACCTGACGTTTTTCTCGAACGAACGATTTATCAATGCGCTGCCGTGGATCGTTCTGCCCTGCCTACTGCTCTACATTTCCGGCTTTGGATTGCCGGTTGTGCTGCCCATCCTACTGATCATTCAAATAGGCGCACGAACGCTCTACAACTCACAGGGTTACATCCATCACGGCTTTCAGATGGTCAGTCTGGTACTGATGGTGCAAACCGGTGTCGTGCTCTGGCATTGCTTCAAAAACTGGCGCGAAGCTTTCGGCATACGCCGCGCCAAAGCCGCCCCCGGTGGCTACACTTTTTGGGACAGCCTGGTGCGCTACTCACAGTATATGGTCATCGGCTGTTATGTCATTGCCGGCGTTATCAAGCCAATCAACTCCGACGGCGAATGGTTCAAAAACAGCCACCTGATCGGTATCCAACTGGTCAAAACCGATCGACAGAATTACTACAGCGACCTCAGTCCCGAGTTCGGCAAAGATCCCGTGCCCTACGCCGGTGAAATGTTTGAACACCCCAATCTAACCCGTCTGTTCATGGGCTGCGGTGTGCTGCTCGAAATCTTCGCCTTCCTCGCCCTGTACAATCGCCTGACCGCACTGATCATGGGACTTAGCTTTATCCTGTTCCACTACTTCAACGAATTCCTCATGCACCTGTATTTCTTCAACAACGAGAAACTGGTGTGGATCTTCCTGATCAATCTCCCCTTCTGGATCTGGAGCCTGTGTACGATCCGCCGCAAAGGCCAGGATCTGGTGCCGGTCGGTGAAGTGTTGGTTGAGGGGGCGAGTTAGCACCTTCGGTAGATCTGCCCTGCCACCGATTGGCGGGTTCCTCGATAAACCTTTGGACCAAATGAAACGGCGGCGAATAATATTCACTCTTTTCGTCTCAACAGTTCTGCTCGGCGCCTGGATCGTCACTTTGGGGATCGCTGTCGACAATAGTGCGACCTATTATCCCGAGGGAGTTGCCGAAGTCGAAGACGTCACCTTCTTCTTCGATGTAGACAACAGAGAACGCACTGTAGGGATTCCATACCTGTTCATGTATTCCTACGACCGGCTGCCTTACGATGTATCGATAAGGGCGACATCGCCCAACCTCCGTTTAAAGAGCATTCACATTCTGACAGTGGACGTGAAATTTGCCAACTACACCCACTTTGTCACTACCGCTGTTGACGTCGGCGGACTGTTTTCACCCATCATAAGCAGGACCAGGTCTCGTAACCTGAAAAGCGGTGAGATTTCATACTCTGACTCTCCCGCAACGAGGGTTCACGTTCATTTTCCAGAGCTACTCACGCGTCGCGAATCTGTAACTCTCCGATTCGATTGCTTCCTGTTCTTTGAAGACGATACCAATGAAAAAGTGGTCTTTGAAATGGAGCTTCCTATTCGAGACAAGATGCGAACAGACTCTTTTCGAAGGCTTATCGGCTTAGGTAGCGTGTAACCTGTCGCGTCGCGACCGGTCTCGATAGCTGTGGGTTTTCAACCCACAGCCATAACTATGAAGAAAGAACGTCACATAGCCCCTTCTCTAAATGAACACAGGGGATATTTCCCGCCGAAGCAGATCGGTCCCTACGGGACGGCTCAATGATCGAGCATAAAGATCGGTACGGTCGTCGTCACTGCATACACGTTTCCAATCAATCTCACTCGCCCTTCTTATAATCCGCATATTTTCCCGCCACGTCAGCAGCCTTCGCATCACCATGGTGGAAGAAAAAGCGGTGCTTAAGCGCCAGATCTTTGCCCGGCTCGATGGTGTAGTCACCCTCGCCGACCTTGGCGCCGCTGCTTTTTTCAAACACGCCCTTGCCGAAACGATTCGCCGTCAGCAGACCGTAGGTGCGCGCGTGCCAGTGAGTCGGGTAGCGCAGGTTTGACGGGTGATCAAAAATTGCCACGCCGACCGTCTTGCCGCCGGCATCAGGGCCGTAGTAGTCACACCATTCGGCGCGCTTGCCCCAGGCGGCGACATTTTCCAAACCGTCGCTGTTGACGATCGTGCCCTTGCCCGTCTTGTCTTTGCGATCTTCGACCTTCATCGTCGCTGCAACGCGAATGCCCATGCCACCGTCTTTGTCGTCTTCAAAAGTCACCGGCACGTCCGCGGCGAACAGGTGGGTGTCGTAGTCCATCAGCACTTCGCCGTTCGGCAGCGGATGAAACGCCAAGCGCACTTTTTCGCGCATCAAGAGCTCACCATCTTTCAGCCATCGATTCCAGAAAATCAGTTCGCCGGTTTCTCCAGATTCCATTTTCTCGACTTTCTCCAGCTCGATCGACGAAGTGTGTCCGTCAGGATTGTTGTCCGGCGACCAGTAGCTGACGCCGTTGACTTTGCGATGCGAAAAGCGAATCGCACGGTGATGCGGATGATCCTGACTCTCGCCTTCCACCCCGTCTTTCATCGGGTAGTGGCGTGTGATGTTCTCTCCGTTCGGCCCGATCACCGGATACAGATACGGAACCTTCCAAGCTTTCATCTGCCACTCGGTGAACAGTTTTCCATCGATCTCAATGTGGAACCGATCATCGAGTTGAGTGATCTTGACCTCTGCACTGGCAAAAGCAGGTAGGCTCAGCGAGAACGCGGCGAAAAGCAGGTAGTGGAGTGATTTCATTGGATAAAAATAACAGCGCCGCAGCGCTCCCACACATCTACAGGCGCGGAGGCTCTCCTGCCTACCACTTTTCGACACGTCATGCCGCCAGTCGTAGCAAGGCGGGGCAATTTAGGATTGCCAAGATGTCAGGTCGAAGTCAGCTTCCGCAATGGTTTGGTCAGGCGATACGCTGCTCAACGCAGAAGACGAACAACGGGTTCACCAACTGATCGTTACCGGGCAGGTAACGAAAGCGTGGCAGTGGCTGCTGGACCGTGGCGATCCCGCTGAAGAAGACCGAGTCAAAAAGGCGTGGGCCGGTCGCAGCGGACGCACCATCGCTGCGCGCCTGCTCGGAATCATGGGTGACAGCCGACGCTCGGCGTGGTGGCATCAGCGAAATTTCCGAGATCATCCTGATGATCCCAACGCTTGCTTTTATGCCAGCTACCAGATCCTTGGTCGCTTCGGCCCGTTACGCGCGTTGAGAATCGCGCGTCCGATTCTCGAGGCGCAAAACGACCCTCAGAACAACCCTGAATGCGCCGATCTGTGGACATTCATGAGCGAAGTCTACAATCGCTTCCGCGACTTCGACCGCTCCCGCGAATGCCTGGACCACGCCGAAAAACTACTCAGAGGCGACGACGCCTGGTTGGAAGTTTGCAAGGGCTACCTGCTGCTTAGTGAAGATCGTACTGACGAATGTCTGGAGCAAATCGAGGCTGCCCTGAAGCGCTATCCCGACTACCGTTCACTAATCACAATGGCGGCCGATCAATTGTGGTCGCACAACCGCGACGATGAAGCCTTCGCCTTGCTCGAAGGTGCCAAGCAGCGATCCTCAAACCCCGGTCACTCAGTTCAACTGGTCCGCTTCTACGACGAGACCGAGCAATTGGAAAAGGGTCTCGAAGAGCTGGATGATTACGAGAGCCGATCACTGCGCGCCGATAAAAAGGTCAAGAAGTGGATTGCCGGTTACCGAGCTTCGTTTCTTTATCAGCTCGGACGCGGCGAAGAAATGCTGCCTTTCGCTAAAGCATCGAAGTACGGCTTTTACAAAAAAGTCGCCAAACGGGTTCGCAAAGGCCACTTCAAGACCGGCAAACGCGTCCGCCTCAACGTCCCCTTCGTTCGACAGTCGACCGCAACTTGCGCACCGGCCACGCTCACTGCGCTGAGTCATTTTTACGACCGTGACGTCGACCATCTCGAACTGGCCGAAGAGATCTGCTACGACGGCACCACCGATCACGCACAGCGCTCATGGGCGGAGAAGGAGGGCTGGACGGTACGTGAATTCCGCGCTGACTGGCCGACGACCATGGCCTTGATTGATCGAGGCATCCCTTTTGCTATCACCACGGTCGAAGCGACTTCCGCCCACCTTCAGGCAATCGTCGGCTACGATTCCCGCGCCGGATCCTTAATCATTCGCGACCCCGGTGATCGCCACTACAGCGAGTATCGGCAGAAAGCATTTTTCAAAGACTACGCCCACAGTGGTCCGCTGGCGATGTTGATGATTCCGCCCGACCAGCAAGCCTCGATCGGCGATCTAGAACTGCCCGATCGTGAACTGTTCGACATCGTTCACCGACTCAATGATGCGCTCGAACACCATGATCGCAAACGCGCGGCTGCCTGTCACCAGGAGATTGTGGGCCTGGCACCGGAGCATCGCCTGAATGCCTACACCGCATTCATTCTCGCCGGCTACGACGACGATCAACGCACCGCTCTCGATGCATTGGAGCGCCTGACCGTTCAGTTTCCCAAGGCAGAACGTTTTCGCTACTATCATTTCTGCCGGCGCCGAAATTTCGTCACCCGTGAAGAACAGGAAAAGTTTTTGCGAAAACGCGTTGGCGGCAAAAAGATCTTCACTCTCTACCTCAAGGAGCTCGCCGACCTGCTAGCCGACGACGCGCGCGAACTCGAGGAAGCCAGCTACTACTACCGACGCGCGCTACGCTATCGCAGTGGCGATGCCGCCGTGCTATTTGGGCACGCCGGCGTGCTGTGGGACATGCGTCGGTTCGAGGAAGCCACTGAGCTGTATCGTTTCGCTGCCTGCATGTCGGATCGCTCCGAAGGCTACTCGATGTCGTATTTCAAAGCCTGCCGATGGATCCGTCAAACCGATGCCGGGCTCGATATGCTG
This sequence comes from Verrucomicrobiales bacterium, assembly GCA_037969585.1. Taxonomy (GTDB): domain Bacteria; phylum Verrucomicrobiota; class Verrucomicrobiia; order Verrucomicrobiales; family DEV007; genus JBBKXR01. Next base: position 7,255 of record JBBKXR010000050.1, read on the forward strand.
CGCAGTCGCTACGAAAAGTATGGCCACAAATCGAGTGGACCGGCGATCAGCCTGTGTCAGGCGCTGCGCATTCTCGATCACGACCAGGAGGTCTTCCCCCTCATCGAAGAGGCGCTGAAAAAACTCAAGGAAGACGAGGGTGAACTGCAGCACTTCGCCGCCAACCAGTTCGCCTTATTCGGTAAAGCCGACCGTGCCCGCGAACTGCTCGCCCAAAGTGGCAATAAAATCAGCGAGAGCCAGAAGCTTGAATTGCAGGCCAAGATCGAAGGCTATCAACTCAATCACGAGGCAGCTCTCGCCGAATGGCGAAAGCTGCTGGAGATCTCGCCCTTGCGCGTCGATGCCCATCGCTCCGTCGCCAGCCTGCTCAGCAAGCTCCATGACGACGAGAAAGCGATCCAGCATCTCGAGAAGGCATGTGCTGAATTCTCCCACCATGTGCCGCTGCACGAGTTGCTCGTTGCCTGGCTGCGTGATGAAGCGCCCGGTCGCGCTGAGAAAACGCTCCGTCACCTAATCAAAACTCAGCCAGCGAACGCCTGGGCGTGGCGCGAACTGGCACTCGATCTCAACGACCAAAATCGCGCCGAAGATGCGATCGAAGCCGCCCGGCAATCGATCGAACTGCAACCTCAGTCTACGTGGTCGCACAGCACACTCGGTCTCGCATTCGAGCAAAAGCGCGACTTCGAATCGGCAGCGCAAGCCTACCGGGAAGCCCTCAAGTTCGATGTCGAAAATCATCCTGCGATGTACGGACTGGTTCGCGTCAGCCCTGATTCAGAAACAAAACGCGAAGCGCTGCGCTATATCGAAGCCGAACTCTCGGAACAGGTCCTGTTTGGCGAGACCCTGCACGCCTTTCGCAAAACTGCCTGGTCGGTGGTCGAACCTGACGAACTACTCGAAGCGCTGCGTCGCGCGCATGAGGCACGCACCGATCTCTGGGAGACTTGGAGCGTGCTGGCCGAACAGCTGAAAGAAATGGGTAAACTCGACGAAGCTCGCGAGGTCGCTGAAGCAATGACCGAACGCTTCCCGATGATGCCCCGCGTCTGGTACGACTTGGCTGAAATCCATCACAATCTGGCCGATCACGAAGCCGAAATCGCCTCCTACGAAAAAGCCCTCGAGCTGAACCCTCGATGGGACTCGGCGATGCGCAGTCTCGCCCGCGCCCTGGAGAAACGTGGCGACACCGAACGCTGCGTCGAACTACTGCGCAGAGCGCTTGCCGAAGACCCTAACGAAGCCGCAAATCACGGCTGTCTGGCAGACACCTTGTGGCGACTCGGCGAGTATGACGAAGCCTTCAACTCAGTAGCCGCCGCCGTCCGTGCCGCGCCCAACTACTCCTGGGGGTGGACCCATCTCGGCGAATGGGGGCGTATTCTGGAACGCCGCGACGCTGCGATCCTGGAAGGCGAACGCCTGGTTGAAGAACGCCCTACCGACCCGGAGTCGTGGCGCATTCTGGCGAAGCTGAACGGCGACTTCGACGAAAACGAAGCCCGCATCGACGCCCTTGATCGAGGCATCGGCCTGCACCCTGAAGATGATCAGCTTTACGATCAAAAAGCCTGGGCTCTGTGTAACATGGGCCGCTACGACGAAGCGATCGCCGCCTGTAGCGAATCGAACTGGCCCGACGGTCAGCGTCCGCGCAGCCTGGCAGCGCGACAATCGTGGGCGGAAGACTACCGTGGCAATCGCAAGCTCGCCATCGAACTGATGGAAGCGGTGACCGAAAAGCACTCCGATTATTACTGGGCCCACGAACGGCTCGCCGATTGGTATCAGCGCGAGGAACGTTACGACGAAGCACTCAAGCAATGCCAGCACCTGGTTCGACTGTCCCCGACCGAACCGCAACCGCACGCCTATCTCGCCGACCTGCTCGAGGCCCGCGAAGACCTTGACGGTGCGGTCGAGAGCTTCAACAAAGCCTTCGAAATCACTCCAAGCTACATCTTTGCCGGCTATCAATTGATCCGGCTGCACATCAGTGCGGAGCGTTACGACCAAGCCGCTGCCGCGTTAGAAATATTCGAATACCACAACGCCAGCGATCCCTCCGCCGACGAGTTACGCATGTGGCTGGAGAGCGAACGCAACGACGCCGAAAAAGTGGCCGAAGCCTTCACTCGTTTGTGCAACAACGAATCGGTCACCGAAGAGAATCTGAAACTCGCCGAGGAGCGCCTCGAAAAAGTCCGACTGCGCAAAAATATCGCCGGCTACTACCACGACGCTCTCTCCGCCGGCAACGTGCGCGCCCAGGCTGTCGCGATCCGCTGGGTCGACCTGCGCATCAACGCCGGCACCCGCAAATTGTTGCGCGAACTCAACGCGCTCGACCTGCGTTCCGAGGTCGCCGAAGCGGCGTGGCGGGAACTGATCTATGAACTCAAAAACCGCGAACAATACGCCGAAGCGATAAAAATCATTCGCAAAAATCGCGACCGGTTCCGCGACAGCACATTGCTCTGGGGATCGGCAGCCCATGTTTACAACCAAGCCGACAAACACCGCATGGTAGTCGAGTGGATGTCCGACTACCGCGAACGCGACAATGTCCTGCCATGGATGCTTTCCAATCTTGCCGACAGCATGCGGCGCACGCAGGGGTTTGGCAGTCCAGCCAGGATCTACGCCTACTCCTGTAACGAACTGCCGACCAGCCACGACACCTGGGGCCACCAAGCTCGCGCCGCCTTTTATCTCGCCTGGCTCGGTGAAATTGATGAGCCCAGGCGCCACGCAGCCCTCGCCGAAGAAGGCGAGCTCAGCGACTTTGAAAAATTTTACCGACACATGGGCGAGTATCTCATCAAAGCCAATTGCGATGAGGGCCTGGACGGCGATCTACTCCGCACCGCTGTCAGCGCCTATCCGGATTGGAAGAGCAGTTCGACCGCGAAGGCGGTTTTCAGGAAAACGATCACCCGCACCTTTCCCGGCTCGATCACCAAGTCGGGCGCAGCCTGGCTGGCCATTCGTGGCCTGATCGGCAGGTAACCCGATGAGCGTCTAACGCAATTTCGTGCGCGACGAACGTCGTTTTACATGGTTTCATCGCGCCCCGTCACGAATGTCCGAAACACCACCCCGTAGTCGCTGCAAAGCAGGTGCGATCGCCGCTGCGATCGTTCTGGGCGGAGCTATGACTTTCGGCTGCGTCGCCTGTGAGAATTTTCAGGCCGGCAAGACTGGCTTTTTCACCAGCGGCGTGCGCAGTCAGATCCCTGACGGATGGGCGGCATCGGGCGTGAAAGTACCGGCTGAAGCGGCTACCGGATGGATCGATGAATTCGGTAGCAGCCGACTGACAAGTCTGGTTCGTGAAGCTGCCGGCAAGAACTACGACCTCGCCGCCAGCGCCGCTCGCATTCGCGCAGCGGAACAGCGAGCAAGGATCGCCGGTGCGGATCGCCGACCGCAAATCGCTTTCGACACGGGTGCTTCGCGTTCGCAAAATCTGCGTGGTGCACAGTTCCAAAGCGTGCGCGCGAACAACTACAATCTCGGGCTCGACGTGAATTGGGAGATCGATCTCTGGGGTCGCATTTCCAATCTAAAAGCCGCCGCGATCGCCCAGCTCGACGCCACCAGCGCCGACTACCAGGCGGCGCGACTTTCGCTGGCCGGCAATGTGGTGAAGACCACGCTCGATCTGTGGGAGGCTCAGCAGCAGGTTATCCTTTCTAAAAGCAATCTCGCCAGCCTGCGAACCAATCTCGACATTCTCGACAGCAAGCTCGAAGCCGGCGATGCCGACGACCGCACCGCGCTCGAAATCAGTCTCAGTCGCGCCGATGTCGCGCGCTCCGAAGCCACCATCGCCCAGCAAGGTCGTCAGGCCGATGCCGCCCGACGTCAGTTGGAAACACTGCTCGGTCGCTATCCCTCGGGAACGGTCGACGGCATCAAAGATTTCCCCAAACTGGGTCGCGCCGTGCCCGCCGGTTTGCCGTCCGAACTGCTGCTGCGACGGCCGGACATCATCGCCGCTGAGTTCCGCATCGATGCCGAGCTGAACGAGATCGCCGCCACCCGCAAAGAACTGCTGCCGAGCGTTCGACTGACGAGTGGGGGGGGCACCAGCACGACGCAGGATTTTGTGAAGTTGTTCGACGTCGACAATCTGGTCTACAACATCGGCGCTACTCTCGCCCAGCAGATCACCGAAGGCGGACGTTTGCGCGGCAATATCCGCCTCAACGAGGCGGAACGCGATCAATTGGTCGCCGACTACGCCGAGACGGTGTTACAGGCATTTCGCGAAATCGAAACCGCGCTCGCTGCGGAGCAGTATTACGTCGACCAGCAGCGCCACCTGTCGACGGCCGCCACAGAGGCCGAACGCGCGCAGGAACTATCGCTCAGCCAATATCAGCGAGGGCTGGTCGATATCATCACTGTGCTCGAGTCGCAACGCCGTGCGTTCGATTCCCGCTCCAACCTGCTCAGCGTCCTCAACCAACGCGCCCAGAACCGGGTGGATCTGCATCTCGCGCTCGGCGGAGACTTTGACCACGTCCCGGAAACCCGATAGACTTCCGACCTAAGACTCTTAAAAATGCGCCGTTTTTTCCAAGTCCTGCTACCCATCGTGATCGTCTTCGGCTGTGCATCGTTGATGCGCAAGATGATTGGCAATAAGGACGATCCCAAGCGAGCTTCACCACCCTCCCCTCTGGTTCGGGTCGAGGCGACACGCCTGCAACCGAAGGACTACCAAGTGGTCCTCGAAACTCGTGGCACGGTTCGTCCGCGCACACAGATCTCGATCATTCCCGAGGTCTCGGGTCGCGTCATCAGCATCTCGCCATCACTGCGTGCGGGTGGCTTTTTTGAAACCGACGAAGTGTTGCTCGAGATCGATCCCGGTGATTATGAAATCGCCGTCACCGTCGCCGAAGGTGCCGAGGCCCAGGCCGCAGCTACGCTCGCCGAAGAAGAAGCCCGCGCCGACCAAGCACGGGACAACTGGAAGCGCCTTGGAAAGACGGGCGAGCCGACGCCACTTGTGTTGCGCGAACCCCAGCTCAAACAGGCGCAGGCCAATCTAGCCGCAGCGAAAGCCCAGGTCGCGCAGGCCAATCGCGATCTCGCGCGCACCAAGATTCGTGGACCGTTCGCCGGGCGAGTCACTGCAAAACTCGTCGATGTCGGCCAGTTCATCAGTTCCAGCACCCCGATCGCCGAAGCCTACGCCGTCGATTATGTCGAAATTCGACTGCCCTTACGCAATGACGATCTCAGCTTTGTTGATCTGCCCGAAAGTTATCGCAACGCCGAGGCGAGCGGTAAGGAAGGACCGCCGGTTCGTTTTGTCGGACGACTCGGCGGCATCGTTTCCGAATGGAGTGGCAGAGTGGTGCGCGTCGAGGGCGCTATCGATGAACAATCACGTCAACTGTTCGTCGTCGCTCAGGTCGATGACCCCTACCGCAAGCCCGAAGACGGCGGCCCGCCGATGAAGATCGGACTGTTCGTCGATGCCTACGTCGACGGCAAGATTCTCGGAAACGTCTTCATCCTGCCACGAGCTGCGGTGCGGCCGAGCGGTGAGCTTTTGCTGATCGACGAAAACAACAAACTCTCTCGCCAGCGCGTTGAGCCGATCTTCAGCGATGAAGATCACATCATCGTCGCCAACGATCCGGAAGGCGCGCATGGCGGACTAAAGGCCGGTCAAGTGGTCTGCTTAACGCCACTCACCTACCCCGCCGATGGTGCTTCCGTCCTGCCCACAATCGATGGCGTCGCCCCGACGACCGAAGAGCCGCAATGGCCTACACGAATGAGTGGCCAGCCGCCCAACAAGGGCAAAGGCAAAGGCCAACCTGGCAAAAAATCCGAGCCGGTCGCCGACGCCAAAAAGCAACCCGCTACGAGTTGATACCGTTTAGGTCGGCTCTAAAAACTCCTCACCATGATCACCTGGTTTGCCCGTAACGGAGTCGCTGCCAATCTGCTGATGCTCGCCATCGCAGCGGCCGGCATTGCCACGGTTATGTCCGGACACATCCCGGTCGAAGTTTTTCCCGAATACGAAACCCGCACCGTCACCGTCAGCGTCCCCTATCGCGGCGCCACCCCTGAGGAGGTCGAGGAATCGGTCGTCGTCCGGATAGAAGAAGCAATCGCCGAAGTCAGCGGCATCGAGGAAATGCGTTCCTTCGCCTCCGAGGGCAACGGCACCGTCAGTGTCGAAGTGGCTGACGCCTACGATGTTAGAGAGGTGCTCGACGACATCAAGTCGGCTGTCGATTCGATTTCGACGTTCCCCGGCGAAACTGAGCGGCCACGCATATCGCTTGGCGATACCTGGAGACACGTCATCAGCGTGGTCGTCTACGGTGATCTCAGCGAGCGCGACATGCGCACGCTCGGCGAACACATCCGCGACGACATCGCCAGTTTGCCGAACGTCTCCGAGGCCGACTTGCAGGGCGTCCGGCCATTCGAGATCTCCATCGAGATCGATGAACCCACCTTGCAGCGCTACAACATCGGCTTCGAGGAAGTCTCCCAGGCCCTGCGTGCTTCATCCGTCGACGTGCCGGCCGGCACCCTGAAAACCGCCGGCGGCGACGTCTCGTTACGCAGCCGTGGTCGAGCATACAACAAGCACGATTTTGAAAATATCGTCATCGACTCAGGTCGCGACGGCTCGCGAGTGCTGCTCAAGGACATCGCCCGGGTTCACGATGGCTTCGACGAAAACGAACTGATCGTGCGTTTTAATGGACGCCGCTGCGTGCTCATCGCGATCAACCGCGAGGGCACTCAGAACGCTATTCAGATCGCTGAAGACGTTCGCGCGTTCATGGAGGAATACGAGTACAAGCTACCCGAAGGCGTCAGCATCGGCTACTGGAGCGATATGTCGAGTATCGTTAAAGATCGGCTCGATATGCTGTTCGACAGCGCACTGAAAAGCGTGCTGCTGGTGTTTTTCGTGCTCACCCTTTTCCTGCGACCAAGCCTCGCCTTCTGGGTGGTGCTCGGTATCCCCGTTTGCTTTCTCGGGGCGACTGCGCTGATGCCGATCTTCGATGTCACCATCAACATCTCCAGTCTGTTTGGCTTCATCTTGGTGCTCGGCATTGTCGTCGATGACGCCATCGTCACCGGCGAAAATATTTACACCCATCAAAAACGCGGCGGATGTAGCCTGCTCGATGCCTCCATCAACGGTGCCCGCGAAGTAGCTATGCCAGTTGTCTTCGGCGTGCTGACCACAATGGTCGCCTTCATGCCGCAGCTGTTCGGCACCGGCTACCAGAAGACTTCCGACCGGCAGATCGCGATCATCGTCATGAGCGTACTGGCGTTCTCACTGATCGAGAGCAAGCTCATCCTACCCTCGCACCTGACTCACTCGCTGCGCGAGCGACTCGACTCAATCTTTCGCATCTTCACTCCCACCGCGCTGCGTGCCGCTGTCGGGCGTTTCTACGATGCCACCTTCGGGCGATTTCAAAATGCCGTCGCTCGCGGCCTCGAGTTATTTGTTGATAAAATTTACCGGCCAGCGCTGCACATGGCACTGCAAAACCGTTACCTGGTGCTGTCCATCTTTGTCGGTGGTTTTCTGGTCTTGGGCGGCTTTTATTTAAGTGGCAAAGTGCCGCGCATCATGTTCCCTCGCGTTGCCAGCGAACGTGCCAGTGCGCGGTTGACCATGCAGGAAGGCACACCTTTCGAGGTCACTGAGCAGCACATCATGCGCATGGAACGGATCGTGCGCGAGATGCAGGAAAAGTACACCGACGAGAACGGCGAATCGATCATTCGGGAGATCATGACCGGTATCGGTGGTCAGGGGGTGTCGTCATCGCGGCGCAGCGGTTCCCGAGGCGAACCGCACAAGGGCGAAGTGACATTTTACGTCGTCGAACCCGAGCATCGTTCGATCCAGATCGACAGCCGCGAACTCGCTGCCGAATGGCGTGAACGTATCGGACCGATCGTCGGAGCCAAGGAGCTTTATTTCCGCGCCGAAATTGGGCGCGGTGGTGAACCGGTCGATATCCAACTCGCCGCGCAAAATATCGAGCAGATCAAACCGGCAGTCGCAAAAATTCGCGAGCATCTGACCACCTACGCCGAATTGTTTGACGTCAGCGACAGCCTCGATGACACACGCGAAGAAATCCAACTGAGCATCCGACCCGAGGCAGAACAGTTCGATCTGACCATGGCCGAGCTCGCCAGCCAGGTGCGACAGGCATTCTATGGCGAAGAGGTGCAGCGCCTGCAACGCGGTCGCGACGACCTGCGCGTCATGCTGCGCTACCCCGAGGCGCACCGCCGCTCGCTGGAAAGCCTCGAATCGATGATGATCCGTACCCGCGACGGCGCCGAGGTCCCGTTTACCACTGTCGCCAAAGCCACCATCGGCGAGAGCTTTCCGCGCATTCAACGCATCGACCGCAATCGAGTCGTCAACGTCACCGCCGACGCCGACAAAACTAAAGTCGATTTGCCGACCTTGCGCGCCAAGATCGGCGGCTATCTCGACACCCTGCTACTCGACTATCCCGGCGTGCGCTGGAGCTTTGAAGGCGAGGCCCGCGACGAACGCGAAAACACCCACACCAAAATTATCGGCTTGGTCCTGTTGCTGCTCACCGTTTACACGATGCTGGCGATTCCTTTCCGATCCTACGTGCAGCCATTGATCGTGATGTCCGTCATCCCCTTCGGCTTCGTGGGCGCAGTTTTGGGACACATTTTCGAAGGCTGGCGGCGCATGGGCTTTTCCGAGTGGTGGTCGATGGGTCCCTCCGGCTGGCTCGAACTCAACGGCACCATTCCCATCAGCGCGATGAGCATTTCCGGCATGGTCGCCCTGGCCGGTATCGTCGTCAACGACAGCCTGGTTCTCGTCGACTACATCAATCGCCAACGCCGTGAAGGTGTCGATGCCCTGACTGCCGTGCGCACTGCTGGCGGCGCAAGATTTCGCGCCATCGTACTGACGTCATTCACCACCTTCGCCGGCCTGATGCCTCTGCTCGCCCTGAAAAGCACCCAGGCCCAGTTCCTGATCCCGATGGCGATCTCCCTCGGCTACGGCATCCTGTTCGCCACTTGTATCACCCTGCTGCTGGTGCCGATCAATTACCTGATCCTGGAGGACATCAAGAATCTTTATTCGGATGACAAGCAGCCTTCCAAGGTCGACGAGCTTGATTCCGGAGATGCGGAGCCAGTCACGACGTGAATTCTACTTCATCGCACAGTAGAAAACTTTTGGCCGTCCCGTGTTGATGAATACGTGGCGTTTTAGCGGAAAAAAATGCCGTCAGCAGCGGTGCCGGTTCGGACGCTAATGTCCATCCAAGGCATCGATTAAACTCGATGCAGCCTGCCAAGACTCGTATCGCTAATCGACGAAGCTAACGCCAATCAAGCCAATCCCTTTTGCTGCGCCAGGCGTTGCAGTTCCTGCTGGAAGGCAAGCATCTGCTGGGGTGATGGACGGAACTCGGGCTCCGTCGGATTCATGCCAAGTTGGCCCATTTGATCGAGATACCATTCGGCAGTCTGTCCGTTGGCGAACGTGACATTCCCGTTCGCCATCATGCCGGGGCGCTGGAGTTCGGAAATGGTCACCGTGACTTTTTCCAATGGTCCGGCGGCGGGATCTGCTTCTGGGTCAGCGCCGTTTTCCGGTGGAGCTTCGGCTACCGCATCGTCGGCCGGCAGTTCTTGAGCTTGATCCACTGGAGCTGCGGTTTCGGCGGCGGCTTCTTCGACCACCGGTTCTGCTACAACTTCTTCCTCCTCCTCTTCCGACTTCAGTTCGATCTCGAGATCGGCGATCAGGAAACGTGTGTCCATGAACGTCAGGTGAACTTCAAATTCATCACCGAGGCGCTTTTGGATCGCGGGAAGATCGGCTCCGTCTTCCGCCCATGAGCGGACGGCTTTAGTTTGTTCGTCGGTAAGAGGCTGGCTCATAGAAATTAGGAATAGAAAAACTCTGGGAAAATCCTTTGGGATTTATCCATCGTCGCGATTTTTCCCGGGGTCCAGCCTCAATAAAGGCAAGCCGCTGCAAAAATCAATTTTCTCCTGCTCCGACACCGGCTTCCTGCGTTGATTCGGCGATGCGTCGAACTCCGCTGACGACGGATTCCATCAGCTTCTCATCTTGAAGCAATTTGCCGAAAAATCCCAGTGCATTGACTACTGCCGCATCACCGCCGGACGGCACGCTTGCCGATCCGTCGCCTTTCACGCCATTGGTGATCGCGCCATTGCTGGGCTCACCGATTTGCCAGGCGTCGTACCATTTAAAACCGACAGGCTGAAAACCCTTCTCAATAAGGCGCTCTTCGAGGTCCGTCATGTGACCGGCACCGTAAAAGACTCCGATCGATTTCTTGCCGGCCTGCATCTGCTCGCCAATACTGCGCATCACGATTTTATTGCGCTCGGTGATGATAACGGTGCCATCGTCGCCTTCACCTTCGATCATACTAATGAAGGTTTCCGCCTCGCTAAGCAGTGGTGCAACAATGCGTTTCAAACTGTTGGAGTCGCCCGACGTGACAGCCTGGAGCAGACCGCCGAGTAGCGCGGAATTGTCTTCGTTGCTGCTGGGAATTCCGGGAATGCTTTTGCCGCTCATCGAAATCGCCATCGCCCGCTGAAACAAGGTCGCCATGCTCTGATTGCGCGTCGCCATCAGTTGGCTGTATTCCTCCCAGTCGGCATCGGCGTGTACGAAATGTGCCTTGTCGTAGTCGATTCCTTCGGTCTGATATTCCAGCGCGAGCATGTTTTGCATCAGATTATGGAGAACCTTGATGCCGGCCATCGACGGATCGGCCTCAGCTGATGCCGCGTTCTCGGCGCGTTTTTCAAACGGGCCGCCAACCATTTCGTAGAGCACGACGTCGTAGCTATCGAGATGCTCGTTCATCGTATCGTAATATTCCGGGTCGGCGATGTGAATCACCGCAACCAGATCGACCTGAGTCGCACCAAGACGATAACTGCGCACTACCGTCTGCAGTTGGTCGAGCGACTCACCGCTATCGGCCTTTTCGACGTAACGAACAAAGTCCGTCACCGGTTCCGCTGCAGCCGGGGCGAGCGTCGGTGAAGGTGCAGCGGATGGGGCCGGCGATTGCGCCTGACTGGCGTTCAGCGCCAGCAGCCCAAGGCCCGCGGCAACAACAGCGGTGAATTTCTTAGGAACGTTTTTCATGGGGTTTGGTGAGGGGTGTGAGGAAAGCTCAAACAGCGTCGCGCATCGATGTCCCCTGTTCAAGGTCGATCAAAAGCTCGTGAATTTACACCAAACCTCCATTTACCGAGTCTCCGCTGCGAGCAAATCGTTGAGCACGCTGTCGCCGCTGTCACTGGGAACCAGCGTGATTTCGGCCTCACCGCTGAGCATTTCATTGGTTTCGAGCACGTCGAAGAGCACACGCACGACATCGACATCCTTGCCGATTTCGGAAAGTGCCTGCCCGACAAGGCGAGGGCGAACGGCGTGAGCTTTGGCAAATTCGATCGCCGCCTCGCGCTCAGCGCGACTGGTGATGACATCGACCTGATTTTCGCCTGCCTGCCGAATTGCCGAGGTCACCTGGGTCAGGCGATTGACGACTTTCTGCTCGATCTGCTGGATCATGTGCAGATCGCGGAAGTGAACTTTACGAATGTAGACCGAACCAAGCGAGTAACCCCAGTTTTCCGATTTCGGCGACACTTCAAGCCGGACTTCGCGACTCATCATGTGTCGATCGATCAGCATGTGGTCGAGCGCCATGTTGCTCAGACAGCGCACCGTGGTGTTGGTGACGTTTGCGCGCAGCGAGCCTTCCGGATCGGTATTCTCAAAAAGGTAAGCCACCGGATTGCTGACCTTCATTTCGTACCAGACACCGATACCCATCGGCGTGCCTTCCTCGGTGTTGACCTGTCGACTGCGCAGGTAACGCTGGTCGAGGCGCAGATCGAGGGTGTGGACTTTGCCGAAGAACCGCGTCAGCAAAATTTTCGGCCCGATCTTGGTGACGAGAAAATGCAGGCCCGGTTCATCGATGACGCCGATGACTTTTCCGAATAGTACGAAGACCTTGCAGCGGCATTCGTCGACGGTGGTGAACAGGCCCAAAAACTTCGACAAGCCGAGGATAATAGGAACCAAAATAAACAGCCCCAGAAAGGTGGCAGCCATTGCGGTGATGAATGTCATAAGAGAGTTGGTAAAAATGAATATCTCGCGGTTCTCCGACTCACCTCAGCTGGCTCCTGACCCACGGATGACACGCTTCGCTCGTCGGAAAAGTTGCAGGCGCACGTTGCGCAAATACGACGCTAGAGCAGCGGGACCGCCATTGGCTTTCAGGCCGACGAGTTCGTCAGCGACTTTCTGCAAAGGCTCGACTTCGGCCTGCACCCGCATGGTCTGAATCTCGACCGCACGCTTTGACTGTTCGATTTTTTGATCGGCTTCCGCTTGAGCGATACTGATGTCGGCGGAGACTTCGTTGTGGGCGGTATTGATCGCCGCCAGTGCGGCTTCGATTTCTTGTGGTGGATCAATGCCGGTGATCAGCGAGGTATCGAGCACGATGCCGTAGCGTGCCGCCGATGACAGACACTCGTGATCCATCTGCTGATTCAATTCAGTCAGATTTTTGCGCAAATCATTGATCGAGATGCCTTCGATCTCAGAGAGCTCGCCACCGACGATCTCACTGATCTCCGGAATGACAGGCGCCGGTCCGCCCGCGACGACCGCCTCCGGATCAACGACAACTTTTGGCGCAGTGAAGTTAGCGATTCGCTCGCGAAGAATCGATACGAAGTAGCCCATCACGTGGGCGATCGGGTTGCGCACTGCGAACAGAAAAGCATAGAGGTTCTGCTCGGCGACGCGGTAACGCAATTGCCCGCTGATGTTGATGTTGAGCTGATCCTTGGTGACCGCTTCGAGCACGGCACCGCGCGCATTAGCGCTCGGATCTTCGGGATCCCAGGCGACGCTGGCGGTATCAATCGCGACGTTGACTTTGTGAACTTTCTGCCAGGGCATTTTTATGTAGGGCCCACCTGGCTGGACGACGCGAACCTGCGGATAATCGTAGCGCGCCTTATGATCCTCGGAAAGGTGTTCCGCCATCGGATGCTCAAGCGTGGTCTTGTTCCCGAGCCGCTGTGCTCGACCGAAACTGGTGATCACGGCTCGCTCGTTCTGTTCGACGGTGTAGAATCCGGTCAGCACGCAGCGGATGAGAAACCAGAGTGCGAATCCTGTGATGATACCTAGTGTGATGCTCATAACGGTATGAGCATGATGGGCGCTACCCGCGCTTACCGCAATGCGTAAAAACCTCCCCACGGGCGTCCCCTTTACTAAATGCCATCGTCACAAAAATTTCTCATACCTTGTGTGCTGATCTGCTCCTTGCTCTGGGGCAGTGCTTTTCCGGCGATCAAGGCAATGTATCGACTCTGGCCCGAGAGCCAGTCGTGGGACGCCCGGCTGCTAGTGGCTGGCATTCGTTTTTGCATCGCCGGACTGATGCTTGCGCCGATCGCCGGATTGCGCGGTTATTTCTCCCGTATAAAAAGCGCTGAACGCTGGCCGATGATCGCCGTCGCGCTGGCGCAGACTTTCGGCCAGTATCTGCTCTTCTATGCCGGCTTGGCGTTGTCGAGCGGCGTGCTGGGTGCCTTGCTTATCTCGGCGGGTAGCTTCTGGTGGATGATGCTGGCGCCACCGATGCTTGGCTCGCCAGCACCACGTCGGCATCACTGGTTGGCGCTGGTAGCCGGTGCGATCGGGGCGACGATTGCAGTGCTTCGCCCGGGCGCCGGCAGCGGTTCGCCATTGCTGGGTGGTCTATGTTTTCTGACGGCAGCTCTGTGCGGGGCGCTGGGGATCATTTTTCACACCCGGCTCAAGCACAGCATCGACACTCGCACGGCGACCTCATGTTCGCTGGCAGCGGGTGGCGTGCTGTTGGTCGTCTGCGGCTCGACTGCATGGCCGGAGATGGGCAGAATGCTCGCGCCGGACATGCTCGGGCTGACCTTGTATCTAGCCTTCGTTTCGGCAGCGGCGTTTGCGCTGTGGAACTGGTTGGCGAGGCAATTTTCCGCCAACCTGCTGGCAGGCTACCGCTTCCTGATTCCCCTCTCGGGAATGGTGCTGTCGAGCTTGTTGATTCCGGAGGAAAAACCTGGAGCGGGAATCTTTATCGGCGGCGGCTTGATCATCGGCGCGCTGATTTTCACTAACCGAATGGAGCAACGCTCGCCGGAAGCGGCTATCGACCCCCGCTAATCAGACCACGACTCGCAATCCTTTTGGCACCACTTCCACGTTGATCGGAGTCTTGGTGGTCACGTCGCCATCAACTTGTACTTCCAATTCAGGATCGGTTTGAATCTCAACTCTTTTAACCTGCCAATAGTTGACCAACTTCGACGCGTCGAGACCGGGGATCTCATCGACTTTATCGGGTTCATCGATGCCGACCATGCGACTGGCGAGCTTGAAAATACCTTCGATATTAGCTTTTTTAAGAAAGAACACATCGAGCTTGCCGTCCTCCATATCGACGGTCGGCGACAAAACGAGTTTGCCGACGCCAACTCGTCCCGCGTTGGCAACGCCACAGGCGACGCCTTCGCCACGAAAAGTCTCGCGATCGTCGAGTCGGATCGTGTAATGCGCGACCGGCTGTTCCTGGAGTCGTTTGATCGCTGCAAACACGTAAGCCCATTTCCCGAATTGATCCTTGAGGTCGCGGGTGGCATCCTGAACGACGCCTGACTCGATCCCACAGCCGGCGCGGAGCAGGAAATATTCGTCATTAAGCCGCCCCACGTCGACGTCACGGGTCGTGAAAGTATCGCCGCAGATCTTGCCGCAGGCACGATCGACATTGCGGCTGATTCCGAGTTCGGAAGCGACGAGATTGCCGGTGCCACCAGGCAGAATCATCAGCGGAGTTTCGCTGCCCACAAGTGCACTCGCCACTTCGATGACCGTGCCATCGCCACCATAGACACCGATGACTTCAGCGCCGCCTTCACAGGCGGCCTTGGCCAAGGCAGCGCCGTCCCCTGTGCCATGAGTGATCGACACGTCCCATTGGATGCCGGCCTTTCGAAAGTGCGTATTCAATATCGCCAGCAACGGCAATCTACGCGACGGAGCTGGGTTGATAATGATATGAACTTTTTTGGGACGATCGTTCTCTAGTAAAGATTTCATCAAATGCAGCGACAACGAGAACCTTTCCACTGTTCGCACTCGAAGTAAATGGCCCAGTCGGGGTGACAAAAACGTCACCGACGCCTACTTTCTACAAGTCTCCCTCAGGCGTATCTGAGCGTTAATTCACCGGTGGCTGCGGCTTTGACCGCTCGGCATCCGTCTGAGTAACGTTGTAGAATCCCCTAACTTTCATTATGCCGACGGTTTTAATTGTAGATGACGAGGAAGACATTCGCGAACTGATCGCGATGAATTTGCGGCGCGAAGGCTACCAGATTCTAGAAGCGGCAACGGGCTTGGACGCTTTGAGAATCGCTAAAAAGAAAGAGCCGGATGCGATCATTCTCGACCTGATGCTCCCCGAGATGGATGGTTTCACGGTGTTCAGCGAACTGCAGAAGGACAATCGCACTTCGCGCATGCCGGTGCTGATGCTGACCGCCAAAGGAGGTCTGGAAGACCGCATCTCGGGCCTCTCACTCGGAGCCGACGACTACATGCCGAAGCCATTCAGCCCGCGCGAACTGGTACTGCGCATCAAGGGGCTGCTGCGCCGCGCCGCCAGACCCGATTCGTCGACTTCAGACATCGTTTCGGTCGGCCCGTTCAGAGTCGACAAGAGCCATCTGAAGTTGCACGTCGAAGATCGCGAAATCGACCTGACGGCGACCGAGTTCAAGCTGTTGCTGCTGCTGATCGATGCCACCGGCGTCACGGTCGATCGCGCCGAACTGTTGCAGCGCGTGTGGGGCTACAGTGATCAGGTGCAAACGCGAACGCTCGATACCCACGTCAAACGGCTGCGCGAAAAACTCGAGTCGCACGGTAATGCGATTGAAACCGTTCGCGGCGTGGGCTATCGCTTCGCATTGAACGACAAACTGGACTGAACTCGCGTTCCCCTTGCAGAATTTCTTCCTGATCCTAGTGGCTGGACTGTGCGTCTGGTTGTTCTGGCGCGAGCGACAGATGCGTCGGATCATGCACCGAACAGCCGAAGCGCTGCGCTCCGACGCAGTCATCAGCAAGACTGCGCTCGGCCTCGGCAATGCACCGGCGGAGCTACGAGCCCTGGTAGGCAATGCCCTCGACACCGCTTCAGAGGCAAATCTAAAAGCCGAATCGCACGCAGACTTGCAGCGATTTCTTGAAGCTCTGCTCAATCATACCGAGGATGCCCTGTTCGTTCTCGACGAAAATCTCGAGATTCGTTTTTCCAATCGCGCTGCGGAAACGCTGTTTGGCACCGGAACTTCGCACAGGGGTCGCTCGCTGATCGAAATCTGTCGCGACCACCGCATCGTCGACACCGTCGCACTGTCGCTCGACGTGGGCGGTAAAACTCAGGAGCATATTCAGCGCAAACCGATCACCACCGAGCATCGGGATCGAGTCAGGAGCGAACACACCTTTCTGGTCGAAGCTACACCTCTGGAAGGCATCCGGGAGATTGGCGGTGCCTGTCTGATGCTGCGTGATATCACCGAGCGACTGGAAACCGAGCAGATCCGTCAGGACTTTGTCGCCAACGCCTCGCACGAACTGCGCACACCGTTGTCGATCATCCATGGTTACCTGGAAATGCTCGCCGACGATTCGACGCCCGATGCCGCGATGTTGCAGCGCGCGGTCAGGACGATGAACACCCACACCGATCGCATCATCCGCACCGTCGATGACATGCTCACCATCTCCCGCCTGGAGAGCACCGAGAGCCTGCTCAACGAGGAGGACTTTGATCTAGCCGATTGTATCCTCCAGACGATTGAACAATTGCAACCCATCGTCACGCGGCAACAGGCGAAGATCGATGTCGAGTTACCGGAAGCCTATCATCCATTTCATGGCGATCGCTTTTACTGGAACCAGATCTTTTTCAACCTGATTGAAAATGCGCTCAAACAAAACGCCGATCGGCCGGTCAAAATTCGAGTCGTCGTCGGCCAGATCGGATCGCGGCGCACCATCAGCATCATCGACGACGGCGTCGGCATTCCGGCTGCGGATTTACCACTCATTTTCAAGCGCTTCTACCGCGTCGACAAACATCACAGCCAGGCGCGAAAGGGCACAGGGCTCGGGCTGTCAATCGTCAAACGAGCGGTCAAAGCGCACAACGGAACGATCGAGGTCGAGAGCCAACCCGGCCAGCACACGACGTTTAAAATCGAACTGCCGGCGCACGAACACGCCAGCACACTAATTGAGTAGCACGTTCCGCTAA
This sequence comes from Verrucomicrobiales bacterium, assembly GCA_037969585.1. Lineage (GTDB taxonomy): Bacteria > Verrucomicrobiota > Verrucomicrobiia > Verrucomicrobiales > DEV007 > JBBKXR01. The sequence goes on from JBBKXR010000050.1 coordinate 24,747, forward strand.
CCGCCATTGATCTCGGCGAGTGTCTCATCAGAAAGCGCTTCGGGACCCACGTGGCGAATGTCAGTCGCACTTTCGACGAATACGGCGTCTTCAGCGATGTTGACCGCGTGATCGCCGACCCGCTCAAGACATCGACCGATGAAGATCAGGTTGAGGTAAACCTTTAGATTTTCCTGATCGCGCTCGATCGCCTTGGTCAGCTCTTTGATTTGCCGCGAGTGCGCCTTGTCGAGATCCTGATCGCGGCCATGCAACGTCAGGCCTAACGCCATGTCACCCTCGGAAAAAGATCGAATACTGTCCTCCAGCAAACTACTGGCGGCATCGTACAGTGGCTCGATCACCCGCGTCTCCGCCACCTCAGACTGCTTGATTATTTTCTTACCGCGTCGGGCGATATTTTCCGCCTGATCCGAGATGCGTTCGAGGTTGTTGGCGATCTTCATCGTTGCCAGCACTTGACGTAAATCGCTGGCCACCGGATTGAAGCGTAGCAATATCTCGATGCCCTCCTTGTCGATGAGACGCTCAAAATTGTTGACCTCATCGTCATCGGCGATGGCTTCGTTGCACAACTCCACGTTTCGCTCGAGCGTACCCCGCACTGCGTGTTCGAGGTTTCGCTGAGCCACGCTGGCCATCGTCAGTACGGCATTTTTTGAATCACGCAGCGCCTGTTCGAAGCTGCCTAGAATATGTTCACTGTCGTTTGCCATGCTCGGAGGATGAAGAAGATAACGCGATCAAGGAAGGTCGACCACAGCGTTCCCTATGTGAGGGTTCACTGTGGAGTATGGAACTCCATCGCCGACTTTGCGCGTCGATTTCTGTGATCATTTCGTCACCGGACAGCGTCCCACCGAAAGGTCAAAGGTCGCTCCAGTTCTAGCCAAAACCCGCATGCATCGGGATATACCCCAGCACACGCGTCTCAGCCCTTCACCAAAAAGGCGAAAGCCAGCGCGCCGAGCACAAGAAAACCTGCGGCAACTCCGAGTCCAATAAGAATCATCATAACGCTGACAGTTGTAGTCTCAGATCGCAATAGTTCCATTTAAAAATCCGCGCGATCAGGCTCATAATGCCCGCGCGAAAGCGCCACCATCGACCAGCAACACCTCCCCAGTCACATAGCTCGAGGCATCGCTCGATAAAAAGATCGCCGGTCCCGCCAACTCACGCGGCTCGCCCCAGCGCTTTACTGCGGTGCGCTCGGAGAATTCCTTCTTCTCCGCTTCGCTCAGCAAACTCATCGGCAAGTCCGTCAAAATTGGGCCCGGAGCGATGCAGTTCACCGTGATTCCGTAGGGTCCTAGATCCAGTGCACTCGCTTTAGCCATGCCGATCAGCCCTGCTTTAGTCGCCGAGTAGACATTGCGCCCGGGCTTCGACCCCACCCCGAGCACCGAAGAAATGTGGATGATGCGCCCCCAGCCTCGCGCCTTCATCTGCGGCACCAAGGCCCTCGTCAGACGCATATGGGTGGTCAGATTCAGCTCAGTGATACGATCCCAGGCCTCGTCTTCGATTTCATCAATAGGCTGCGGATGATTCGAGCCTGCGTTGTTGATCAATATGTCGACCTTGCCGAATCGCTCCAGCGTCTCCTTTGCCAAGGCATCGACAGCCCCCCGGTCAAGCATGTCGACCACCATCCACTCGATGCGAACATCCAGTCCCGTCGCAATTTCCTCCGCCGCCGACTTCAGTTCCTCTTCCGTGCGCGCCGCGATCATCACGTCAGCTCCGCACTCGGCGAGGCCACGCGCCATCGCTTTACCCAGTCCTTTGTTGCCGCCGGTCACCAGCGCGGTTCTTCCACTCAGATTAAAAAGTTCGCAGTTGCTCATCGGTCCATTTTCTACCGCAAGTCCGCATCGACTGCCAGCGAGTTCTCGGTTGAATCTTCCGGCATCGTTGTCCACCCTTCCTTCCTTTTCTCATTTCCTGATGAACTCGACCCTGCAACTCGATCCCGCTGACAATCTGGCGGTGGCGCTCGCCGATCTTCCGACCGGCACAGCAGTCAGCGACGTCACCATCAGCGAAGCCATTCCCGCTAAACAGAAGTTCGCGCTGCGTGACTTCGCCGTCGGCGACACCGCCGTCATGTATGGCGTCACGGTCGGAAAATTTACCGCTCCCGTCGCCAGCGGAGGACTCATCACCACCGCCAACCTCGCGCATTCATCCGACAGCTTTTCCACTGACGAGCGCCCGTCCTACAGCTGGCAGGCACCCGATGTCAGCGATTGGCAAGGTCGCACTTTTTCCGGGTATCATCGCGCCGACGGACAGGTCGGCACCGCTAATTACTGGCTGGTGGTACCGCTGGTGTTTTGTGAAAACCGCAACCTCGCCATGATGCGCGAGGCACTCGACAAAGCCCTTGGCTATGAGCAGTCGACTCACTACCAGGCGTTCGCCGGCGAACTCGCCAAGCTGCACCGCAACGGCGCTGATCGGCAAAAAATTCTCGCCACCTCACTCGACGCCGCGGCAGACATCGACCCGCGCTCGCGACGCCTGTTCCCAAACATCGACGGCGTCAAATTTCTCCAACACAGCATGGGCTGTGGCGGCACCAAAGACGACGCACGCACCTTGTGCGGACTGCTCGCCGGCTATATCACCCACCCCAACGTCGCCGGCGCCACCGTGCTCAGCCTCGGCTGCCAGAACGCCCAGACCGAAATCCTCGAAGAGGAAATCGCCCGCCGCTCTCCAGCGTCCGGTTACGACAAACCGTTGCTCGTTTTCGAGCAACAGAAATGGCCCAGTGAACGCGCCATGCTCGAGGCTGCCCTGCGCGAAACCTTTGTCGGCATCGCCGAAGCCAACCAGCTCGAACGCGCACCCGCGCCCCTCTCAAAACTCGTCCTCGGCGTTGAGTGCGGCGGCTCCGATGGCTTTTCGGGCATCTCCGCCAACCCCACGATCGGCCGCGTTTCCGATCTCCTGACCGCGCTCGGTGGCAGCGTCATTCTATCCGAGTTCCCCGAACTGTGTGGCGTCGAGCAGGAACTCGTCAATCGCTGCGTCGACGATTTAACGGCTGATCGCTACAGTCAGCTGATGCGCACCTACGCCGCCCGCGCCGAAGCGGTCGGCTCAGGCTTCGATCAAAACCCCAGCCCCGGCAACGTCCGCGACGGTTTGATCACCGATGCCATCAAGTCTGCCGGCGCTGCAAAAAAAGGCGGCACGTCGCCGGTCACCGACGTGCTCGACTACCCCGAGTGGGTCAGCAAGCCCGGCCTTAACCTGCTTTGCACTCCAGGCGGCGACGTCGAGTCCACCACCGCAATGGCCGGAGCCCGCGCCAATGTCATGTTCTTTTCCACCGGCCTCGGCACCCCGACCGGCAACCCTGTCTGCCCGGTCCTCAAAGTCTCCACCAACACCGAGCTCGCCACCCGCATGAGCGATATCATCGACTTCGACACTGGCGCCATCATCCGCGGCGAAGCCACCCCCGAAACCCTCGGCAACGACCTGTTCGACCTCGCCATCCGCACTGCTTCCGGCGAATCTCAAACAAAAGCCCAACAACTCGGCCAGGACGACTTCCTCCCCTGGAAACGCGGCGTCTCACTGTAAATCTACTAATTCCAATCTCCTAACTTCTACCTACTAAAACCATGAAACTCCTCCGCCACGGCCAACCCGGACAAGAAAAACCCGGACTGCAACTTAACGACCAGGACGAAACCCGCATCGACGCCTCCGGCTTCGCACAGGACTTCGATGAAAATTTCTTCGCAGATCCCGCCAACCTCGCAAAGCTCGGTGAATGGGCCGCCGCCAACGCCGACACCGCACCGAAACTTGCAGCCGGCACCCGTCTTGGAGCGCCACTGGCCCGCCCCTCGAAAATCATCTGCATCGGTCTGAACTTCAAAGACCACGCCGAAGAAACCGGCGCCACCCCTCCGACTGAGCCAATCATTTTCTTCAAAGCCACCAGCGCCCTTGTCGGACCGAACGACGATCTCGTCATCCCTCGCGGCGCCGAGAAAACGGACTGGGAAGTCGAGCTCGCCGTCGTCATTGGCAAAAAAGCCAGCTACGTCAACGAAGCCGACGCCGAGTCGCACATCGCCGGCTATGTGCTGCACAACGACTACAGCGAACGCGCCTTTCAGCTCGAGCGCGGCGGTCAATGGGTCAAAGGCAAGAGCTGCGACACCTTCGCCCCGGTCGGCCCGTTCATCGCCACTCCCGATGAGATCGACGACATCAACAACGTCAAAATGTGGCTCAAGGTGAACGGCAAAACCATGCAGAACGGCACCAGCGCCAACCTGATCTTCAACATTCCACACATTATCAGCTACCTCAGTCAGTTCATGACCTTGCTCCCCGGAGACGTCATTTCCACCGGCACCCCCGCTGGCGTCGCCATGGGCATGACCCCACAACCCTGGCTGAAACCCGGCGACGTCGTCGAACTCGGCATCGAGGGTCTAGGTTCTTCGAAACAAACTGCAGTCGCCTGTTCGTAGTATTCAACACGTAGCCGCGAGCGTCACCGAGTGGCCCAGTGGACGATCCGGTGCAATATCCGGGCTCGTCCCTTTCCAACTAGCGCACATCCGCGTTCAAGCCTCACGATCCAGACTTGCCAGCCGCGTGCGCTTGCTGTCATAACCTGCACGCGTCCAACCACCATTTTTTCCCATGTCCTCTTCAACACAACGCTCACCGTTGCCCCTGTTCACCACGCTTAGCGTGATGATGTTCTTCCTGTTCTTCACTTGGGGATGCTGGTTCGCCGGGCTTGGACGCTTCATGTTCGAAGCGGGATTTTCCGGAAAGTCGATCGGTGACGCCTACTCCTGCACGCCGATTGCCGCCATCGTCACGCCATTTTTTATCGGCATCTTTGCCGACCGCTTCATGAATGCGGAAAAGCTGCAGGGCCTACTCATGATCGTCGGCGGTATCTTCATCGCCGCCGCCCCGAGCTTTGCTGATCCGGAAAACCCCGGAATTTTCATCGGCCTGCTGCTCGCCCACGCACTGTGTTTCATGCCGACGCTCGGCCTCTCGAACACCATCTGCCTGAAGCATCTCTCCGATGCTGAACGGGACTACCCACGGGTGCGTATCTTCGCCACTCTCGGCTGGATTTTCGCCGGCCTCGCAATCAGTTTCGTGTTTAAATACGACACCTCAGTCAACCAGTGTTACGTCGCGGCAGTAGCTTCGCTGGTCATTGGTATTTACTCTTTTTTCCTGCCAAAGACTCCTCCGCCAGCACGTGGACAGAAGGTCTCGTTCGGCGATCTCGTCGGCACCGGAACCTTGCCGTATTTCAAAAAGTTCTCGTTTGCCGTATTCATGTTCGCCAGCCTTTTGGTGTGCTGCGCGTTCATGCCCTACTGGGTGAACCTCGGCGCTTTCCTCGGCCAGGCCGGCATGGAAAAAACCACCGCCTTCCTCACTTGGGGACAGGTTGCCGAACTGCCGGTGCTGTTCTTTGTCCTACCGGTTTTCTTGAAAAAATTCGGTATCAAGTGGACCATGATCATCGGCATCCTCTGCTGGATCGTCCGTTACTTCGTGTTCGCCGCCGTCGCAGGAAGCCTCGGCGACGACACCGTCATTCAGGGCAGCCTGCTCTGGCTGGCCGCGTTCGGCGTCCTGCTGCACGGTTTCTCCTACGATTTCGTGTTCGTCTCCGGCTACCTCTACGTCGATCGCCACGTTCACGAAAACGTGCGCGCCCAGGCACAGGGACTGCTCACCGTTTTCACTCAAGGCATCGCCTTCCTGATCAGTTCGCAGGTTCTATGCGGCTACTACTACACCAAAGTTATCGGCGAAGAAGCCACCTTCCCCGAGTGGAAACAGTTCTGGATGTTGCCAGTGACTTACCTGGTCGTGATTCTCATTCTTTTCGCGCTGTGCTTTCACGAAAAGAAACCTATCGCCGATAAGCCCGCCGAAAGCTGAGCTAAGCGCCTAGGCCAATAATGTCCGCGCGGAGCGCCACACAGACAGCGATCGCAACTGCGATCGTTCTGTCTCTGTGCTCTGCGCTCGCTCTGGCGCAAGATGAGGGCGCCGATCCCGATCGGCCGCCCAACTTCATTCTCATCTTTGTCGACAACCTCGGCTACGGGGATGTCGGCTGCTTCGGATCGCCGAAGCACCAGACACCGTACCTCGACCGAATGGCGGCGGAGGGCATGAAGCTCACGCATTGCTACGCGACCGCCGGCGTCTGCACTCCCTCGCGCGCCAGCTTGATGACCGGCTGTTACCCGCGCCGCATTGGTCTCGATTTTCCCGCTCCCGACGGTGCAGTGCTGCGACCGATGTCACCCAATGGCCTGCATCCCGACGAAATCACCATCGCCGAAATCCTCAAGACCAAAGGCTACGCCACGACCATCATCGGTAAGTGGCACCTCGGCGATCAGCCAGTATTTCTGCCGACGCGACAAGGCTTCGATTCCTTTCTCGGCATCCCCTACTCCGACAATGCGCACAAGCGCTCGAACCGACCGCATTGGCCCGAGCTGCCGTTGATGCAAGACGAGAAGGTCATCGAGCAACCCGTCGACCGCGACTACCTGACCAAGCGTTACACCGAGCGCGCCATCGAGTTCATGACTGAAAAGCGCGATCAACCATTCTTCATCTACCTGCCGCACGCCATGCCCGGCTCGACCACTACGCCTTATTCAAGTCCCGCCTTCAAAGGCAAATCCGAGAATGGCGATTGGGGCGACAGCGTTGAAGAACTCGATTGGTCGACCGGAGAAATCATCGCTGCCCTGAAGCGCCTCGACCTCGACGACAACACGTTGATGATCTGGATGTCCGATAACGGAGCGCCGAAACGCAAGCCGCTACAGGGCATCAATCTGCCGATGGGTGGTTGGGGCTACACAACTCGCGAGGGCGGACAGCGCGTCCCTTGCATCGCCCGCTGGCCGGGAAAAATCCCCGCCGGAAAAGAGTGCGCTGAAGTGGCCGTGACCTTCGATTTTTTGCCGACCTTCGCCAAGCTCGCCGGCGCCGATGTGCCGACTGATCGCGTGATCGACGGTCGCGACATCTGGCCACTGCTGGCTGGCGAAAAAAATGCCAAGTCACCGCACGAAGCGTTCTACTACTACTACCTCGACCAGTTGCAGTGCGTCCGCTCCGGTGAGTGGAAGTTGCGCCTACCACTGAAAAAGAAATTTGGTAATCTCAGCCGAAATCGTCCGACACCGGACACGTTGGCCCTGTTCAACGTCGCCGACGATCCGCTTGAGTCGAAGAACCTCGCCGCGGAGCACGCCGACATCGTCGCTCGACTCACCGACTACGCTGAACGCGCCCGCGAAGATCTCGGCGACTGGGATCGCCCCGGCAAAAACAACCGCCCAATCGGAAAGATCTCTGGCAAACCGAAGCCACAGATGATGAGCCAGTAGCCCGGCAGTGTGATACCGCCGTCTCGGCGGTTCGGTGCATTGATCGATCGTCCAGCTCGGACTGGCGAGACGCCAGTATCACACTGCTCGTCCATATCCGGTAAAGCCGTAGCCCGTCACGTGATACCGCAGTTTCGGCGTTCGCAGTGGACGAGAGCCGTCCAGTTTGGAACCGGCGGGACGCTCGACCTCACCGGATCGTCCACGGCTACCTCGACTCTAACTAACGCCCAAACCCCTGACGGCGGGCATACAAAACCGCAAATGCGATAGCGATCACCAGCAACGTGATCCACACCGAGTAGACGAAGGTCTTGGCCAGCCCCGCCCAGCGCTTCTCCGAAGCCACGCTCGGTTCCTCTCGCTTTTCCCATGAGCGCGGCTCGCTGGGCGGTAGCTTTCTCTCATCGCTGACTTTTGGTTGGTCTTCTGACATCACAACAAAATCGCTAATAGCCTACCGTTCTCCGTTCTCATATTTCCCTTCGGTCGCATCCGCCCACCGATACCACGCCTCACTCATCGCTTGGATACGATCCGGATACACTGACGCCAAATCGCGGGTCTCAGTCCGGTCCTGCTCCATATCGTAAAGCTCCCACTTTTTCAAACCGGCACCCCACACCAGTTTCCACTTACCCCGTCGCAGCGCGCGATTGCCATACAATTCCCAGGCCAATTGATCATGGATTACCGCTTCGCTGCCGTTCTCTTCCAGCAGTGGCAAAAAGCTTTTGCCCTCCAGTTCCAGCGACGCCTCGCCATTGATCGTTTGCGGATACTCACCGCCAGCCAACTCCAACAGCGTCGGCATAAAATCGATCACGTGACCGACGCCATGAGTGATCTCCCCCGCCGCGACACGCTTCGGCCAGCGAACGATCATCGGCGTCGCGATTCCGCCTTCGTAGGTCCACGTTTTGTGACGGCGAAACGGCGCGTTCTGCGCCCAACCCCAGCCTTTGCCGACGAACTCATAGGTATCCTCCTCGCCGAGGATCTTGCCCTCGTTGTATGTCACGAATTCAGCTTCATGTTGTGGCCAGGAGGCGCAACCGCCGTTGTCGCTGAGAAACATCACCACTGTATTGTCGTCGACGCCCGCCTGCTCCAGGGCAACCATGACCCGGCCTATGCCTTGATCCATGCGATCGACCATCGCCGCGTAGACTTCCATGCGACGCCGCTCGCGCGGCAAATCTTCGACTTCATCCCAAGGCGTCACCGCGTAATCGTAGCGAAAATCGGACTGCTTGGGATCGACCGACGACAAATCCCACTTGGCATCAATCAGGCCCGCCTCGACCATTTTTTTCAGCCTTCGTTCGCGCAGGGCGAAATAGCCGTCGTCGAATTTTCCCGCATAGCGGGCGATATCCTCCGCGGGTGCATGCAGCGGAAAATGCGGCGCAGTGTAGCAGAGATGCAGAAAAAACGGCTGCTCATCGTGCTTGGCGAAATCCCCGATCCATTCGACGGCGCGGTCGGTGAACGCATCGGTCGAATAGTACCCGTCCGGAAATTCAGTAATCGTTTTTTCGCCATCGGCAAAGTGGCGGGGGCTTGGGTTGCCGCCGTTGTAGAACACCGGATCGGGCTGCCCCGGATTGAAAAAATTGCAGCAACCACTGAGCAGACCGTAGTACCGGTCAAAGCCACGATCGATGGGTCGTTTCGGTGCCGCATCGCCAAGATGCCATTTGCCGATGTAGCCGGTCTGGTATCCTGATGCCTTCATCGCATCGCCCAGCGTCACCATGTTAGGGCGCAACAGTCCGCCCTTTTTCTGGCGCGGATACAAACCAGTGATCATCGAAGCCCGCGTGGTGACGCACACGGCGTTGTTGTAAAACTGCGTAAAACGCAGGCCTTCCGCCGCCATCGAATCGAGATTCGGAGTGCGAATTTCGCCACCGTAGCAAGCGATATCGGAATAGCCCAGATCGTCGCACAGGATCACCACCACATTCGGACGCGAACCGGCGAGAGATTCAGCAGCGTGACTCTCCGGCGCCAGCAGCGAGACGAGTAGAGCGACGCAAAAAAACGATGTCGATTGCCCCAAATTCATCGCTGGAGAATAGACTCCCCGCAGGCGTCCGACAAGCAACCAACGCAAAGACCATTCGCTCACGCTCGCAGCTACCCGAGCTGATTTTTCATCCCAGCAGCCACGTCACCTTACCTGTTTCCGGCGTTACGGCGCCCGCTGGATGATTTCCGATGCCGACGACCGCCTCACCGACGATGGGGAGCTTTGCGGCGCCACTGACCAGGAACAAAACCTCCTCCGCCGCCTGTATTAAAGGGTAAGTGAAGGTTACACGTGTTGAATCAAATTTGGGCACGTAGTTAGAAATCACCCAGCGCTCCGCCTCCTCGAGTGCTTTGGTCTCCGGAAACAGCGATGCGGTGTGACCATCGTCACCCATACCGAGCAAGACTAGATCATGACGAAAAATCGACTCGCCGGTCGCGGTCGCCAGATCTCGAAGCCGGGCTTCGCAGACGCGAGCCGCATCCTCCGGTTCGCGTTCGCCTTCGATCCGAACGACATTTTCATCCGCCACGCCGGCCGGTTTCAGCAGCGCCTCCCGAGCCATCCGATAGTTGCTCGCTTCATCCTCGGGTCCGACGCAACGCTCGTCACCAAACGTCACCAACACTCGCGACCAGTCGATATCGGTGCGTTCTGCCAGCGCCTGATAAATCGGTTTCGGCGTACCACCGCCGCACAGGCTCAACCGAAAACGCCGCCCACCTTCGTGCACTTGAAGTATCGCCGAAGCAATCCGCTCGACTGCATCCTCAACGAAATTTGCCGTATGAATCACTTCCGCCATAACTAACTCCTAACTCCTAACTCCTAACTCCTAACTCCTAACTCCTTGCTCCTTGCTCCTTGCTCCTGAAATCACATCGCCA
>JBBKXR010000051.1:0-13898 GCA_037969585.1 Verrucomicrobiales bacterium
AAGGTCGTGCTTGGCGGAGACGGCATGGATACCATCAAGCTGGGTGAAGGCAGCGCGGTCTCGAGCGAGCGCATCGTCATCGGCGACAATGGCATGGTGACCTACGTGGCAATCGGACAGCCGGGCGCGGGTCGGCCACTGCGTTTCGAAACTACCGATACTCTGGCAGCGACCGGTGGCGTGGATACGATCATTACCGGTGCCGGCAACAACACCATCCTCGGCGGGATGGCGGGCGACCTCATCACCACGACCATCGGCGCCGACACCATCCTCGGCGACAACGGCTCGGTGCAGATGGATACCGAAGGCAACAACTTTGCGAAGGTCACTACTAACTCACAGGCCAGCGCGGGTGGAACAAGCACCGACCTCGGCGGCGACGACACGATCATCACCGGCGACGGCTTCAAGATTGTGCTTGGCGGCGACGGCTTGGACACCATCGCATTGGGCGACGGTAGTGCAGTAGCCAGCGATCACATCGTCATCGGTGACAACGGCATGCTGACCTACGTGCCACTGGGAGCGCTCGTTGGGCAGGGCAATCTGATGAGCATCGAGACCACCGATAGCCTGCCTGAGACAGGAGGGGTGGACACGATCACCACCGGAGACGGCAACAACACGATCTTCGGCGGCATGGCATCCGATGATATCAGGACCGGCAGAGGTCCCACAAAACTTGGAAGCGATTTCGTATTGGGGGACAATGGCAAGGCCACGTTCGACCCGACTGCCGGCACCGTGGCCCATATCTTTACGACCACATCAGGCAAGGGCGATGCCGACTTTATCGATGTTGGAGAAGGCGACAACGTGGTTCTTGGGGGCGTCGGAAAAGACGTGATTCGCAGCCGATCGGGCTTCGACATTCTGCTCGGCGACGAGGGGCAGGCGATTTTCACCCGGGGAGTCATTGATCGTGTGGATTCCCTCTTCAGCGGCGTTGGCGACGATGATCTGATCTACGCGGGTGACGGTTTTAATTTGATCATCGGGGGAACGGGTAGCAACACGATTACAGGTGGATCAGGCGAGGACATCGTGCTTGGCAACGAAGGTTCGGCATTCTTCCAAAATGGGCTCATTGAGAATCTGGTGACGACCGGAAGTGGTGTCGGTGGCGGTGATTTAATCTATCTTGGCGATGGCAACAACGTGGCAGTAGGAGGGGCGGGAGCTGACACGATTTACGGTGCCAACGGCATTGACACCGTGCTCGGCGACGAGGCGCTCGTCGATTTTAATGCCGGCGTTCTTGCCCGGGCTCGCAGCATCAATGTTAGCATCGGCGGCAACGATTCGATTTTCCTGGGGAACGGGACGGGCACGGCTCTTGGCGGAGTCGGTAGCGATCTCATTACCAGCGGCGCTGGAAACAGCGTGTTGCTCGGCGACAATGGTGAGGTGTTGTGGAATACCGGTTCAGGATCCCCGGTTTTGAGCTCCGTGCGCACAATTGCTCCTTCCGTTGGCGGCAATGACCGGATTACGGCAACAAGTGGTGCCGTCATGATCATGGGCGGACAGGGCAATGACTCACTCAACAGCGGCGGCAATCCGTTCTCGTCGGTGATTCTCGGCGACAACGGTTCGGCCACCTATACCGGTTCAGGCTACCTCAGCTCGGTGACCACCACTGATGCCAATTTTGGCGGCAGTGACACCATCGTCAGCGGCAGTGGCAACGATGTCGTGTTCGGCGGCAGCGGTGGCGACAACATCACCACTGGTAGCGGTCGGGATCACATCGGCGGCGATAGCGGTAGCGCCCGTCTGGTGCCGCGAGACAACCGCTTCCTGCTCGTAATCGGCATGACCAGCGACGCCGGCACCGGCAGTCCCGACACGATCAACGCCGGCGCGGGCAACGACGTGGTCTACGGCGGTCCGGGTGGAGACAGAATTGACGGCGGCAGTGGCAACGATTTGCTTTACGGAGAGGATGGAAATGATCTCATCGACGGCGGCTCGGGTAACGATGAACTGTTTGGCGGTGGTGGAAATGATCGTCTCAACGGTGGATCCGGTAACGACCTGCTTGAGGGTGGGGCGGGCAATGACGACCTCAATGGCGGCTCCGGCAATGATCACCTCGACGGTGGAATCGGCAACGACGACCTCGACGGCGGACCCGGCAATGACACTCTCAGGGGCGGTCCAGGCAACGACCGCCTGCTCGGCGGTAGCGGCAACGACGATCTCTTCGGCGATACTGGCGACGACTTCCTCGACGGTGGGGCGGGCGACGACAGGTTGCTCGGCGGATCGGGAGACGATCATCTCGTTGGCGGCAGCGGCAACGACGAACTGTTCGGTGAAGGCGGTAACGATCTGCTCGAAGGTGGTTCGGGCGACGACGAGCTGTTCGGTGGCGAAGGCAATGATCGTCTCTTTGGAGGCCCTGGCGACGACCTGTTGGTGGGCGGTCCGGGTGCCGACTTCCTTGATGGTGGACCCGGCAGGGACACGCTCTACGTCGACATCTTCGATACCTGGGTTGGAGGTTTTCCCGAGGATATTATCATTGGTGGTCCGGTTGATATCGCCAGCTTGTTTCTGGGCTTCGGAGTCGGTTTAGGCGCTGATACCTTGAGGTTGTTGGGTCTGCTTCTCACTGACGGTGCTGTCGAGCGTTTCGCGCAGGCGGAGGCGGCAGTTCGACTCGGCTTGCCGATGTTGAGTGGAGGGCATCCGGAAGCCGTCCTCTATGCCTACATGATCCGCTCGAGTATCCTTGGGTTCGCCAGTGTCGCGAACCACTTGTGGGTCGTCCAGTGGGGCGGAATCGGCTACTCGTATGCGCTTTACCAGTTCAGGGTAATCGGCATCCCGAGCCTGATTGGCATCGGCCCTTATCTTGAAACGCAGTGGGGAGCCATTCTCCTTAGCTTCGACTCGGGCCAATGAGACCGGAGGAAAAAACTCGCAAGCCTGGCTTCCCGGGGGCGTTTTGGATTTGCTTGTCGCGAATAGCGAAAGGGGTTTGAGCGAGCGGATATGATGTCGTTCTCGCGTGCGTATGAGCGGCGGCGTTGTGGTCACCGAGAGTGCCATCCGGACGCGCTGGCGTCACGAGAACGACAGGATTTAGCCAATTGCACCCCCCTTTACCGGGAGGGGCGGCGCGCCTGATTCAAGATGATAGATCACACGGTAGGTGCAGCTCAGTAGCTCTTCTTTGCTGGCATTCTTGCCAATACCCTGATGGTATCTTAGAGGACTCGAAGCCATGACACCAATCTCGCCACAACGCATTCGAGTCATTGATTCCCATACGGGTGGGGAGCCAACGCGAGTCATCGTCGCCGGTGCTGCCGAACCTCACGGTGCGACGATGGCAGCGAAGCGAGAGAGTTTTGCCCGCGAGTTTGACTGGCTGCGCACTGCCAGTGTCTGTGAACCTCGCGGACACGATGCGGTGGTCGGTGCGATGCTCTGTGAACCGGCGGCTGACGATTGTGTGGCTGGGGTGATATTTTTTAATAATGTCGGCTGCCTGAACGGCTGTCTGCACGGAACGATGGGCGTCGCAGTGACGCTGGCGCATTTGGGCAAAATTGGCGGCGGTATCCATCGCATCGATACGCCAACGGGAGTGGTGACGGTAGAGGTTGGCGACGGTGGTTCGGTGACGGTGCGTAATGTGCCGAGTTATCGATCACGAATTGCGGCCGATGTTCATGTAGATGGCTATGGCTGGGTGTTCGGAGACGTTGCATGGGGCGGAAACTGGTTTTTTCTAACTGAAGCGCCTGATGGATTGGTCATCGCCCAGGACCGCATCGGTGAACTGACGGAGTTCTGCTGGGCTCTGCGCCAGGCGCTGGCTGCGGATGGAATAACCGGAGACGACGGCAGCGAGATCGATCACATCGAGGTGTTCGGTCCGCCGACCGATCCGGGGTTGGCCGACAGCAAAAATTTCGTCCTCTGCCCGGGCAAAGCCTACGACCGTTCGCCGTGCGGGACGGGCACCAGTGCGAAGTTGGCGTGCCTGTATGCTGATCGGGAAATCGAAGTCGGAGCTTGCTGGCGACAGGCGGGAATTCTTGACTCTGTTTTTGAAGGGCGGATCGAAGTCTGCGTAGAAAATGATGAAGCGGTGATTCCCGTGGTTACCGGTTCCGCATTCATTACGGCCGAGGCCGAACTGCTGATCGATCCAACTACGCCATTTGCCTTTGGGATCCCCAACCTGACGAAATGAGAGCGCAGCAAACGACAGTCGGAGCGCGAGCGTCTCGCTCGCATTATGTGGATCGGCAGAGGTGCGGGCGAGACGCCCGCGCTCCATGGGTAGTCGTGTGCTTGTTGGCTGGGCTGGCGCTTACTGGCAATTTTTCGCTGCTTGCAGCCGATGCGCAGGCGAAGCCCAGCATCCTGTTTATTGCGCTCGACGACCTCAACGACTGGGTCGGCTGCCTCGGTGGCAATGCGCAATCGATCACGCCGAATCTCGACCGCTTGGCTGCGAGCGGCGTGCTGTTCACTAATGCGCACTGTCCGGCGGCCGCCTGCAATCCGTCGCGCAGCGCGATCATGAGTGGCATCGCGCCGCATCGCTCGGGGATCTACGCCAACGAACAGAAAATGCGCGAGATACTGCCTGATGCCGATCTGCTACCGCAGCATTTTCGCAACCATGGCTATCGGGCGTCGGGCTCTGGGAAAATGCTGCACTACTTCATCGATGCTCGTTCGTGGGATGAATATTTTCCCGCTAAGGAAAGTGAGAA
The DNA here is from genome assembly GCA_037969585.1 of Verrucomicrobiales bacterium. Taxonomy (GTDB): domain Bacteria; phylum Verrucomicrobiota; class Verrucomicrobiia; order Verrucomicrobiales; family DEV007; genus JBBKXR01. The sequence continues at coordinate 4,743 of JBBKXR010000051.1, forward strand.
TCCGTTTCCCGATACCTTCTATCCCAAGCAGCGACCGGTCAGTCTGCCGCGCGGCGGGCAATGGCAGTATATCGAAACCGACTGGGCCGCGCTCGATGTCACGGACGAGGAGTTCGGCGGCGACTGGGCGGTATCGAAGTGGGTGGGGGAAAAGCTTTCCCAACAACACGAGCAACCGTTTTTTCTCGCCTGCGGAATCTATCGGCCGCATGAGCCATGGTTTGTTCCTAAGAAATATTTTGAACCGTTTCCGCTGGAAGATATCAAACTTCCGCCTGGTTATAAGACAGACGATCTCGATGATCTGCCGCCGGAAGGTAAGAAGCGTGGGCCGAATCGCTACTTTCCCCACATTCGCGAACAGGGGCAGTGGAAGCAGGGGATTCAGGGCTACCTGGCGTCGATCCACTTCGCTGATGCCATGCTTGGGCGCGTGCTCGATTCGCTGGATAGCGGCCCTAACAAAGACAGCACGATCGTCGTGTTATGGAGCGATCATGGCTGGCATCTCGGCGAAAAAATGCACTGGCAGAAATACACAGCCTGGCGGGCAGTGACCCGCGTGCCGCTTATGATCCGCGTGCCGAAAACAGTCGCGCCCGGGTTGCCCGAAGGAACGGTTGCTGGATCGGTCTGCGATCAGCCGGTCGATCTGCTTAGTCTGTTCCCGACGCTCACCGAATTGAGCGGACTTCCTGACAAAGATACCAACGACGGATTGAGTCTGGTGCCATTGCTGAAAGATCCGCAGGCCGAATGGCCGAACATCGCCACCACTCATCTCGCCGATGCAGGCAGCTACGGCATCAGTGCTCGCGACTGGCGCTACATCCACTACGCCAACGGTGAAGAGGAGCTCTATCACATCGCCGAAGATCCCTACGAGTGGGCCAATCTCGCTGACGATCCGCAACGTGCCGAGAAGCTGGCCGAACTGCGCAAGCTCGGGCCGATTGAATTTGCTCGCAAAATTGCCCCGTCGCTCGAATCGCTTGTCCCACTGACATGGCATCCAGCGGCCAACGGTGAAGCGCCGCCGTCGAAACCGGATGGTGAGACCTTCAGGGTGGCATTCATGAATAAGAGCGACCAAGCCGTTGAATTGTTCTGGATCGATGGCCGGGGAAAACCTAAATCCTATGGCGTGATCGGTGCCGAAAAAGTTCGCGAACAACCGACCCGCCCCGGTGCGGTTTGGATGGTCGCCGCCAAGAAATCCGGTGAGGCGCTCGGCCATTTCATCGTCAATGATCGCCGCGCAAAAGCGGTCATCCCTAACGAGTAATATAGAAAATTCCGATCTTCAATTCAACCCGCTAATCTATGTCTGACGTCAACGTATTTCAGGGAACCATTCCCGCGCTCATGACTCCGTGCGACCAACACGGAACGCCTGATTTCGACGCTCTGGTCGCGACCGGCAAACAACTCATCGAACTCGGCATGCGCGCTGTGGTCTATTGCGGATCGATGGGCGACTGGCCGCTGCTCAGCGACGAGCAACGTCAGGAGGGCGTGCGCCGCCTGGTCGATGCGGGTATTCCTGTCGTCGTCGGTACCGGAGCCCAGAGCACGGCTCGCGCCGCCGCTCATGCAGCTCACGGTAAGCAGTGCGGTGCCGTCGGTCTGATGGTGATCCCGCGTCTGTTGTCGCGCGGTACGTCGTCCGCGGCTCAGCGCGATCATTTTGCGGCGGTGCTTGAAGCCGGTAACGATCTGCCTGCGGTGATCTATAACAGTCCTTACTACGGATTTGAAACCAAGGCCGATCTGTTCTTCTCGCTGCGCAGCGATCACAAAAACCTCGTTGGCTTCAAAGAGTTTGGCGGAGCCGAATCGTTGACCTATGCGGCTGAAAATATCACCAGCGGCGATTCCGGTCTGATCCTCATGGCCGGTGTCGACACGCAGGTGTTTCATGGTTTCGTACGCTGCGGAGCGAAGGGCGCGATCACTGGTGTCGGCAATGCCTTGCCGCGCGAGGTTTTGCGTTATGTCGAGTTGTGCGAACGCGCCGCATCTGGCGACGCCGAAGCGCGATGCCTCGGTCGGCAGCTGGAGGAAGCATTGCAGGTGTTGTCCAAATACGATGAGGGTCCCGATCTGGTGCTTTACTACAAAGCCTTGATGGTCCTCGAAGGTCACGACGCCTATCGGTATCAGATCAATTCAAAAGATCGCCTGTCGCCAAGTCAGGAGGAATTTCTGCGAACGCAATGGAGGCAGTTTCGAGACTGGTGGGCACAGTGGCCTGGAGCGTCGGATCAGTGACATGAGTAGATGCGAACGGTAAATAGGAAGAGTTTAGCCGCTGCGTTGGCCGGGGGCGGCTCGACTAAATTCTTAGGTAGTCCACTACATCAGATTCAATGAGTGCTGCTGAAAAGAAAATCCTGGTCATCGGTGGCGGTGTGATTGGCCTATGCTCCGGCTATTTCCTCGCCAAGGGGGGACATCGTGTGGTTATCGTCGACCGCGACCCGACGCGTCGAGAGAGCTGCTCGGATCGGAACGCCGGGATGATTGTGCCGAGTCACTTCACGCCGCTAGCCGCACCGGGAGTGATTTCACAAGGCTTGAAATGGATGCTAAATCGGCGCAGTCCATTTTTCCTGCGACCGCGTCTCGACCCGAAACTGTGGCAATGGTGCTGGCAGTTCTATCGGCACTGCAATCGGCGCCATGTTGAAAACTGTCAGGAACTGTTGCGCGATTTGAGCTTGGAGAGTCGCCATCTGTTTCAACAGCTCGCCGACGATCTCGATTTCGAGTTGGTCGAACGCGGTTTGCTAATGCTTTGTCAGACTGATGCCGGACTGCGCGAAGAGCAAGAGGTCGCCGTGGCAGCGAACCGGATTGGAATCAAGGCGGAAGTCTGCGCACCCGAGCGGCTGCGCGAACTCGACCCGGCGGTGTCGATGGATGCCGCAGGGGGTGTTTGGTTTGAGCAGGATGCACACCTCGATTCGCAAAAATTTCTCGAAGCGCTGCGCGTCGGTATTCGAAAACAGGGCGGCGAAATTCGTCTGGGGGAGGTCGATGAGCTGGCGGTGAAGGAATCCCAAATCGAGCGTGCGCGCTTGCGTGGTGGCGAAGAGATATGCGCTGACCAGTTCGTCATCGCTGGTGGGGTATGGAGCCCGAAGCTGGCAAATCAACTTGGACTGAATCTGCCGATGCAGGGTGGCAAAGGCTATTCATTCACCCTGACAAAGCCACCCAAGCTTCCGCAGTTGTGTTCACTACTCAAGGAAGGTCGGGTTGCCGTGACGCCGATGGGTGACACCCTGCGAGTCGCCGGCACGATGGAAATCTGTGGCGACGACCTGTCGATCGATCGCGTTCGACTCGGTGGCATTATCGATTCCTTTTGTCGCTTCTTTCCAGAGTTCTCAGCGGATCATTTTGTCGGACTCGAACCCTGGTCGGGACTCCGTCCGTGTTCCCCGGATGGCCTGCCTTACATCGGTGGTGTGCCCGGCTGCGACAATGCGATCGTTGCCGCCGGCCACTCGATGCTCGGCCTCAGCCTCGGCCCGGTGACTGGTAGACTGGTTGCAGATCAACTGACGGGAGGCGATATCGACAAACGTCTCTCACCTGATCGTTATTCAGGTTGATCAGCGGTGCTCTTCCCAGAGCGCCGCATTCTGATAGGCGTCACGCATCCGCCATTCGCGAAGTCGGTCGAGCAATTCGCGTTTGCGCTCGACGTGGTCCTCTGAGTCCCACAGATTGACGTTTTCCGTAGGATCCGCTTTCAGGTCGAACAGCTGCCCACAGGACTCACCGAGGAAATGCACCAGCTTCCATTCTCGTGTGCGCACCATGGTCATGAAGTCGCTGGTGGTGAAGTTGCCGTCGCGTGCCTGCTCGGCAAAAACCACGTCGCGCAGACACGATGCTTCAGCATTCGGTTCATCGTTCAGTACCGGAAGTAAAGACTGAGCGGCCATCGGTTGAGGCACTTCAACGCCGGCCAGTTCCAACAATGTGGGGCCGATATCCATCGCTTGGCACAGCCCGTCGATGCGGCGACCACCGGAGATGTGCTTAGGAGACCAGACGATCATTGGCACGCGAGTGACGGCGTCGTACATGGTCCATTTCTGGCTGTGGCCGTGATCGGTCAAGCAATCACCGTGATCGGAGGTGAACACAATTACTGAGTTCTCTAACTGTCCGGTCTCGTCCAGAGCGTCGATGATTTCGCCGATTTTTTCGTCAATCATGGTGACGTTGGCGAGGTAGTAAGCGCGCTGCCGATGACGTTGCTCGTCGCTCGGCTCAAGTTGGTGAACGACCGAGTCGTGATCGACCTCGGTATTGTGAATACGCATTCCCTTGTAAGGGGCGGGCTGGTTCGCCAGGTCTTCGTCGGTCACCGGCGCCAGCTGTAGATCCCGCTGCAGGTAAGGCTCCGCGTAGCGGGGAATCGGATCGTAAGGCGGATGAGGTCCGGGAAATCCGATCTGCAGGAACATCGGTTCGCTGACGGGATAATTTCGGATCCACCAAGAGGCCAGGTCGCCGACGAAAAAATCGGGATGCAGATCTTCGTCGAGTTCCCATTCGAATGCGCCGAGTCGTTGCTCGTAGTCGGGCAGCTTTCGGTAGAGTTCGCGCTGCTGTTTCACCTTGCCGCGGGCGCGCAGCGCCTTGTCCCATTCGTCGAAGAAATAACGCCCCTCGAGATAGCGATCCTTGTTCTCAACCACGTAGCGCTGATCAAAACCCATTTCGGTTTGAAACGGCCAGGTGTGCATCTTGCCGATATTTGCTGTGTGATAACCGGAGTCGCTCAGTTGCTCGATCCAGCCATGACGCCAGGTGTCGGCGTTTTTGAGGATGCCGGTGGTGTGTGGATAATGACCGGTGAACAAACTGGCGCGCGAGGGCGCACACGACGGTGCGGTGACGTAACATTGATCGAAAGACACGCCTTCACGCATCAATCTATCGAGATTGGGTGTATCAACGTGATCAAAACCGGCCTCGCAAATCGTATCGAAACGCTGCTGATCGGTGATGATGAAAATGATGTTGGGGCGTTCGTCGGCCATCGGGAAATGAGAAAGTGATGCAATGAAGCAGATACAGCTAAAATGCGGCTAATTTTGCCGGGACTGGTACGTCTCCTTGGTTATCCAAGTCAGGTCTTTCCAATGGGCGGTATCGTTTTTCTGCTTCGATCCCGAAGTGGTGCGTCCGTTGCAAATGATGCTGGTGAGCTTGCTTCGCAAGGCCGCGATCTTTTCCGGATGTTGTGCGTCGACGTTGTCTTGTTCGGCGGGATCGGAGGCTAGATCGTAGAGTTCGACCATCTCCTTGCCGTGTGGAAGAATCAGTTTCCAATTCCCTTCGGTAATCGAAAAGCGCCCGTTGATACCGTGGTTAATTAGCGGCAAGCGAGAGAAATTGGAAACCGGGTTTTTCAAAACAGATGCAAAACTATGGCTGTCTTCCGCGGCGTTATCGGGGAGCATTGTGCCGACAAGATCTGCGATCGTCGCCAGTAGATCGACCTGTCCGACTTGATTGGAAAAGCTGCGACCCGGCGACGTAATCCCTGCCGGCCAGCGAACAAAGAATGGCACTCGATGGCCGCCTTCGTAAATGTCGCGTTTGCCGCCACGGTAGACCGCATTGCTGTGATGCCCAAAGTCATCGATGCGCTGCTTCCAGGAAGTTTCCGGACCATTGTCGCTGGTGTAGACGATCATCGTGTTGTCATCGATGCCGGAGGCCTTGAGGAAATCAAGAATACGACCGACGTGGTGATCAGTTTCGATGACGAATTCGCCATAGCCGCCGCACTCTCCCTGGCCGTGGAATTCGGGGAGCGGACACACCGGGTAATGCGGCGAGGTGTACGGCAGGTAGACAAAAAACGGCTTTTTGTTGTCAGCCTTGCTCTGGATCCACTCGATGGTCTTGTCGGTGAATCGCGTCAGACATTGGTTATCGATAAAGTCGGGCGCGACCTCCATGCCGAGTTTACCGACCACTTCGCGAGTCTTTTCGGGGGTGTCTTGATAGGGCGGCATGATGCGGTAATCGACGTGCCGCTGGTTCGGTTTTTTGTTGGTGAAACCGGTTGGCGGCACCTTGGCGTGGCGGCCTTCGAACCAGGCCAGGACGCCGTAGTTCAGCGAAGCAGGGATGCCGAAAAAGTAATCGAACCCCTTGTCGAGAGGCATGTCCTTCACCGGCTGAGTCCAGTCGCGGCTGGCAGGTGAATCACCCGGAAAATCCATGCCAAGATGCCATTTTCCAACCATGGCCGTGTCGTAGCCGCTGTCCCGAAGCAGCGAAGCCAGAGTCATCCGGCCATCGGCGATCAGGCATTTTCCCTCGGCACCCATGACGCCGGTTTTCAAGGTCGTCCGCCAACTGTAGCGACCGGTCAGCAGCCCGTAGCGCGAGGGGGTGCAGACGCTGTCCGAAGAATGTGCATTGGTAAAAGAAATGCCCTCATTGGCGAGCCGGTCGAGATTAGGTGTTTGAAATTTCGCGTCGGGGTTCAGGCAGCTGGCATCACCGAAACCCTGATCGTCGGTGTAGATGATAATGATGTTAGGACTCGACGAGGTGTCCGCCGACGCGAGCATTGGGTTCAATAATGCCAAACAGAAAAAGGCCAGCCGCGAAGCGCTTGATTGCACAAGATTGATCAACGAATTCATGATGATTTGATGGGGAGGAAGACTAGCAGTCGCTCGCAAGCAGTGTCGACAGCAGCGGTGGATCTGTGGAGAATTTATTGCGAAATTCTTCCAACGTGGGTGCCAGTCGCACGGCGACCTTGCTGTCATGGTTCAGAGCGATGGCAGACAACTGATGATCGAGAAATGGATTACGAAAGCGATCGAGTGTCGCCCGGGCGAATCCCGCGCGGTCATCGCAACGGCCTTCGAGCACAGGCACGATTTCTTCAAACAATAGCTGTTCCAGCCATGGACCGATTTCGGGATGCTCGACGCACTCGCGAACGGTGGTCACCCCAGTGACCTGCGCTCGGTTGACGAGAGCGGAGTGAGCACCATTGAGGATGCGAACTTTGCGTAAGGTGTAGGCGGATATGTCCGAAGCCGTGATGACCGCCGGATGGGCAGCGAAAGGGAAATCGTCGCGCTCGGTTTCGACAGCCCAGAAAGCGTACGGCTCACAACTGATCAGCAGGGGATCGCTATCGAGAAGCGGGTGAGATTTTGGCGTGCCCGGAACAATCCGGTCGACCAGGCTGTTGACCCAGCAACAGTCGTTTTTGATCCAACCGACGATAGCCTTATCAAGCTCCCAGCGGGCCGCTTGTTCCGTGACCAGTGCACGAAGTTGATCGCCGTTATCCTCGACCAATTCGCAGGGGATGATCCACGGTGCGGGCTGATCGGATGTATGGCGAGCGATCAGTGCGTCGAGGAGCTTCGCGGGAAACGAGTGGGGCGCTTCGGAGAAAGCCGGGCGATCGTGGTCGCGATCGTCGAGGGCAAGACCGGCTTCGGTGGTGTTCGAGACAATGGCGACCAGCTCGGGATGACAGGCGACTTCGAGGATTCTTTGCCACTGAGTTCCGGAATAGAGCGCTTCCTCGATTGACGTGACGTGGCGGACTTCGTCAATGATTTGACCGTCACGAAAGCCTTGAATGGCGACGTGGTAGTTTCCATTCGCCCGATTGAGGGCGTCGGCGCGCTCTCGACCGGTCGACTGCACGGCGAAGACCGGACCGAGCTGGGAAGCAGAATTGTCGTCGAGCTCATCGACGAATAGATCGACGAAGGCGCGCAGAAAATTTCCGGTTCCGAATTGGAGAATCATGGGTGAGGTAAGGCGGTTGCTCCGGCTCGATGGGGCAGTGTAGGGTGAGAGCGTTTGCTGTAGATCACAAACTTAATGAGTCCGCAATTTCGACAACAGCTTTTAGACGACGGTATTATCTCCGGGGACGGTGCCGTATGTGAGCCGATGGCAGGTGGCATATCCAGCGACATTTATCGAGTTGAGGACGCCGGCAGGATATTTGTCGTGAAGCGGGCTTTGTCGCAGCTAAAAGTCGAGGCGGAGTGGCATGCGGATCCTGCGCGGAATGGTTATGAGGTAGCCTATCTCAATCGAGTCAGGCAGATCGTTCCGGAAAGTGTGCCGACTGTCTATTCGCATAGCGAGGACGGCGGCTACTTCACCATGGAATTGCTGGGTCCTGAATTTTTGAATTGGAAGACGTTAATGTTGGGTGCTTGCTGCGACTCAAACCACGCTCGGACAGCGGCAAGCATTCTCGGAAAAATTCATCGCGAGACTTGGGGCAATTTGCAGATCCAATCTGAATTTGAAACCACGGGCGGGTTTCACGATCTAAGACTGGAGCCCTATCTTCTGACGTCGGCGGAAAGGCATGCCAATATACGCGACCGGATTCGAGCCGAGGCCTTGCGCATTCGGGATTCCCGGCAGTGTCTGGTTCACGGCGATTTCAGTCCTAAGAACCTGCTGTTTTGTGAGGGTCAGATGATGATCCTCGACTGCGAAGTGGCTTGGTTCGGGGACGCGGCTTTCGATGTCGCGTTTCTCCTTCACCATCTGGTTCTAAAATCTTTACACGTTGCTGAGCAGCGCGACGCCTGTCTGAAGATGGTGGGCGGTGCATGGTCAGCCTATCGTGGGCGACTGGGAAAAGATGACGTCGAAGCTGCTACGGTTCGGCTTGTGCCGATGCTGATGCTGGCGCGCGTTGACGGAAAATCTCCGGTGGAGTATTTGCCAGATCGTGAAAAGGATCTGGTTCGGGCCTTTGCCGTCGATTCGATCCGTCATCCTTTGGAGAAAATGTCAGATTGGCTGTCCAGCTGGAGCGAATTTCTTGAAGCGAACGAACGATGAAAATTACCCAAATCAGTGCGCTGCAGATTTTTGATTCCCGTGGCAACCCGACGATTGAGGCTCGGGTGGTGTTGGAGAATGGATCGGTGGGCTCGGGCCTAGTCCCTTCGGGGGCGTCGACCGGTCAGTTCGAGGCGCACGAGTTGCGTGACGGAGATGCTTCGCGATTTCGTGGGCTGTCGGTGAGTCAGGCGGTCGCAAATGTCGAGGGCGAGATAGCCGCTGCGGTGTGTGGATTGGATGCTTTCGATCAGGCCGGACTCGATGCGGCGA
>JBBKXR010000052.1:0-15117 GCA_037969585.1 Verrucomicrobiales bacterium
CTCAAATGAAACCATCTTCAAAGAGTCGTATATCAACAAAGCCCAGCGGTGGTTTTCGCTATTCCACTTCAGGTGGCGGCGGATTAGTCGCACATTTGGTACATGCCGAAGCCGAAAATTCGGCACCTGGCACGGTCGCAGATCATCCGATCTCAGCCACCCCGCACCTCATCGAGCAGGTGCAGCGTGGCCTACCGACCGCAGAGTTGGAGGCACTGCGCGAGATTGTCGACTTGCCGATGGAGCGCCTGCTCGGTCTGCTGGGTATTTCCAAAGCCACGTATCATCGTCGCAAAACCAAAGGTCGACTCGACTCCGACGAGTCAGACCACGTGGTGCGTTTCGCCCGCCTCACCGGTCGTGCCGTCGAAGTCCTCGAGACTCTCGCCAATGCCCGCGTTTGGCTGCGTAGTCCGCAATTCGGCATCGGCGACGCCATCCCTTTTGACTACGCGACCACTGAGGTCGGCGCCCGCGAGGTCGAAGACCTGCTCGGCCGGATCGACCACGGCGTCTATGCGTGACGGATCTCGATTACTAGACCGCTAGACCGCAACCAAAGCTCCAACATGAAACAGATATGGCATCAGCCTGGCGCATCGTGAAAACCCATCGCAGCAGCAGCAGCGCCTTCTCGGGCGAAGGCGCGTCGCGTTACGGTGGTCGATGGAATTCGCGTGGCTCGTGGATGGTCTACACAAGCTCGAATCAATCGCTGGCAGCGCTGGAAATCCTCGTCCATTTAAATCCGCGAATGCACTTCGATTACCTCGCCTATCGAATCGAGTTTGACGATGCCTTGATAGCAAAAACCAACGTCAAGGCACTACCTGGCGATTGGCGTGACTGCCCCGCCCCGCCATCGACTCGAGCGATCGGGGACGATTGGCTTCGCTCTGGAAGATCGCCAGTCATGCGCCTGCCCAGCGTCGTCGTGCCATCCGAATTCAGCTTCCTGCTGAATCCCAACCATGCCGACTTTTCCAAAATTAAGATCGGCAAACCCGTGCCGTTCTCGTTCGACACCCGCCTGCTCGATTGAATCGATGCATCCTTCAAAGCAATGAAATCGCCCATGCAAAATCCGCTCACCCATCAAGGGCGCCAGTTCCTCAACCGACGGGGCTTTCTGTCGAACAGCGCTACCGCACTCGGCTCGATTGCACTGTCGAATCTACTCGGCAACGAAGGACTGCTCGCTGGCGAATCGCCCAAGATCAATCCCGCCGACCCCTACGCCGCACGCCAACCTCATCACCCTGCCAAAGCCAAAAATGTGCTGGTCATTTTTTGTGCCGGCGCGGTCAGCCAGCTGGAAACCTGGGACTACAAACCGGAGCTGATCAAACAAGACGGCAAGCCTCTCGCCGGCGGACCACCGGTGACCTTTCAAGGGCCCGCCGGAAATCTGGCGCGCCCGCAGTATAAATTTCGGCCACGCGGTCAGACCGGCAAGATGGTCTCGGACATGATTCCCCACCTCGCCGAACTGACCGACGACTTCGCTTTTGTACATTCGCTGACCAGCGAGACCAACACCCACGGACCGGCAGAAAATTTTCTCTCCACTGGTTTCGTTCAGGATGGCTTTCCCAGCATCGGTGCCTGGACCAGCTACGCGCTAGGCAGCGCCAACCAGAACCTGCCCGCTTTTGTGTCGATCCTCGATCCGCGCGGCATCCCTCAAGCCAGTGTCAACAACTGGGGTCCGGGATTTCTGCCTGCCGAGTTCCAGGGCACCAAGTTCAGCGCCAGCAGCCCGCTGCGCCATCTCGAGCCCTATGGCGATATTTCAGCGAATAGCGATCAGGCAGCGCGATCCCTTTTGAACCGGATGAACGATCGCCACCTGAAAAAACATCCCGGCGATGGCAAGCTCGCGGCGCGTATCGCCAGTTACGAACTCGCCGCGCGCATGCAGCTCAGCGTTCCCGAGATCAACGACTTGTCGAGCGAGCCGGCGCACATCATGAAAAGCTACGGCGCCGACGATGAGAGTAACCCCATAAAAGCCGGCTACGCCAAAAACTGCATCCTTGCCCGTCGACTGATCGAAAAAGGCGTGCGCTTCGTGCAACTCTTCAACGGCGCCTACGCCAGCGGCGGACGTCTCAACTGGGATGGCCACAGCAAGCTCAAAGAGCAATACGACGTCCATGCCGAGATTCTCGATCAGCCGACTGCTGCGTTAATCAACGATATGAAACAACGCGGCCTGCTCGAAGACACGCTGGTCGTTTGGTGCACCGAGTTTGGCCGCATGCCGATGTTTCAAAAAGGCGCCCAGGGTCGCGACCACAATCCCGATGGCTTCACCTGCTGGATGACCGGTGCCGGAGTCAAACCCGGCGTCAGCCACGGGGTCACCGACGAGCTCGGTCGAAAAGCCGTCCATGACGTACACCCGCTCTACGATTTCAATGCCACCATTCTACACCTGTTAGGACTCGATCACGAACGCTTGACCTTTTTCCACAACGGCATCGAACGCCGGCTGACCAACGTTGAAGGCCACGTGATTCATGAAATTCTTTCGTGAAAAAAAGAACTTAAAACTTCACCACTTAAAACTTCTTCTGTTGAACGACGACCAACATCGACGCTTTCTGCGCAGCTTCACCGCCAACGAACCGGCGGTCCGAGCTTACGTCCGCCGTCTGGTGCCGACTCGCGCTGACGCCGATGACGTCATGCAGGACATTGCCGTGGTGCTTTGGGAAAAGTTTGCCGAGTTTCGAGAAACCGAGAGCTTTCGGGCCTGGGCATTCGGGGTGGCTCGGTACGAAGTGCTCGCCTGGCGGCGCGATAGCGCCCGCGACCGCCTCGTTTTAGACGAAGATATCGTCGTGCGACTCGCAGAGGAGAGCGCCGACGAAAATGAAGAACATCGCCTGGCCACGCAGCGGGCTGCGCTTGACCATTGTTTAAAAAAAGTAGATGCCGAGCAACGCGACCTGCTGATGGGTGCCTACGATTCGGACAACCGCATTCAAGACGTCGCCGCCACCAGCGGTCGAACCGTGGCTGGCTTCTATCAATGGTTACACCGCATGCGGCGACAGTTGCTGGACTGCGTGCGCCGCCAAATACGAGAGGAGGCTGGATGAAAGCCGACCTGATCGACGAAGCGCTGGAAAGCGCGATGCATCGCTATCTCGACGGAACGGCCGATGCCGATTCGGTCGCGAATTTGAATTCGCGCATGCGCGACGACTCCGGTGTGCGGCGACATTTCTCCGAACTTGCCAATCTCGATTCAGCGCTCGCCGAACTGGGTGCCGGATGGGTTCCATCAACGATAAATGTGCGAGAGAATCCTGCCAAGGTGGTGACGTTTCCGAGGCGCGCATGGTTTGCTGCGGCAGCCTGTTTGGTCCTTGCAGCGATCGCCGGTTGGAGCATTTTCCAAACGCGCCAACCTTTCGCCACCATCGCCAGCGGCTCGCTCCCCGATGGTTTGCAGGAGGGCAGCGAACTGCGCGATCAGCCCATCGAGTTGTTGGTTGGCACGGTCGAAATGGCAACCGCCAAGGGCGCACGAGTCGTCATCGAAGCACCGGCAATTTTTCACTTTTCTTCAGCGCAGACATTGCACCTTAACAAAGGACGCCTGGCTGCCGATGTACCACCTTCGGCGAAGGGCTTTACCGTGATCACCCCAAGCGGAAGCGCCGTTGATCTGGGCACGACCTTTGGCGTCGATGTGCCGCTTTCGGGAGAACCTGAGATCCACGTGTTCAAGGGAGAAGTGATCGCTCACCCAAGTGATGGCAAACGTCGAAGTCTCCGCAGCGGTGATGCCTGGTCATTAAATTCGGAGGCGAGTGCTACGCGTGAACTGCGCTCGTCGGCATTCATTCGGCCCGATGAAATCGCCTCCCTGCACGCCGCCTTGGCCTCCGGACAACAAGCGCGTGCTGAGGCGTGCGTCGCCGCGTGGCGAAACGACTCGGACTTGATCGCTGCGCTCGATTTTGAATCCGATGCGGTCAGCGCGCCCGAGGGAACCTACCGCATGGTGCAGGGCCGCTGGCCGGGTTCACAGGCGGCGGAGTTCATCCATGTTGACGATCACATGAAGTTCAACGCCGGTGCTGACCGTGACTGGCCGCAATTGACGTTGGCGGCGTGGGTGCGCATCGACCGGCTCGGTGCTCCGTATCAATCGCTGCTGCACACCGACGGGTGGACTTTGGAGAAGCCCGGGCAAGTCCATTGGATGATCAATCGCAATGCGACCATGCGACTCGCCCTGCGCGGCAACACGCTCGCATCGGATGCTGTTGACCCCGATGGGTATCCAGACTCCCTCACTCCCGTTCTTCCCGAGCAGGGGCGTTGGACGCATCTCGCGGCCGTCTACGACTCCGACGCGGCGACAGTGCGTTTTTATCTCAACGGAAAATTCGACAAGGAAACTCAGCAGGCGGTCGCCCACCCCGCCAAGCTGGGACCTGCACAGATCGGCAACTGGGATCAGCGCGACCGCAAGCTGAGTGGCCGCATTGATGAACTGTTGCTGATCGGTCGGATTCTAAACGATGCCGAGATGCTCGAGCTTTTCGAATCAGGCAATCCCTACGCGTCGTTGGCGCCGTGACGCGTTCGTGGACTACTCACGCATTGATCACTCGACGGATTGTCCCTAGCCTACTCTTTCATGGAGGTGAATCTGCGCAATGCGACCCGGCAGCTAGTGCTGGTTCTCGCCGCGCTTGGAGTCGTAGCAGCACCGGGATTTGTTCGTCTGGCGGATGCCGCTGACGACACGACGCCACGCTTCAACCGGGACATCCGGCCGATTCTCTCCGAGCATTGTTTCAAATGCCACGGATTTGACCCGAAGCAGCGCAAAGCTGGCTTGCGGCTCGATGAGCGTGCAGGGGCGACGATGAAACTTGAGTCCGGAGAAATAGCAATCGTCGCCGGCAACGCCGACGCGAGTGAGTTGCTGAGACGGCTCAACCACACGGACCCAGACGAAAGAATGCCACCGCAGGACACCGGCAAGGTGGTTTCGCCAGAGGAAATTACCCTGCTCCGTCAATGGATCGAATCGGGCGCGGAGTTCGAACCACACTGGGCATTTGTCGCTCCCCGAAAAACCAACATTTCAGAAATTGTAGAAACCGAGGAACCGGCCGCCGCTATCGATGGGCTGATCCGCGCGCGACTGCGGGCTCAGAAACTGGAGCCGAATCCGCCCGCCAAACCACTGCCTCTGTTCAGGCGATTGTCGCTTGATCTGACCGGACTGCCGCCAGTGCCGGGCGATGCCAGAGCCTTTGCTGAGCAATTTGCCACCGATCCGGAAGGGGCGATCACCACTGCGATCGATGACTTGCTTGAGTCTCCGCATTTCGGAGAAAAGTGGGCACGATGGTGGTTGGACTCAGCTCATTACGCCGACTCCGCCGGCTACTCGACCGACTACGAGCGACCGCACGCGTGGCGCTATCGAGATTGGGTCGTGAATGCCTTCAACCGCAATCAACCGTTTGACCGATTCACTGTCGAGCAGATCGCCGGTGACCTGTTGCCGAACTCAACCGTCGACCAGAAAATCGCTACCGGATTTTTTCGTCACACCTTGAGCAACCGCGAGGGCGGCGCCGACCTTCAGGAATTCCGCGTCAAGAAAGTCAAAGACCGGACTCGAACGCTCGGGGCGACATGGTTGGGCCTAACGGTCGAGTGCGCCGAATGTCACGACCACAAATTTGATCCTATCACTCAACGCGACTTTTATCAGCTTTACGCATTCTTCGACAACAGCGACGAGATCAACATCAACGCGCCGCTGCAAGGTGAGGCCGAGGCCCGCACGGCAAAGTTCGACGACTACCGAAAGAAGCGAGCGGCACTGATCGATCCGATTCACGACGAGCTGGAAAAATTACAAGCCGAGTGGGAGCGGCGCATGTTGCAAGCAGAAGCAAATCCGGGGCAGGACTTCAAACGCGACCGTGCGCTGGAACTGTTGGGAATTCTGTGGGGCGCCGGCCAAGGCGAAGGACAACTCGAAGGCATACGCATCGTGAAAACTCCCCTCGCAGAACGAAGCGAAGAACAGCGCCAGCGTCTGCTGGAATTTTTTCTCGACCGTGGATCACTGGGGTTGGAGGAAGAATTCAAGCGCCTGAAATTGGCGGAGCTGAAAACGGCACTCCTCGAAATCGATGCGGAACTACCGAAAGTGAGTCGTCCGGCGACATTGACGCCAGCCCTCATTTCGCGCGAGACGTTCGTTCATGTCCGCGGCGATTTCCGTGCACCGGGAGACGCGGTCAATCCGGGCACGCCAGGTGCGCTACATAAAGTTGGTGATAACGTTCTGGCATCGACACGTCTCGACCTCGCCCAGTGGATCGTGGCGGGGGAAAATCCGCTCACGGCTCGAGTGATCGTCAATCGCATTTGGGAACAGCTGTTCGGCAGCGGAATTGTCGAGACGACCGACGACTTTGGAGCGCAGGGGCGCGCACCATCACATCCCGAACTGCTCGACTGGCTGGCGGTAGACTTCGTCGAGAGCGGTTGGAATCTAAAGCTACTACTGCACACAATCCTGTCTTCGAAAACCTACCAGCAATCCTGTGATGTGCGCACCGAACTGGCGGAACACGACCCGGGAAATCTACTTCTGGGTCGACATCCAAGACTGCGCCTTTCAGCGGAACTAATCAGAGATTCGGCGCTCGCTGTGAGCGGCTTGCTTGACCCGAAGCTCGGCGGCCCAAGTGTTTTCCCCCCGCAACCGGAGAGCGTTTCGGCGGAGGGCAGTTACGGCAATAAATGGAAGCTGAGTGAAGGCGGCGACCGATATCGGCGTGGGGTTTACACCTTTCTGCAGCGCATCTCCCCATATGCGCAATTTCAGACTTTCGATCTCCCTAACGTCAATCGGACCTGCACTCGACGCGGTCGATCAAACACTCCTCTTCAGGCTCTGACGCTGCTCAACGATCCCGTTTTTGTCGAGGCCGCCGGCGCGCTTTCCAAGCGAATGACCGAAGGGAAAGAGAGTGAGCCCGAACAAATAATTCGTCGTGGATTCTGGTTAAGTTTGAGTCGCGTCGCCGAGCCCCGCGAAGTGCAGCGTTTGGAAACTTTTCGCCAGCAACAGGTGCAGCTGTTCGAGAACGAGAAAGCGGCAAATCCCGAGGAATCTGCCTGGGCGGCCACCGCCAGCGTTCTGCTCAACCTCGACGAATTCATCACCAAGGAATAGCAAGAAGCTGAAGTCATGCAAACGCCAAACGAGGTTCCCAGCCGCCGACGTTTTCTCGCCAATAGCGCGAGTGGCTTCGGCTCTATGGCGCTCTGGAATCTCCTCGCCGGTGAAGGTCGGGCGGCGGGAAACGAGGCAGGCGAGCTAACGAATCGGCACGCCCGTCCGCGCGCCAAAAATGTCATCTTCCTGTTCATGGCGGGAGCGCCATCGCATCTCGACCTCTATGACCCGAAGCCGGAGTTGGTAAAGCGCCACCAGCAGCCGGTGCCGGATTCACTTCTCGCCGGGCTCAATGATCCGGTGGTAAGCGCCTCACCGACTTTCTATGCCAGCCAGCAGAAATTTCGCCCGCATGGCCAGAGCGGCATCGAGATTTCCGATGCGCTGCCCGGCATCGGGTCCATCGCCGACGAGATTTGCCTGGTGCGTTCGATGCACACTCACACCAACGTGCACGATCCGGCACAAATGCTGCTCAATTGCGGCAACACCTTGTTCGGGCATCCGAGCATGGGTTCGTGGTTGAGCTATGGTCTAGGCAGCGAATCGCAAAACTTGCCCGGCTACGTCGTTCTCACTTCGGATTCCGGCAAGGGAATCGACGCGGGATCCAACTGTTGGTCGAACGGCTTCCTCCCCTCCGAATATCGCGGTGTCACTTTTCGCAGCGAAGGCGAAGCGGTGCTGAACCTGACCAACCCTCCCGGTATCAGTCGTCACTCTCAGCGCGCCCGCCTCGATGCCATCGCCGACCTCAACCGGCATCGCCTGGAAAAAATCGGCGATGCCGAAATCGAGTCACGCATCGCCAGCTACGAAATGGCATTTCGTATGCAGATGGCGACGCCGGAACTGCTCGACCTAAAGAGCGAGAGCGCATCGACGCGTAAGGCATACGGCCTGGAAAACGAGACTACGAAGGCCTTTGGTACCAACTGCCTGATGGCCAGAAGGATGGTCGAACGCGGTGTTCGCTTTGTCCAAGTTATCCACTCCAACTGGGATCATCACGCCGACCTCAACAACCGCCTTCAGGTCGATTGCGACATGGTCGACACCGGCACGGCGGCGCTGATCCGCGATCTAAAACAGCGCGGCCTGCTCGAAGATACCTTGGTGGTCTGGGGCGGAGAATTTGGACGCACGCCGATGAACGAGGTGCGACGAGGTTTTACTCCTGGAAAAGAAGGCCGTGATCATCACCCTTACGCCTTCTCTGTCTGGCTCGCTGGCGGCGGAATCAAAGCCGGTCAAGTCATCGGCAAGACGGACGATTTTGGCTACCACGCGGTCGACGATCGTGTTCACGTCCACGATCTGCATGCGACGATCTTGCACTGTCTCGGTGTGGATCACGAGAAATTGACCTATCGCCATCAGGGTCGCGATCATCGGCTCACCGATGTTCACGGTAAGGTCATTGGGAAAATGTTAGCATGATGAAACGACGAACTTTTCTACACACCGTGAGTGCAACAGCCGCTCTGGGAACCCCGGCGACACTCATCCACGCGAACCAGAGCAGCGGGGACAAAGCCAACCAGCGATACTCTAAATTCGACTACATCGACATCCATACTCATTTGGGAACGTTCTATCACGGACGTCCGCTCATGGGGCGGCATCTGATTCGCATGATGGATCAGAACCACGTCGAAAAGGCCGTTATTCTGCCGTTGGTCTCGCCGGAGTCCGCCCCCTACCCGCAGACCACCGATTCGGCGCTCGCTTTCGCCAAAGAATATCCCGATCGACTGATCCCCTTTTGTTGCATAGACCCACGCGCATCAACGGTCGCTCCACAGCGGCCCGGGCATGTGCCTGGTGTTAAAGGCCTGGTCGATATTCTCAAACAATATCAGGAAGCGGGTTGCCGCGGATTCGGCGAACACAAAGTTGGACTGCCTTTCGATGAGCCGCGCATGATGCAGCTCTACGAGGCCTGCGCCGAAGTAAGGTTGCCCATTCTCTTCCATCTCGACGATATTCGCAGTTGGGACCAACCCGGGCTACCCCGCCTGGAAAATGCGCTTAACGCTTTCCCCGACCTACCGTTCATCGGGCACGCCGCGGGCTTCTGGGCTTCGATCTCCGGTGATGCCACCATTGCAGATTTCGGAAAGTACCCCGATTTGCCGACACCGGTCGCCGCCGGGGGAGCGCTCGATCGCCTGATGAAAGCGCACCCGAACCTCTACGGCGACTTGTCTGAGCCGGGAGGTTATCGCGCCATCGCTCGCGACTTAAAATTCGGCCGGGAGTTCATCATTCGCAACGCCGACCAACTGCTGTTCGGGACCGATTTTCTCACCAACAATCAGGTCGTGCCGCAGTTCGAATTGCTCGGCTCTCTGGATCTGCCCGAGGAGGTGCAGTATAAAATCTATCGAGGCAACGCAAACCGGCTTCTCAAGCTCGAGCTCGATGGCGATCTGAAAATTTGATACACGATTTGACCGCTGGATGAAACACTGCCCTGGGCTCATTACCGCGAACAGGGAATTGAGGCATCGCCTGAGTTACCGATAGTGGTCGCATGCTGACACCGGATCGACTTATTTCCCGATGGCTGATCGTCGTCTCCTTTATGTCTCTGGCCAGCGTCCACGCTGACGACTGGCCAACCTGGCGGCACGACGCTGGACGCAGCGCGTATACCGACGAAGCGCTGGCAACTCCGGAAAAACTCAAGCTGCTATGGGAGTATCACACCGCAGCCGCTCCACGTCCGGCCTGGCCGCGTTCCGATCGAATGACCTTCGACCGCTCGGCACCATTCATTGCCGCGCAGGGCATGGTGTATTTCGGTGACAGTGTCGACGGTTCGATTCACGCCCTCGATGCATCGACTGGCGAAAAGCGTTGGGTGTTTCCAACTCGCGGCCCGGTGCGCTTCGCGCCTTGTTACTTCGAAGAAAAAATCTTCGCCGTCAGTGACGACGGGTTTCTCTACTGCCTGAAAGCCGGCGACGGTTCCTTGCTCTGGAAAAAACGCGGTGGCCCAAGCGACGAGATGATTCTCGGTAACGATCGAATGATTTCCCGCTGGCCGGCCCGCGGTGGACCCGTCATCTACGACCACGTGCTCTATTTTGCCGCAGGCATCTGGCCGTCGGACGGCGTCAGTCTATACGCGCTCGATCCGACCACGGGAGAGACGCATTGGGTCAACGACACGGCGGGTTCGATCTACCTCGGCCAACCACACGGCGGCGCTTTTGCGAAAAGCGGGGTCGCCGCACAGGGCTATCTGGTGGCGTCGGAAAAGCAGATTTTCATGGCGACCGGTCGAGCAGTCCCCGCGGCTTTTGATCGCACCACGGGAGAGTTTCAGTACCTCGCCTTACAGGCGAACACCAAGCGCGGCGGCGCGGAAGTGATGCTCGCCGATCGCTACTTTATTGTCAGCGGCTACGCCTTCGATCAAATTTCCGGAGAAGGAAACGCTGCGGTCGGCACAGGGCCTATCGTGGTCACACCCGAGGGAGTTACCGGAGTATTCGGCCCAAAAATGACTGGCCTGCACTGGATCGAAAAGGCTTCGGTCGACCGCAAGGGCGAGGAGCAATCGCTACACGGATTGGAGGAAACTTTCTCGTTTGATCGCGACAGCAAAGTCGGAAGCACGACCGCCATCGGTGCTGGCAAACACGTCATCGTCGGTGGCGATGGGGTGATCACTATTAGCGCCGTTGACTCGGAAACCGCCAAACTGTGGCAGGGCGACGTATCGGGAACCGTGCACGCTCTCGCTGTCGCCGACCAGCGAGTGTTCGCGAGCACCGATCAGGGAGTGATTTACGGCTTCGCCACGAAAGCTGAAACGCCACGAGTTCACAAAGCACCAATACCTTTGGAAAAACCCGATGGCACCTCCGTCTTTGCTCGCGCGGCCGAGGAAATAATCAAAACCACCAAGATCGACAATGGCTACGCCCTCGACCTCGGCTGCGGCGACGGCCAACTGTTGATCGAACTGGCGCAGCGCACGGACCTTTTCTGTTACGGAATTGAGAACGATCCGGCAAAGGTTGCGCAGGCGCGAAAAAATCTCATTGCCGCCGGCCTCTACGGTTCGCGAGTTATGGTGCTCGAAGGCGATCCAGCGGAAAGCCATTTGCCCAACTACTTCGCCAATCTCATCGTCTCGACGAAGTCGCTCGAAGCCCCCCTCCCCGAAGAAGTCATCACCGAGGCGAGCCGCGTCAGTCGTCCGTGGGGCGGAACCCTGATTACCGGAAAGCCCGGCGAAATGTCCACGATGAAACGCGGAGCGCTGAAGGGTGCCGGGCAGTGGACTCATCAGTATGCCAATCCTGCCAACACCGTAAACTCGGACGACGAGTTGATTCGCGGTCCGCTCGGCATGCTTTGGTTCAGCGATCTGGAACAGGCCATGACGCAGCGCCACGGCCGTGCGCCCGCGCCACTGTTCAACAAAGGCGTGCTCTATTCGGAAGGGCTCGACACACTGATCGCGGTCGATGCCTACAACGGCAACCAGCTTTGGGAATACTCGGTACCCGGCATCCTCGACGCCTACGATGGTGATCACTTGATGGGCACCAGCGGCACCGGCAGCAACTACTGTGTTTCCGACGACAGCGTTTATGTCAGGATGGAAGATTACTGCCTGCGCATTAACGCGACGACGGGCAAACTGCAGGCGACCTTCAAAGCTCCGCCGACGAGTAAAGCGGGTAAAAATGTGTGGGGTTACCTCGCCCATCACGAAGGCGTACTGTTCGGCACGCTCGCCGATCCCGATCATGTGCCGACATTTCGCTATCGCCCGGGCGGCGACATGAGCAAACAACTCACGGAATCAAAAACCTTCTTCGCACTCGACGCCCATTCCGGAGAGCTTTTATGGCGCTACGACGCGCAACACTCGCTGCGCCAAAACGCCATCGCGATCGGCAACAAAGCGGTTGTTCTCATCGATCGTCCACAGGCACTGTTCGACCGCGACAAAGAAGGCAAAGCGACCGAAGACAACCACCCGACCGGCGAATTGATCGCTTTCGATGCCCACACCGGCGACGAACTGTGGCGCAACGGCGATGACATTTTCGGAACCGTCGCAGCGATCTCGAGCGAGCATCATTCGGTGATGATGAGTTATCAGCCGACTTCTTTCCGGCTGGCCAGCGAGGTCGGCGGACGACTGGCGGTGTTCGATCTGTCCGATGGCAAACTCAAGTGGCAAAATGAGTCGAACTACCAATCGCGACCGGTAATTAACAAGGACACGATCTACGCACAGGGGGGCGCCTGGGACGTGCTCACCGGCGAGACGCGGCCTTTCAATTTCAAACGCTCCTACGGCTGTGGCATTCTCGCCGGAGCTCGCGACCTGTTTGTATTCCGCTCAGCCACGTTAGGTTATTTCGACCTGACCAAGAATGTTGAAACGGAAGACTACGGCGGCATTCGTCCTGGATGTTGGGTTAACGCCATCCCCGCCGGCGGTCTGGTATTCGCGCCCGATGCGTCTGCTGGCTGCAAGTGCAGCTATCTAAATCAGTCATGGATCGCGCTGCAAAATACCGGCGTGCGCGCACCGCGTATCGAGGCTTCAGCAATATCCGGTCCGAAAGCGGTGAATGCTCGCCTGATCGCTGACTCATCGGCGACGAAGGAAATCCGCTACACTCTCGACGGCTCAGCGCCGACGGTTGAATCAGCTCGTTACGAAAAAGTAATCAGCATTACCGAGTCGAGCACGATTCGCGCTCGAGCTTTCGACGCAAATAGCCAGCCCAGTCCGGTCACCGAGCAGGCGATCCTCATCGATCCATTCCTGATCTCAATCGATCCCAAACGCTGGCGAACTGAGAACCCACCACGCATTTCACCTCAGGGCGAATGGTCGATCGAGCAGGGCGTTTTAACGCAACTCACCAACGCCATGATCGGCGGTAAGCAGACGACGGTCGACACGCCAAACGTCGAGCGACCGGGCACTCTGTATCTTTTCGACAACGGCGAGGCATTCGGCGATGGCGAACTTTCCTTCGAGATCCAGTCCACTGACAACGACGCGCTTGGGTTCGTGATGCGTCACCTTGATTCGGAAAATTTTCATCTCTGGTCGATTTCCAGCGAGCGGCCGTATCGTTCTCTTGCCAGCAAAGATGGAGAAAATTATGAGGTCATCGCCAACGTCGAGGCAGGCTACGCACCGCGTGAATGGCATCAGGTGCGATTTGTTTTTTCCAACTCAAAACTGACCGTGGCGTTCGATGGAGAGCAGGATTTTTCGATCGACGATCCGAGTGGCAAAAGCATAGGCCCCGGTCAAACAATTGGCTTTTACAGTTGGGGCAACTCCGGCTCACGCTTCCGCAATCTTCGCTTCGTTCCCGCCGGACGGTGACCAACCAACGAGGTGGCCATCGATATCATGGCGACGGATTAGCCTTGAGGGACGCCGGCGAATTCCCGACACTGGCCGCATGAGACGCCGCCATTTTTCAGTAATTGTCGCCGCTCTCAGTGCGATCTTGACCATCGCCCCTCAGCTTTCTGTCGTCGCCGAGGAGGAGGACGACGACGACGGCCAGCCCACCAATATCGTCGTTATCTTTGCCGATAATATGGGCTACGGCGATCTGGGCTGCTATGGTGCACCGGATGTGAAGACTCCGGTGATCGATGCTTTGGCTTTCGAGGGCGTTCGGTTTACGAACTACTACTCCAACGGTCCGGAGTGCACTCCGACTCGAACCGCGTTCATGACCGGGCGTTATCCTCAGCGGATTCGCGGTCTCGAATGTGCGCTCGGCTCAGGCAATGTCGGTCGTTACGACCACGCCTTTGACCTGGCAGAGCGAGGCGAGCTCGGCTTGCCTCCGGAAAAAAACCTCTTGCTGAAGTCACTCAAAACGAAAGGCTATCGCGCTGCAGGTTTTGGCAAATGGCACCTCGGTTACGAGAATAAATTTCTGCCACCGCACCACGGCTTCGACCACTTTCTCGCCGCACTCGGTGGGACGGTCGACTATTGGTATCACAACGAGCCCGACGGCACGCCGGTACTTTACGAAAACCTCGAGCAGGTCACCCGTGAAGGCAATCTGACCGATCTCATCACCGACGGCGCGCTCCAATTCCTCGACGAGCAAAAAGCCGACCAACCGTTTTTTCTCTATCTCCCCTACACCGCGCCGAGCGCACCACTGCAGTCCCCCACCAAGAAGCCAGCCGAACCCAAAGTATCGAAAGCCTGGGACACCAACGACTGGCAGGCGGGTTCCCGGCAAGACTATGTCGATCTGGTCGAAGCTCTCGACGCGGCGATCGCCAAATTACTCACCAAACTCAAAGCGCGCGGTTTTGCCGATGACGCACTGGTGATCTTTGCCAGCGACAACGGCGGCAACGACCGCGCCCGTAACGCACCATTTCGCGGCTACACCTCCGACCTGTTCGACGGTGGCATTCACGTACCCTGCATCGCCCGTTGGCCCGGCGTGTTGGCCGCCGGAAAAGTTGACGACCGACAGTTTTTAACGCTCGATCTCACAGCATCGATACTCGCCGCCGCCGGGGCGACGCCAAAAGATGAACTGCTCGACGGGATCGATGTGCTCGCCGATGTCGCCTCCGACCAGCCCGCGCCGGATCGCGATCTATTCTGGCGCGCGCGCCGCGCCGACCGCACTTGGCGAACCGTGCGTAGCGGTGCGATGAAGTATCTCACCTATCGCGACGACAAGACCTTCGACGAATACCTTTTCAACCTCGAGATCGATCCCGGAGAGCAACACAACCTTCTGCCCGAACAACCGCAAACAGGCGCGAAATTGAAACAAGCGCTGCTGCGATGGGAACGGGACGTCGAATCGGAGTGGTGATCGCTCGGTTCGTTTCTCCCCCCC
>JBBKXR010000053.1:0-22953 GCA_037969585.1 Verrucomicrobiales bacterium
GATCGTAGACGTCGGTGGCGCGGATGTTGGCGCGATCGGAGAGGTTGGGGAAGTCGCCGATCAGGACGGGACGGTCGTCGTTGTTGTCGGGGATTCTACCGTGGGAGCCCTTGACCAGCGTTGAATCGATCGGGATGAGATCCATCAGGGTTCGGAAGCCGAAGGCGCTGCGCAATTTTTTGCCGACGAATTTGAGCTTGGGGCGCTTAATGCGTGGATTGATGAACAGTTCGACAGGGTCATATCCAATCTTGCGATGGATGTCGACGCAGCGGGCGAAATCGGGCGCGCGGCGATCATCGTCCCAGTAGTAGTAGGTAAACCAACTGCGCATGTCGGAAACGGCGATGAGGTCGCCGGAGCGGGAGTGCTCGAGGCCGGAGTAGTTCTTCATTGCTCCGTCCATGACTTCGTCGACGCCATCGATGGCGGCGACGGTTTCGCGGACTTCGTTGAGAATACTCCGATCGTTGACGTAAATGTGGGCGACTTGGTGATCGGCGATGGCGAAGGCTTTTGAATCGCCGAGTTCGAGGATGTCGTGGCCGAGTTCATCGCGAATTTCCAACCAGCCTTTTTCGCGAAAGATCCGGTTGAGGTGGATGGGACGGTTGACGTCGGTTATGCCGTATTCGGAGAGCAGGACGACTTTGACGCCGGCGTTTTCATAAAAGCGGATTAGGTCGCCGACGACGGCATCGATCTGACCGAGGTCGATACTGATGCGCGGATCGTTCGGACCGATGCGTTGCAGGTTGTAATCGAGATGGGGAAGATAGACGAGGCTGAGGGTCGGCTGTTTCTGGTCCTCGATCCACTTGGCGGAGCGGGCAATCCACTGGGATGACTCGATGTCTGAGGCGGGCCCCCAGAATTTAAAAAATGGGAATTTACCGAGCTCCTTTTTGACGGGTTTACGCAGCTCCTGGGGATAGGTTGCGATGTCGAAAACCTTGCGTCCGTCGGAGCGATAGATGGGGCGGGGGGTGATCGAGTAGTCGACCGTGGAATACATGTTGTTCCACCAGAACAATTTCGCGCAGGTGAACTCGGGATCGTCCTGGCGCAGGTGCTCCCACAGTTTACGGCCTTGAACCAGGTGGTTGGATTGTTTCCAGAATCTGGTCTCGGCGAACTCCCGATCGTACCATCCGTTAGCGACGATACCGTGCCTTGATGGCGGGGTGCCGGTCAGGTAGGTGGCTTGCATGGTCGAGGTGACGGCGGGCAGGCTCGGCTCGACATGGGCGATGCGGTTTTCGGCGCGATCGAGAAAGGCGTCGATGTGCGGCGTGTTTTCGCCGATGTGCTGTGGCGTCAGGCCGACGACGTTGAGGATGGCGGTGCGTTGCACGATGACGATTCGATCAGGGGAGGAACTGGAAGATGCCGCTTGCGATGCGGCGGAGTGGCTTCTACATGACAGTCGACGAGCTTATGAGCCAAGTGGAAAATTATCGGATTCTTTTTGTTTGTATGGGCAACATCTGCCGGTCGCCGGCGGGAGAAAATGTCATGCGGTCGATGGTGGAGGCGGAAGGCATCGCTGACCGGTTCGATATCGATTCGGCGGGTACGATCTCTATGCACTCGGGAAATTCACCTGACGGTAGAATGATCGAAGCGGGGCGGGCCCGCGGATTGCCGATGACGGGGCGGGCGCGACACGTGAAATCAGCCGATTTGGATAAATTTGATCTTATTCTGGCGATGGATGACGAGAATTTGTCGTATCTGCTGGACATGTCGTCGGGAAGCGATGCGAGCGCTGAACTGCGCTTGTTCTGCGATTTTTGCACGAAGCATGAAGAAAGTTTTGTGCCGGATCCTTATTATGGTGGCGCGGCGGGTTTCGAAAAGGTGCTGGACCTGCTGGAGGATGGTTGTGCGGGGCTGATCGATCAATGGCGGGCAGATAAGCTGCCCGGGCAAAAATCGGTCGACGCTGAATGAAAGCCGAGCTGCAGAGTGCGATCGCAGATGCGATCGGGGGAGGTTTTCAGGTAGCGAATGTTGATGGTGTCGGCGGGGGCTGCATCAATCGGGCGTGGCGGGTGCGTGGAGTGAGTGGCGAATCGTTTTTGGTAAAGTCGAACGCGGCTGTGAAGGTGGAGATGTTTGCTACGGAGGCTGAGGCCTTGGTCGAGTTGGCGGCAACGGGTGCGATTCGAATTCCGCGGGTGATGGGGCAGGGATGTGCTGGCGGGGAGGCGTTTCTGGTATTGGAATGGATCGAATTAGTGTCGGTGGGCGATGCAGGGCTTATGGGGAGCCAATTGGCTGCCTTGCATCGGATCGTGTCGGGAGACGGGCGTTTTGGCTGGCGGCGCGACAATGTGATTGGGGAGACTCCACAGGCCAACGGCTGGTGTGATCAATGGGCAGAATTTTTTGTTGAACGACGACTGCGTCCTCAGTTGGCGATGGCGGCGAGGGGCGGAGCGAGTTTTGAAAATGCTGATTTGGTTTTGGCGCGAGCGGCCGAGCTGTTGTCATCGCATCGACCTCAGGCTTCGCTTTTGCATGGGGATTTGTGGAGTGGCAATGCGGGCTTTGCATCGGCGGACGGTGCGCCGGTGTTGTATGATCCGGCAACGTACTTCGGGGATCGGGAGACAGATCTGGCTTTCAGCGAGTTTTTCGGCGGTTTTGGCGCAGAATTTTATCGCAGCTACGAAAAGGCGTATCCGTTGGACGAAGGCTACGCGCTGCGGAAGGCGCTCTACAATTTGTATCACGTGCTCAACCACCTGAACTTGTTCGGTGGCGGCTACGCAGAGCAGGCGAGGCGGATGATGGCTGCGCTGCTTGCTTGACCTCAGCTGGCGGCCTGGACGGCGTCCGGTGTCTCGCGGTAGCCACTCTCGGTGACGAGTCCATCCATCGGCTGATCGTGAGACTCTGCTGGAACTTCGACAAGTTGCAGCTGGTAGGCGATGCCGAGCACGGTGGCTGGCACGTTGCGACTGGCGCGTAATTTTTCGAGGAAACGGTCGTAATGGCCTTTGCCGCGGCCGAGTCTGGTAAAATTGTTAGGGTCAAAGGCAACGCCGGGGGTGAGGACGAGATCGATCTCGGCGGCGTCGATGACGGGGCATTGATCGGGGTCGGGTTCGAGGAATCCGTGTTCGCCGGGTTGCAATTGGGCTTTGCTATCCAGCAGGCGGAACTCGAGGAGGTCGTCCGACGTAACGCGGGATACGGCGAAGCGGCCGCCGGTGTGCGGTGGCGCGCTCAGCAGTGACGCGAGGTTGGGTTCTGATTTCATCGCAACGAAGGTGGCGATGACGCCACTCGATTTGACGGCGGGCAGGCAACTCAGGGTGGAACAGATCTTCTGCACTGCGCGTTTGCGGTCGCCGAGGCTGACTTTTTTCAGCTCGGCGAACAGGGTTCGACGCAGGTCGGGTTTGCCGTTCATGAATGTTTCGAGATTGCTTGTTGGAAGAAAATTTACCGAGGTACGTAACGCTTTTCGCGGAGTGTCGCAATGGTGAATCGTAGGGCGTGATTTAGGCTGGCGTGCGCGGGTGTGGATAGGGTAGCTTTAACGCTTATGAAATTGCCAGTAGATTCCCGTCAGCCCGCTGATTATTCGTCACTCTCGCGCAGGCGTGTGTTGAAAGCTGCCGGGGCTTCAGGGATGGCTGCGATTGCCGGTGCGGTGACTGGAACCGGGCTTGCTGCCGAGGCGGCAAGGGGGCCGGAGACTCTGGTGCAGAGCTTTTTCACCAGTCTTTCGCAGGAGCAAATGTCGGCGGTGGTGTTTCCTTTTAACCACGAGGAGCGGCTTCGGGTAGAGAACAACTGGCACATCACCAAGCAGACGGTGGGCGGTTTTTTTAATGCCGATCAGCAGGCGATGGTACGTGAAATTTTTGATGGCCTGCATGCGGAACCGTATCGGGAACAGGTTCGGCAGCAATTTATACACGACAACACAACCAAGCGAAATTCGACGCCGGAACAGGCCTTCGGCAGTGCGTCGGTGGCGTTATTCGGCACGCCGGGGACTGGCAACTTTGAGTTTGTGTTTACAGGGCGGCACTGCACGCGCCGCTGCGATGGCGATTCGGTGGAAGGGGCGGCATTTGGTGGACCGATCTTTTACGGGCACCAGGCGGGCGCTGAGTTTGACGAGGCGGCTGATCATCCGGGAAATGTGTATTGGTTTCAGGCGAAACGAGCCAAGGAGGTGTTCGCGATGCTCGATGGCAAACAGCGGGAGGCGGCACTTCAGGACAAGCCGCGTCGTGAACGGGGGACAAAGACCGTGGAACTGTCGGGTAAAGTTGAGGGCTTGGAGGGGCTCGCTGTAAGCGACATGAGCGACGATCAGAAGGGTGAGGTGCGTGAGGTGTTGAGTGATCTACTGGCGCCTTTTCGCGAGGCGGATCGGGAGGAGTCGATGCGACTGATCGAGCCTCAGTTCGACCAGTTGCGCATGGCTTTTTACAAGGCTCACGATGTCGGCGGAGACGGGGTTTGGGATACTTGGCAGATCGAGGGGCCGTCGATGATCTGGCATTTTCGTGGTGATCCGCACGTGCACACCTGGGTGAACATTCGGGAGCCGAAGCCCGCTGTTGGCTGATGCTTGGCAAGAATCGCGGAAATCGCGGTTTTTGGTTAGCCGAAAATATCTGTAAGTCGCGTATTATTTTGCTTTCGCATCTGACGAAAGTTCGGTTTACTTTGAAATTGAAGTTGGAAATTTCGCCTCGCGTGTTGTTAGCCCTTTAACCTGCTTAAGCTATGAAACTGTTCTCTTTAACCCGCGCGTCTGCCTCGCTCCTCTACGGCACTGCTATTATGGCAACTCTGTCGTTGTCGATTGGCCGCGCTGATGCCCGAACTTGGACTTCAGTTGCGGATGGCCGCACGCTGGAAGCGACATTCATCAGCTTGGAGGGTGACACCATCAATCTGAAGCTCGCCAACGGCAATGATGTGGCGGTGCCCAAGTCGCGTCTAATCCCGGCGGACGGAGAGGCTGCGGATCGTTTTGCTGTGCTCGGTGATGATTCACGCGTCAAAGCAGCGGCTAATAATATCGATGCGCTGATAGCAGGAACGCTGAAGAAGAACGATGTGGCAAAATTCAACGCGCCGTTGCCCGACGACCTGTTCGCACGTCGTGTTTATCTCGACATTATCGGTCGCGTGCCAACTCGTGAGGAGTTCCAGCGTTTTGCGGAAAATGCCCGCCCAGACAAGCGCGAGGCGCTGATCGACGAGTTGCTGATGCACCCGGGCTACGCGTCGCATATGTTCAATTACTTTGCCGACATGTATCGGCTGATCGGTAAGTATGCGCCGCAGGGCATTCGCTCCGAGCCTTATATTCAATGGTGGAAAGAACAGCTGGTAGATAATAAATCCTACAAGCAGATCGTCACCGACATGATCACCGCAGAGGGTAATCTCGGCCACAATCCGGCTTCGGGGTTTTTGCTGCGGGATGCCGGCATGGAGTTCGATGCATTTTCGAATTTTAGCCAGGTCTTCCTCGGCATCGACATCTCCTGCGCGCAGTGTCACGACCATCCGTTCGAAGACTGGACGCAGATGGATTTCTATCGCATGGCGGCGTTCTTTGGTAACACGCAGCGGACGACGGGCGGTTACGGAATGAGTGCGGCGACCTTGCCGGATGCCCCGGATGGCTGGGAAGAGGAGTTCACTGCCTACGCTAAAGCGAACGGTGTGCCGATTGATAATCGCCAGATGTCGCAGCGCTTCACCTACTACGTGCGTGCCCTTGGTTGGAATCTGACCGACAACGACGCCTTGGAAATGAAATTGCCGCACGACTTTCGCGGTGGTGGCGGCAAGCCTGACCAAGTGGTCAAACCGCGCACGCTGGTCGGCGATTCTGCAAAGACCGGTGGCATGACGTTGCGTCAAGGTCTTGCCGAATGGATGACTGCCCCGGAAAATCCGCGTTTCGCGACCGTGATCGCCAACCGCATGTGGGATCGGGCTTTCGGCAAAGGATTGGTTGAGCCTGTCCACGATTTCAGTGATGAACAAATTGAAGAGGCGATGCACGCGGATGTGCTCAAATATGCTTCGAACATGATGCGTGGCGTCGACTACGATCTGCGTGAGTTCATGCGCATCCTTTATAACACGAAGGTTTATCAGACTATGGCGACAGCGGTTGAACCAACCAGTGCCAAGCCGTATCTGTTCACCGGCCCTGTGTTGCGCCGAATGCGCGCCGAACAGGCATGGGACTCGCTGATGCTGCTCGCCGCCGGTCCTGACATCGACCAGCGAAAAGGTCGTGATGGTTCATTTCTGCGGGCCGTGCTCAACGTCAACTTCGAAGAAGAAACCGTCGAGCAGGTCTTCGCTAAATACAAAGCCTATGAGGCTGAGTATCGCGATCTCGGTGCCGGAGTGGTCACTGACATGAACAGCATCTCGCCGTCACAACCGGATCTGCCACGGATCGGGCAGATGGAAATGGCTCGTGCAGCGGAAATGATTCAGCCGGCTCCAGCCGCGTCGCTACTCGACACTTTCGGACAGTCCGATCGTGAGGTCACGGACGCGCACAACTTTGATGGCTCGGTGCCACAGGTGCTGGCGCTGATGAACGGCGACATCACCGAACGGCTCACCGGCAGTTCGTCAAAGATCGTTCTTGAGTTGGAAAGTCTGGATGCTCCTGAAGACAAGGTGCAGGCAGTATTTTTCACGGTGTTGTCCCGCTACCCTGATCCTGAAGAACGGCAATTGGGTTTAAAAATGCTTGAGGATTACGGCGATGATGGCATTCGCGATCTCACATGGGCATTGCTCAACAGCCCTGAATTTCTGTTCGTTCAGTAGTCCAGTGTGCGTTTTTCCAGCTAGATTTCCTTATTTCCCTTTGTTTTCACTCCTCAACTTCCGTCCATCATGATGAATATCGCCGAACTCGCAGGTCGCGACAGTCACAGTCGCCGCCTTTTTATGCAACAAGCCGCGCAATTCTCGCTCGGTGTCAGTCTCACTGCGGCATTGCCCTCAATGGCACGTGCTCAGGCAGGCACGGCCGATACCGGTAAGGCTAAGAATTTGATCTACATTTACCTGTCGGGTGGCATGACCCATCTTGATACCTTTGACCCAAAGGATAGCAAGGGCGTGATGCTAGGTGATGATCCGATCAGCACCAATGTAGACGGAATGCGCTTTGGTTCGCAGCTGGTAAATCTCGCCAAGCACGCTGACAAGATGGCAGTTATCAACAGCATGAGTTCGCAGAATGGGGCTCATGAACAAGGTCAGTACGAGATGCGGACAGCCTATGAAAAGCTGGCTACGATCGTTCACCCGACGATGGGACCTTTCCTTGAGGAAATGATTGGCAAGCGCGACAGCATCCTTCCGGACAGTGTTGTAGTCGGGCAGAGCACGTCCAATGCTGGCTACCTCAATCCGTCGCGTAGCCCGTTGCCGATCGCTGATCCCAACGGCGGCGTTCCTAACTCGTCGCTATTGACTGATGACACACGGTTCGAGCGACGCATGGAAATCGCCAACAAACTCGGTAAGCAGTTCGTTTCAAAATACGATTACAGCGGCGCCAAATCTTACGTCGAGTACTACAACCAGGCGACGACGCTGCTCAAGAGTACTGAACTGGATGCCTTCGATATCTCGGGAGAAAGCAATCGTGAAGCCTACGGCGATACCCGGCTGGGACAGGGCTGTCTGTTAGCTCGCCGCCTGATCGAAAATGGTGTGCGCACGGTCGAGGTGATCTCGGGCGGCTGGGACATGCACGTCGGCATTGACACAGCGATCGCCGAGAAGGGCCAAGAACTCGACATGGCGCTTTCGACCCTACTTGAGGATCTCGAATCAAGAGGCTTGCTCGATTCCACTCTGGTCGCGGTCGGCACGGAGTTTGGACGGACGCCAAATATCAATATGAACGGCGGGCGAGACCACTTTCCGGTGGCTTACTCGACGGTGTTGGCCGGCGGCGGCATCAAAGGCGGGCAGGTTTATGGTGCCACCAATAAAGAAGGTACGAAGGTCGCATCTGATCCGGTCAGACCGAGAGATTTCATTGCGACGATCGGTCACGGCATGGGCATCGACCTTGAAGCCGAGATTTTCTCGCCGAACGGTCGTCCGTTTAAATTCGGTCGCGGCGGCACCCCGGTGACCAAGCTGTTCGGTTAAGGCTGCAACTGGGGGCCGAAGCTGCCAATCACGCGTTACCGCTTGGGGTGACGCGGGACTTGGTGAGTCGTTGTTCGAGGGGGACGTCGTTGCGCACCGAGCTTTCAATGTTCACAGTTCGCCCAGTTGCCGGGCGATTCAGCGGTTTAACGGATAGGCTCCGCTTGTAGGTATCGCTCTGCGGGAACGATTTTTGGTGCTGCCTTCTTCGATCCAAAGGAAGGGATAGTATGAGAAACATCGATTGCCGATGAGTTCTACGATGTCTGTTGTGGGACGACGACATGTCTGCGTCTCAGCCAGTCCGGCGTTCCTTCAGGCATAAGCGTCAAGGTAACGACAAATACGGTGCAAACCGGGCGGCATGCTTTCTGGCGGGCTACGGTCGCACACGCCACGGGTGGAGCTTTGAGGGGGGGCGGAGAGTGAGCGCTCTCGTCGCTCGCTTCGAGTGGCGAGTGAAGCGCTCGCCCTACAACGACCAGCTGTCTGAGTGCGGATCGGAAATTGGATTTGTGTGTAGAGAGCACTGAGTAATGGGTTCAAGAGGCCCGGGCTGAGATGCCCAAACTCGTCGAGCTTACTCTGTTTCACCTGTCGATTGGGAGCTCGCGAACATTCGGAGCGGAAACAACGGCGGACAAGGTCACTGATACCAACCCGAAAGTCTTGGCGGTTTTAATGACACAGCGTTGCACCGCGCCAAGCGTCAAAGGTTGATCAAACGCTCATTCGTCAGCCAATTCGAGCGTGTCCATATCGGAGAGAACACCAGTTGAGCGAGAAAATCGGAGAAAAATGCACTATTTCGTATATCCAGACTTTCAATTTTTCCGAATACATCTTAAAGTTATGGAAATTAAGCGTTTTTACTTATTTTAATGGACTCTCAAAGCAAGATTTTAGTTACAGGCGCTGGCGGCTTTATCGGAGGGCACTTGGTTGCAAGATTATTGGAAATGGGGGTGCCTTCGGTACGCTGCGTGGATATTAAGCCGGAATCGCAATGGCAGCAGGAGCATCGACGCTGTGAGAATCTGGTTCTCGATCTGCGTGATGCTGGAGCTTGCTCACGCGCCTGTCATGGAATTGAAATCATTTTCAACTTGGCGTCTGACATGGGAGGGATTGGCTTTATCGAGTCCCACAAAGCGGATTGCATGCGCAACGTTTTGATCAACTCGAACCTTATTCAAGCAGCTGTGGATGTCGAAGCGGAGCGCTACTTTTTCGCTTCGTCAGCCTGCGTCTATCCTGACTATCGCCAGAGGGCAGAGCAAGTAGGTGGACTTAAAGAGCAGGATGCCTATCCGGCGATGCCTGAGGACGGTTACGGTTGGGAAAAGCTGTTCAGCGAGCGCCTGTGTCATCATTTTCACCAGGATCATGGTTTAGAAACGCGGGTAGGTCGTTTTCACAATGTTTACGGCCCGAAAGGCTCCTGGAACGATGGCCGGGAAAAAGCTCCGGCTGCTATTTGTCGAAAAATTGCCGAAGCGCAGCTCGACGGTAGCGATAGCATCGAAATCTGGGGTGATGGCTCTCAGGTGCGCAGCTTTTTGAACGTCGAAGATTGCGTCGATGCGATCCTCTGGCTGACCGCCAGTGATTGTGCTGAGCCGTTGAACATCGGCAGCGAAGAGCGGATTACCGTTCGCGAGCTGGTCTCCGTGATCGAGGACATTGCCGAATATCCGGTCGACATTAATTTCAAAAAAGACGCGCCGGTTGGTGTCAATGCCCGCAGTAGCGACAACAGCCGGATATCCAGAATCCTTGGCTGGGAGCCGTCGGTGGATTTGTGGACAGGCCTGGAGGCGACTTATATTTGGGTGCGCGAGGAATTGATCAAGCAACGCTCCGGCCAACGCAGCTTTGCAGAGCTCCCGGTTGACCACCGACTTCGTCTGGTTGGATCTGAAGATTCCGTGGCACTGGCAGGATAGGGTGCTGATTCTCCGTGAGCCTGCGGATGAAAAACCCAAGTTGAGCGCGAATAGTTGGACAACTAAAAGCACTGCTGCTATAATTACCATAACGAGCAGTAGCTCACGAAATACATTCAATGAAAATCGCCGGCGTTGTATTGGGAGTTGTTGGAGTATTCCTATCGGTATTGCTTTTACGGGCACATTTGGAGATTTCCGCCCTTGCCGGTGCTGATGCTTCCGCAATGGCCGCTCCCGCGGGGCTGTGTGGAGGCGGCGGGGCGTGTGACCAAGTGCTGGAGAGTCGATGGGCCTGGTTTCCCCCGGTGAAAGGCCATTCGGCTGCGCTACCGGCATTAAGCCTTGAATCTTCCGGATCGACAGCGATTGCTAAGTCGGCTGACGGCGATCGCCGGATTCCCGTCGCACTGATCGGGCTCTTCTACTTCACTGCGTTGCTTTGCTGGTTTGTGGTAAGCGGGAGGGTATCAAGCGAGTGGAAGTGGGTGGTGAGGGCCATTTGCATCATTGGCGCAGTCGGCTCACTGACATATATGACACTGATGCTGGTGATCATTCGGGCCATTTGTCCGTTTTGCATGGCAACCCACATCGTCAATTTTTTGTTGCTCGGAATCTTGTGGAATGCCAGCGGTCGACACCCACGGATGGTTGAGGGATCCGCTCCGAGGGTGCGCTCTCTCGGCGAATCTCCAGGATCACCTCGATTTGCGATTGTCGCCTCCGCACTGGTGGTTGCGCTTTGGACAGGGGCGGGAATTGCTTACCAGTCCGCAAAGCTGCAGCGTCAAAACGCCGCGATGATGGAGGTGTTGAATGCGATTCAAACGGACGTAGATGCGATGGACCTGATCTACTTCGCTCAGAGCCAGCATGATGTCCCTGTGCGGGACGATTCGCGGTCCGGATTGGATGCGATTGAGTTCGATGCCACCATCGCCGCTAGCGATGGCTACCGAAATACCGTGGTCGTCTTTGGAGATGCGGAATGTGGATCGTGCAGCAGGTTTCACGAATTCCTTTTTAATACTGTTGAACCCAGATACGAGGGACATTTGCGGGTGGTCTATAAGCACCTGCCGCATGATGGGCTGCATCCAAACTCACGGACTGCGGCGATAGCTTTAGAAGCGGCTCGGCAGCAGGGAAAATTTTGGGAGCTGCTGGAAGAACTGTATGCTCAGCAGGCGACGCTACACAGTTTTGACTACGCGGCAGTCGCCGACCGTTTGGAAATGGATGTCGTCAGTTTCACTGAAACTATGAATTCCCCGCGGACCATCGAGCGAATTGAGGAAGACGAAGCTTTGGCGAAAACGCTTGGTGTTACGGGAACGCCGGCTGTTTTCCTGAATGGACGACGCGTCGACGGGAAACTGCTGCGGCTACCAGGTTTCTGGAATGGACAGGTCCAGCGGCTCAAAAGTAGTCGAGAAAAAGCCGGACAGGGCTGGGGGAGCAACCGAGGCAATTCCGCAATAGCTCTCGGCGAATCAACCGACTGAACGGGCCGTAGCGAGAATATCGCTGAGATTATCGACGCAAATCTGCGACCAAGTCTCGAGGGAGTCGCGACGCTCCTGAAGTTGTTCGACGCTGAAAAAAGAGAGTTCACCAATGTCGGCTTCATTGGGTGTGACTTGGTCTGATTCGAGTTCAAACAAATGCACGACGCCTAAGTGAACGGCCCCGACGTCGTTAGAATCGTCGTTTATTAGAGCGACAATCTTCTGCTGATGGACGCCGATGATGTTGAGTTCCTCGTCGATCTCGCGTTCGACTCCGATGGTGTAAGTATCTGAGGACAACGACGATTTTTTTTCGTCATCGGAATTGATGTGACCGCCAATTCCAATCGAGCCTTTCGCCGCTAACCGCTGTTCACCGGAGCCCCCGCCTCTGACGTAATGGAGGAAACGTCCGTCATGGTGAAAGATCGCGTAAGGAATGATCTGTTTGTAGTTGGGGTCCTCTTCAGCAGACGCCCGGGCAAGGAAAAAGTTGTTCTGCGGATCGAGAAACTTTGGCAGATACCGATCAGGCTCTGCGCACAATCCTTGGAAGGAGCCGAGCTCATCAAAAAGGCGGCGGGATACAACCAGAACTTGCTCGTCGGAATTCTTCATAAATGTATGGGCTTGGAAGCTAGGATGCTAAAGGCACTTGCTGAAAATACCAGCCCGGGGACTGGGATACTACGGTTCCGGGTAGATTCAAGCTCTGGGCCGCAGGATTAGAGCTTTTCCAGCAATCATAACTACCCAAACTAAAGGAATGTGGAAAATGGCGTTAATTTGACTCATTATAAAAATTATTGACTTTATTAATAATTTGAGTGAAACTTCCGATGAAACATCCGCGAAGCTCGCGAACAGACAGAAAAATTGAACCACTGAGTAACATGATGAAGCGCACCAAACACATTGCGAAAGGGCTTTTAGCTTGCTCCGCATTTCTAGCCCTCTTGATGGCGCCTCTTCAGGTAGACGCCAAAAAGGGCACCAATAATGGCAACGGTAATGGCAACGGTAACAGTGGCTCGGATGACACCGGTAGCACTGGCGACACCAGTGGCACCACTACTACGAGCGGCACCACTGCCACCGGATCAGGTGGTACTGGGAGTCTAGTGCTTGGCGCACCGGGCGTGGGTCTCGACTACCTGGTTTTGAACAGAACGCCATTCAGTCAGATCTCGGATATTGGTCGTTACTACAAATTCGTATTCACCGGAATTGAAGCGCAAAGTGATGCTGATGGAGTTGCGGGATCGTACGCGTACAGCAACCACATGTGGGATACGAAGCAAAAAAGTAACAACGGTCACGGTAACAACTGCGACGGCGTTGATTCCAGTAATCCTGGGGGAGGCAGTGGTGGTCCAAATGGTCAAGACGATCCTTCTGGAGATGTCGACGACGAATGCGGCCACAACGGTGACGACGACAACGATGGCACGCCTAATCACAGCGACCCCGACTACAACGGCGCTCACTTTGTCTACGGAACTTGGACCATGTGGGCAAAAATCAATGGACAACAAACCGGTAACCTCAGCTTCACAAGTTCAGAACTGGAAGCGTTGAGCCCGGTACTGCGCAAGTATTTCGCCACGCCAGTGATTTTCAATGAGCAGAATATCACCCTAGAATGGCACGGCACCGGTAATTCAGGTGATCCGAATGGACATTTCTACATCCTCGGATCAGCTATCAAAGAGCCGCCGGTTCCTCGTGGCGAAATACAAATCAATCAAACCTATTACGAAGATGGAGCCACCCCTCAGTATGGGTGGACGATCAACCGGGACTAACGGAGATGAAGAATTTTACAACAACACTTCCCAGACAGTTGCTTGCATTGGCAGCAGTATCGTTGTCCTTGGCTTCTATAGCTACTGACGCTTCCGCACAGGATCGAAAGTTGCCTTTCAGAGTTAAGAAAGACGGTTCAGTCAATTATGACGACCTGAAAAAACTGGCACGTCAGGCACCTTCACGAGACAGTATCACGGACGACGAGTTGGCGGCTATCAAGGCGAAGCATGTAATAAAATACGATAGCTTATTCAAGCCCACCGACGAAGACATGAGTCCGCCTCGCGTCGATTTGTATGCCGACTCCATCATTCTAAGTGACGGTGTCAACCATACGCTGCTACCGAAACGTTCTCTGGTTTTCATACCGGAAAAGTTTCAGAGGCGGGTCGTCGAAGCCCCCGTGGGCAAGCTGATTCTCTGGCCAACTTTCAAAAATATCAATTCGAGTTGGTTGCGGGTTCAGGATGTGTCTTTGCCGATTGCAAAGGGTGAGGAGCCGCTAGCTGACGGCATCCGCCGGCAGTTAGAATCAGGATTTCAAGTAGTGGTCAGCACTTATAAGAACTCTCCGATCAGTGTCATGCCTCTAAAAGAGCCTTCAGAATTAGAGGGCGAAGAAAACAACCTCCGCAAAGCTGGTACACGATTGAGTCGGCGATAGGCTGTGACCATCGCTGATGAATCTCTTTATTCCGCAGTATTTAATATTTCAAACAAACAAATCCAATGAAACATCGCAAAAACCTTACAACCGCTGCCATGGCGTTCGCAATGGTAAGCGTATCCTTCTCTGCCCAAGCGGAGAATATCATTCGCCAGACCCAGTTGGGATCTGGTCTCCAATATGACCAGGTCACGGATGACGATTCAGGATCATCCATCACCCATTTGCCGATCGAAGAAGGTGGTGCATCCTATGGATTGTTTGCCCGTGGATCGGCTTGGGATGAAAGCCTTTACTTCCTGGACTCAAAGATCGTTGGCCACTACATGCCTGAGGCGAGCATCGAGATCACAACCGATGATTGGCTGCATCAGTGGTTTAACGGGACATCTGTTCCACGGACCAGAGCAGATCAACCTTATCGCCTTGCGATTCGCGTATCAGGTCTTCTTGAGGATGATCCTGATGCCCCGGCGGCCACCAAACAGGCGTTATATACTCACGTCGGACAGAACTTTAATACGTCGTATGTACCGGGAACTAACGGTGAATACACGCTGGCATCGTTCTACCTCGGAAATTCCGAGCCGAGTTATACCCCGATTTACACGGCATTGACACCTATGGCCCCGACGAAAGCGATGGGCGTTGAAACTTTTACTGTTTCATCACTGTCTGATGACCAGATTCCAGCGGAGGCGATTCTCGCAGAGGAGATGATAATGGTCTGGCCGATCAGTGAAGCATTTATCCAGGGGGTTCAGGATAACATGGTGATCCGCGACAACTTACCGGACATCGTCGTTAACTATAAGGATCTCTATCCGCTTTCAATGACGTACATGCAAATTTACGCTGGCCCGCCGGTACTAGGCACGGTTGGTCAAGAAATTCCGAGCACCAATCGCTGGCATAACACCACGGTTCCGCAGAATGAGATTATTTCGATTGAGAACTGGGAGACACTGGTTCCCAGGGACGGCGTCTATACGATTGAGGTGCTTAGCGTCACGCCATTCGACAACTGGCAGCCTGAAAGGTTGAGTTACGTCAGTTTTGAGGTTGATCGTCACGTCAATATCAATTCGCAAACTGTGACTTCGGAGAAGTAAAGGAGGCTGCATCTAAGTGTCGCATTCTGAGTGATTAGATGACTTGATCGCTCCTGAGAATAAAACGCTTATGAAGTTAATCGGTTCACCACGCATTCTTCGAGGTCGCCACAATGGCAACTGTCGTGGTATCGTGCTTATGGAGGTCACGGCAGCTCTTTTGGCTCTATTGATCCTCAGTGTTCTGTTATTGAAATCATACGTTACTGTTGTAGGGGCCCAGAGGTGGACCGTCGTTCAGGGCATGACAGATACTTTTGTCGCTCGTGAGACTGCGATGGGTAAGCGATTGCCTTTCACAGACATAACGGCGGAGGCGGGTAGCCCTTGGCCAACGAGCCCTGCGGTCAGCACTACAACAGTAACGGTGGGTGTCATGCCCGGAGGCGTACCCTTAACGGCAACGTTGCGGAGGACCAAGGAACCTAATCCGAACAATCTTTTGGACGATGGCGGAAGTGGAACTTTGGCTACTAATCCTGCTAAGATGGAATCGTGGCAGATGCACAGCTACCTCTCCTATGAGCTCTCAGGTCAGACCTACGTAAAAGCCCGAACTACTGTTCGAACCCAATGAATGTTTTTCGATCCAGTCGCGCGCGCCACCGTGGCGCTCGAGTCCGCAAAAGTTGTGGGTATACTCTTATCGAGTTGACTCTCGCGATCGGTCTTTCACTGGGAGTGTCAGGTGCGATCGTTGGAGTACTGACTCAGCACACTTCGTTCATGGCTATTCTTGGGCAATTTGCATTTCTCCGTGATGATGCGCCACAGATAAATAATATGATGAGCAGCCTTACGTCACAGGCCGTCTCGTATAGGCTTTATTCCAACAAGAGTGATGCATTCGGGGCAACTGGCGCAGTAAATAGCAATGCGTCAGCTGTAAGATTAATGTACCGTAATCCTAATGGAAGTTTCGAACAGGCTGTAGTTGCTTACGAGATAGTTTCGGGAGAAGGGCAGCTTAATTTCTATCAAAACAACGGAGGTTGGGGGGCGCAGGCCGATTGGACGATCAGTGCAAAGCCTACTTCTGTTGTGTTTGACGACACTAGCGGGATATTTGAAATGACTCTCAACGGACCGAATGGTGAACAGATTACCTACGCCGGAACAACTGAATGAAAACAAAATCAACGCCAGAAGAAAAATCGCGAGGCTACGTGTCAGTTGCGATGGTGGCCGTATTGGCGGTTATGATTACCTTCAGTCTGGCGATCGCCTTCAGTCATTCTATTGATAGCCAGGATTTTCAATCTCGTGCGCAAGTTCGCGCAGATTTCGCGCAGAAGGAAGATGCTGTGCTCCGCTCGTTGGTCTCGATCCTTCCTAATAAGGCAATCGGGGCGATGCAAGATGGATCGAATTCCCAATCCGCCAATTTTTCGTGGTCGACGATATTTGCTGAGGCGATTGATATGGCTAGTGCTGAACAAGCGGTCGATGCAGTCTTGATGGCCGACTTCGGCATCAGCGAATTTGTGTCTGGGAACAGCGGTGATCACGTGGTCTCGAATTCCTCAAGTATGGTCAGTCCTCTGATCGGCCAGGTCGGTGCCGTTACCAGCGGGACTGTTGGAGATCAAGCGGTGATGTTCGACTCTCGATTTTCGGGCAAGATGCCTGATCCGCTGGAGGCACCAAGCGGTGTGATGTCTGCAGATCGAACATTCCCAATTATTTCACCGCAGAAAGTGTTTTCATCGAGTTGGACCAACGATGCGCAGCTTTCGACTACTCAGTTTCCACTCTACAATCGAATCGCCTACCCCAATATCCGCTTTGGTTTTAAGCAACCTGGTCAAGCGTTTATCGCTAAGCGCAACTGGTGGGCGTTCTCGATACGGTTCGGTCAGTCGGCGTCCGGTCTTGATCAGCCGTTGATGACCAGAAATTATGTCTTGTCGATATATGAGCTGCCAT
This sequence comes from Verrucomicrobiales bacterium, assembly GCA_037969585.1. Lineage (GTDB taxonomy): Bacteria > Verrucomicrobiota > Verrucomicrobiia > Verrucomicrobiales > DEV007 > JBBKXR01. The sequence continues at coordinate 17,156 of JBBKXR010000053.1, forward strand.
CGCAGCAACCAATTGAGGCTGAGACTTTTATGTCGGTTGGTCGCCACGCCAATGGGGAGGTTTGGACCAATTCGGATGTGGATGGCGGTATCACAGCCGGAATTTTGAAAACTGATGCTTCGTTCGACCTGCTCACCGGTAACTTGACGGGGCGAACAGGTGTCGACCTCGGTGTTGGTACCACAGTTCGTGGCCAGGCAGTCAGCAACAATTTTGACGCGATGGGCGTTCGTGAGGCAGCCCATGCGGGCGCTTCCAATGATACGGGTGCAGTTTCTCTTGCCGGTAATTCGGGCCGTGTCGCATTCGTTCCCATCAACAGGGGACTCGATTTTTACACAGCTTCTGCAAGTGCGGATAGCAATATGATCTCACCGACCGGGTGGAATGAATACAGTCGCGGTGCGGATCAATGTGAGATGAAGATTATCATCGATGAGGTTGAATCCACGGACAATCAGACGCCGACTAGGATTCGGTGGGAGTATAAGACCTCCGGTGGTGGAACGATGACCAGCATCCTCGAGCGTGGAGTTAATTGGCCTTACCTAAACGATGTTGCTGGTGATCTTGTTCCCTTTCAGACTGAGCATCTCGAAAACGGTAGAGATGCCCTTGTTGTGCATCTTGAACGGATGAGAAGTTACCTAACGGCATTGGGAGGGGCTGATGCGACCGTTAACAACAGTCTGCTCGTAAACGTCGATACCAGTGTCGATCCAGATGTGAAAATGCCTGAGTTTCCAACCGAATCTCACGATGTCTGCCTCGTTCTTCGGGATTGCGCAGATTTAAGCGCATACACTGACGGCTTTTCGTTGGTGACCAACTTGAGACTGTACGTTGCAGAGGATTTTAACACCACGGCCATTACTCAGCCTGCGAATTCAGGCCTTACACCGGGCGAAGAATTTTTTCCGGCGACATCACTGTTTGCTCCAGAAAAACGTTACGGGACGACATTGAAAACGCGTCCAGTGGAGTACCGAGGGCAGGTTGCCAGTCTAGCAGAAGGGGATCTAACGGCCCTCCATCCGCTGGACTTCCGGATCGGAACTTATGACACGGTGTCCTCGTCGTTGATTACGACTGATCTTCGTGAGCTTACCAGTCCGGCTGAACTTCCTCCAATACATCTTATGAACTGGTTGATTACGGTGGAAGAAATTCGCTAATTGTCTGCGAATTAACCGGTTAACACTGGTCTGTAAGGTGCGCGTCTAAATGCCTTCATCGGGCGCTTCAAAGACCATCCGTATCATCGTCAACTTCCTAAAAGTCAGGCGGTTGGCGATTCGGCTGGAGGGCGGAATGAGGGGCAGGGAGTCAAAAGACTCACGATTACTCGATAATAAAATTTTATAAAATAGTTTCTTGCACTTTCTTATAAATACTATAAATTCCATTACAAGTAGCGATGATATCGCTAAAATTTGTAGCCATTTCTGATGTCAGACTTCCAACACGCAAAATTTGTTATGAACGAGGTATTCGCCCAAGTCGGCGATAACTCGATTTCAGATATACAGATTCGTTCGGATCGCTTGATCTACACGCATACCAAGAAGGGTTTGGAAATCATCTACTCGCTGGGCGAATTGCCGGGCGAAATCGTGATGGAAGTTCTCGAGCTGCTCTACACCAAGCAGGAGGTCAACAAGTTCAGCAACGCTGAGGCTCAGCTCCAGGAACAGATTCCGCTGATGGAACGCCTGGGTGAGTTCAAGGTGGTCGATTTCTCATGTGAAGGCCAGGAACTCCAGGACGGATCAGTCTCCGGCCGTATGCGTGTTCAGGCTCACCTCAGTTCGTCCGGTCTCGGTGTGACATGTCGTGTTCTTAACGATGAGATTGCCGACATCGATCAACTCGGCATTGGTGGGGATACGGTTCGAGCATTGCGTGGCTTTCTTTGCAAGCGTCAGGGACTGGGACTGGTCACAGGACAAACCGGTTCGGGTAAATCGACCACTTTGGCGGCTATCCTCGACTGGCTGCGCTGCAATCAGCCCCGTCACATCGTTACGGTCGAAGATCCGATTGAGTATCGCTACGCTTACGATATGCCGTCGTCGCAGAATGCTGGCGAACGCGTCGCAGCTCCTGGTTTTGTCACTCAACAGGAAGTCGGCAAGCACGTTAAAAGTTATAGCCAGGGTCTAAAGGACGTTCTTCGTAAAGCGCCACACGTGATTCTGATCGGTGAGGTGCGCGACCGTCTCACCATGGAGGTTTGTATCGAGGCCGCGCAAACTGGTCACGTCGTGATCACCACTTTGCATACCAATGGTGCGGTTAAAACGCTCAGCCGTATTCTCGAATTTTTCCCGCGCGATCAACATCGTGCCGTGCTCGGTCGCTTGAGCGAAATCCTGATGTTCATTCTCTCGCAGGGCTTGATCACCGGTAAAAGCGGTCGCGTGCTCACCTACGAATTTCTGCAAAATACAGATTCCTCGACTCGTTCGGGGATTGCCGCCTACGACGGTGGTGCAAAATCTCTCGAAGACGTGATCCGCCAGAGCGGCAACGTCGAGTGGGACGCCAACCTGCGCACGCTTTATGAGCGCGGGTTGATCAACCACGATGCCTTTCAGATGAACCGAATGAACGACGACGATGAGGACGCAAGTCTTTTCGTCTCGGCTGAGGCCGTCTGATACCAGCAGACATCTCCTAACGGAGTGGGTCTGCAAACAACAACAACAAAACAAAACAAAACTAATACAACATGAAAATTAAATTGAACAAAAAAGGCCAAGCCGGTCTGACGCTTATCGAAGTAACCCTCGTTATCGCGGTGCTGCTCGGCCTCATCTCCGTCCTCTTCATCGGCGTTGCCGCATACAAGAAGGGCTCGGATCGCGCTAAGTGCATCCTGAACATCTCGACCGTGCAGAAAGCAGTTCGTTCGTACGCCAACATGTACGAAAAGGACACTGGTGCGACTATCGCCACTGCTGATTACATCGGTGCTGGTCTGTTCATCGAGAACTTGCCGACTTGCCCGACCACTACGGGTGTCTACACCTACCAGACCACGATCCCAAGTGCTGGTACCGCAATGGTTGACTGCAGCCTTTCGGGCGGCACCACGTTGCACGTGCCTTCGAGTCTCGCCGGTTGGTGATCCTGTTTCGTCATTTAGATCGCCTTTGATGAGCTGACTGACGAACAAACGAATATTGGGGCCGGCCTCCGCTTTCCCGCGAGGTCGGCCCTTCTCCTTCCCTTTACTTTTTAGTTTTTTAATTCCCATCGCGACCCTTTCGCCATGACACTTGAGCTCCAACATCCTGCCGAACTCAATCCTTGGCAGATCTACCGGCAGGCGAAAAAACTGGCCAAGCACTCCAGCCGCGCGAAGAACGCCGATTGGTACAGCGGTGCCCTTGAACTCGGCCGTCAGTGGCATCTCTGGTACGATGGAGAAACCTTGGTCAGCGCGGTCTTTGATCGTGACAGTGGCCAATGGCACGAAGGGCCTACCCTTCCAGAATTTTCCGAAGCGGACGCTGGTGGCGTCCGGACTTCCCTTGAACCCGCGGAGTCGGTTCAGGACCTCCACAACATCCTCAAGACCTTGCTGGCTGGTAAGGAAATCGGTGGCAAGGCTCGCTCGTTAGGGGTGGTATTTCATCTTGCCGATGATTTCACGCTCGCCGATATCTCTCCAGAGTATGCGGTCGATCAGGACTATGATGCGGTCAACGAGCTGCTGATCCTGGATCCAGAGCTGGCTCTTGGTGATCAAAACATCGACAGCCTGGCAGCAAGTTGGAGAGCACTTCCATACTGGGGCGTTCACGAAGGTGAGAAACGCTCAGTTGCCGTTCAGGTCAGTCGCGCTAATCAGGCCCTTATCAGCGAAATTCGCGCATGGGGCGAAGATCATAATATTCCCGTCATCGCTTCGGCGGTTTCAGCACCGCTTGAGGCATTGCGTCTCGCCACTCTCTATATCGAGTGGTCTGCCGGAGCAGGGGATATGATCCTTTTGCAGTATCGTAGCTTTAGCGCATTTGCCGTTCTTGGACGGGGCGGCGATCTAATGTTGATGCGTGCGCTGCCTCATGTAGGTAATCGGACTCATCCTTCCCGCCTCGGTGAGACTTTGGTTAACACCGCTGCCTCGATGAATCTCACCGAGCCGAGAGTCCACATCTTGCCGATGGGAGATGTTTCCACCGATGACTTGGTCGACGACTTGGGCAAATTTTTTGCGAACCGCCCGGCATTGGATATCGGGGTGATCGAACTCGACGAAATCGAGGGCATTCCGACGATTCCAGGTGGTCGGATGGAGATGATGGTCGGCCAACCGGAAGCTCTCGCGGCGCGTGAAGCGCTGCTGCCACTTGCCGAAACCGACACATTCACGTGTCTCGCCGCGTCATGGGCGATTCAGGATTTCTATGGGCTTTCCGATTACGAGAAAGCAGTCTACCCCGAGCGAAAGGACCTCAAGCTTTTGAAGCTGGCCGGAATGGCGAAGGCTCTTCTGCTGGTAATCACACTGGGACTGGCCGGTTGGACGGGCTTCGAATATCTGCGAACGGCAGGAACCGAAGCATGGAAGTTGGATGCTGCGGAGGCAGCTGAGTCCAAAATCAGAATGCAGGAACTTAAGAAGGAAAATGACGAAGCGATCTATTGGGAAAACGTCATGGCACCGCGTGCCGAAGGCTGGTTGGTGCTCGAAGCATTGCTGGATCTGTTTCCGGCAGACTGCGGATTGTTAGTCACTGACTGTGATTTCAAGATTCTGGGAAGTTCACTCGAAAAGGACGCCAACGAAGTCGGATTCGAATGCCAGTGGAGAGTCAAAGGCTATGCACGTTCCGAAGGCAGCCAGAAGCTTAGCCAACTGAGTAGCCCTCGATACCTCGGCGAGGAGTTCCAGCGCATCGGTAAGGACTTCAACAGTGCGATCCTGCTCAATAATACTGAGACCCGCAGCTTGCAGTCGACCATGCAACAGCGTCAAGGGCAGTTGCCAAGCAGTTACGGACTACCGGCGAGTATCGCGCGACACTACCGGACATCTTTCGAATTATCTATCAGCCAAGTATTCGACAAAAACGATGCATTGGCGCTGACCGCAAAACCTCCTTCCGAATGAACAAACACACTGAATCGATCGTAGTATTCGGAATCGTATTGCCTGCATTTTTGCTTGCTGGTTTACTGGGCGGTGTTGTCTACGCACGCGGAAAACTCTATGCTGCCAAGACAGAAAGAGTCGCCACGTATCGGGAGCACGAGCAAGTGGTTGCTTCGTTGCAGAAAACCGAAGCTGATTTTGGAACTCGCAGCGAAAACCTGGACTACTGGAAGGAGAGCCTCAGCCAGGAGTTGGTGCAAACTCTCACGGCGAATCTCCGCCAGGCGATGTCCGATTATACGGATGACCAACTTCGCCAAACCGAATTGAGCCGTCCGGGGGGCAGCAGCCAGTTTGCTGCTGTTACAGAGAATAAGTATGAGCGGCTGAGTCTGTCTTTCGAAGGGGGCTTTGCGCCAATGCAACGCGTGCTCGCTGAACTCGAGCTGACCATGCCGCAATTGTCTCTCGAAAGCCTGACGGTTGGACCGACCAACTCGGGAGTCGGTAATAAAGATTCTCAAAAACGTCTAAAATTTGTCGCCACTTACCTCAGCTGGCAGGACAGCGATTCTACAAAATAGAACATCAGATATTCTTCGATATGAGTGCTAATTCCCAATTTTTCAAATGGCGGACCGCGTCTGCGACGGCAGTCCTTGTCTGCCTGCTGGCCGCAATCGCGGCAGCTGCG
>JBBKXR010000054.1:0-15367 GCA_037969585.1 Verrucomicrobiales bacterium
TGATCATCGGCCCGGGGAGGGTCTTGATGTTCGCCAAGCGCACGACTATGCAGCGTATGGTGTTCTGACTGATCATTATCTCCGGCTCGTTCAAGGAGGATTACCGTAGTTTCTTCATCCATTCGATCGAACTGTATCGCGGCCACACCAAGGGCTTCGAATTCAACGTGATGGATATTTTCGCCATCGCCATTCTGGTAAGTGCGTATTTTACTGATTGGAAACGCTTTCGCGTAACCCCACCCGGCGCCCTGCTCTGGCTGCTGTTTATCGCCCTGTGCAGCATTTCCTATCTGAATGCGGTCAACGATCTTTACGCTACGATGGCGCTGGTCAAATGGCTGAAGGCGACGCTGATATTTCTCGCCGCCTACAATTTTCTGCGCGAACGCAAAGATCTCGACGCCATTCTTATCGCCTGTTCGGTCGCACTCATGCTGCAGGCTTTTGTCTGTCTCTACATGCGCTATCGCATGGGCATGTTTCAGGTTTCAGGCTGGTTCGGTCATCAGAACTCGATGGCGATCTGGGCCTACGGGCTCGGCCTGCCGGTGTTCGCCGCTTCTCTCGCCAACGACGTAAAATTGTCGCGGAGTATTTTCTATCTATGCGGCTTCGGTGCTGCCGCGCTGTGCGTCGTGCTTAGCGTTTCGCGCGGTGCCGCCGGTATTTTTGGTCTGGCTTCGATGCTGATCATGGCAGGCGCATTGATACGCGGTTTTTCTGCTAAACGAACCACCATTCTCGCACTCGCCGTGATCGGCGGATCGCTGCTTGCTTACAAATCATGGGATACCATCACCGACCGATTCGATACCGCCGGCGGCGACACAGAGGCCACCAACCTGCGTTGGATACTGGAACGCATTTCCGAAGAAATGCTTGAGGATTCATCGATCGGTGTCGGTTGGAACAATTACAATATCGTCAACTCACGCCCTTATCCACGCTACTCGCGCATCCTGGAACGATGGGACGAAGCACAGGGCGGCGGCCCCGAAGACGCCAAGGTCGGCTACAAAGCCAATCCCTGTACCGAAAATCTCTATTGGGTGATCCTCGCCGAAAACGGCTATCCTGGCTTCGTAGGTTTCGTGTTGTTCATCGGTATCACCGCCTTCTGGTGCCTGCGCAACATCTGGTGGAACCGGCAAAATGCGTACGGCTTCGTACTTTGGGGACTAGGCGTGATGCTGGCGGCGACGTATACCCACAGCAAGCTCGAGCGCGTGCTCACCCAAACACCCAACTTCTACGCTTGGATTCTGTTCCTCGGTGTCATCGCCAAAGTCGAGGCCTGGCGTCGCATTCTGAAAAAACGCGGCTACTTCCGCGAAGAAGGCATCCTCACCAAGATTCTCAACGCTCTCGCCTTCCAGCAGACCGGCGGACGCTTGAGAGCGTGACATCAACCCTGAAAAATATCGGATGAAATAGCGGTAAGGACAAACGACCAGAGCGAAAGTCACCCAAGCGCCAGCAGTGCAAAGGCAAGTTTGATACTCAAAATTGCAAACTCGTCAGACGGATCTTGCCAGCATGGTTGGGAAATGGTAAACTATGCTTAGAATTCAGTAGCTCATCCGAGCTTCGGCGAATCGCGCGCGTAGCATCGGAACTCCGAGTGACCGACGCATACCGCACGAAGGCTCGGATTTGCCGTCTCCCAAGGTCACTTCTAACATGCAGACCAGCACGGATCAAAAAATTTCCTTCACTTGTCCAGCGTGTCACGCTCGACTGAAAGTCCCCGCACGAATCGCGGGTGCTACCGGGCCATGTCCCAAGTGCAAAGTCACAATCACGGCTCCGGCAACCAGCCAGCCCGAGCTTCCGGCTGAGCAAGCAGCAGCACAGGAACCACCCGCCCAGACTCAGGCCCAAGTTGCCCCACCGCAACCGGCGCCGGCTCCACCTGTCGCCCCAACCTTCGATCCTACTCCTGCCGCCGCACCACCGGTCGCCGCCGCGGCTCCTACGGCTCCCGCACAGGCTCAGCCACAAGTGCAGGTTCAGCAACCTACCTTTACGACGCCGGTGGTAAATCCTGGCGCCCCTCACAATCCCACCATCGATCTCTACGCGGACACGATTCCGATCACGCCACCGGCAGGCGACACTCCACCCGCCGCCACTGTGCCGTCAGTCGCACCAGCATCGCCGCCCCAGGCCGATGCTCCGCCGTCGTGGGCACCATCCGCCTCAGCACCGACCACGCCACCCCAGCCTGCCAACATTGCGGGTCCTCAAGTCACGCCACCAAATACCGACCTGCCGGAGGTTGTTCCGCCTTGGTTGTCGCTAACGGATCCTGCGGCCACCAGCGCCCCCCCTTCCGAATCCCCGGCAGTTCCAGTTTCAGCGCCAGCGCCGGAACCAACCTTCGACGCTCCGTCGGCTATCTCGCCGACTGCTCAATCCGCGGCGCCGGCATTTGCCAGCCCAACGGCTGCCCCTGACACTGCGCCGACGCTGCCACCAACATCACCTGGTGAAAATTACTTGAGTGCAGGTGGCGAAACGACCCCGGAAATTCGTCTCAACGCCACCGGCGCCGCGCCTGTCGCTTCCACAATTCCGGTTGCCCCACTGAGTGCGCCGCCACCATCGCCGGCACGCTTCGACATGCCGACCGCAACCCCGGGGCCGGAAATCGAATCCGCCGTCCCGCAGCCTTCGATGGCCCCGCCCGAAGCTCGAAACGAAACCGGAGCCACAGCCAATGCCTTCGATCCTTCATTTTCGCCGGCCAACCCCGCCCGTCAGGCAGAGGAAGCCACCGCTGTCATTCCTTTGGCCTCTCCAGATCCGAGCTACCACTCGGCACCACCAGTGCAGGCGCCGCCGCAACAAACCCTAACACCTCCAGTGCCGTCTCAGGCGCCGCCCACACCCGAGACAAGCCCTCAAGCGGTGAGTTTTGCTGGACCAGCAGCCGGCCCCACCCCGATTCCGGTCGCGCCGCTCAGCGGAGCGCAACCCCCAGTCAACGGGGCACCTCCAGCAGCAGCGGCTCCGAGCGGCATGGCAATGCCTTTCGCCGGTAGCGCGTCCAATGAGCCGTCGGGCACCACCAACCCTTTTGGGCAGCCACAGAACCAAGTCCAAGAGGCACCCGCTAATTCCTTCGACCCCACGGCCGCTAACTCCACTGGGTTCAATTTTCCCTCGCCGAACAGCACGGGTGATCAAAGCAATGCCGATACCGCAGCCGCATTTCAGGCGCCACAAAATCCCGCGCCGGAAGCGCCTTCTGCTCCCAACGCATTCGATCCCGGAGCCTTCCAACCATCCCCAAACACAATTCCCAACGCAGCCCATCAGGCGGTAAATCCAGGCGCTAGCGGCACCCCCCATCCCAATTTTGGCGAGGTCCCCGACAATCCCCAAAGCAACGCGGACCTTGAATCGTTTCTCAAAGCCGCCACAAAGACAGAAAACGAAGCCCGCAGGCAACAGCGCAAACCGCGCTCTGTGGGAATGGCGCTGCGCGTCGCATTGATCACCCTCGGACTCGGCGTTGCCGGCATCGCACTGCTGTTGATCGACTACAAGTTCGACGGCATCACCGTGCTGCACAAAGTTCCCGGCTTCAGTGCGATCAGCGGAAAATTTCAAAGCGTTCTACCGGAACGTGACGGTGCACCGGTGCCATCACCCGCCGAAGTGGCCAGCGCGTCGGCTACCCCCGAAGCTGGCAATGGAGCGTCGACCACCGCCGGTGCGCAGGTAGCGCCGACAAGCGATGCAGCACTCGCAGCCGCAGACGCCACTGACAACGGCGAGGATACCATCCCGCTGGCGGCCGATTCGCTGGCCACTAACGCCGCTCCCGCCACCCAGAATCCTGGCGGTGCTGTCGGCAACCCCGGCGCAAATGTACCGCTCGGCGCATCTACTGAACGCACGGAGATCGCCACTTCTGCCACCAATCCCAACTCGGTCGCTCAGCCGGGAACCAGCGTCGGTGTAAATGCCAACACCCCTGGAGGCATCAGCGTGACCCCGACCGCCAATCCCGCGGCCAACACCGCGCCGAGCATTAATGACACCACCTCGCCCGGACCCGCTAATGCCGGGTTATTCCCCAATGGCAGCAGTACCGGCACTCCCGCTGACACTGCTGGCACACCTACACCTGAGTCTGTCCAGCCAGTGCCCTCCGAAGGCGATATCGTTCTCGATCCCCCTAACCAAGTCGGTAATCCGCAATCCGGCGACGATTCGACTATGAAGAGCACGCCTGACACCAGCGCGGGTGCCGGCAGCAGTTTGCCTGCAACGCCCCCCGGAGCGATGGCTACCGCGCCAGGTACCCAACCCGACGCCGTCGGACCACTGCGCACGCTCGCTCCCGGACCACTCGCCGAACAGCGCGGCGTCCTGGTTTCGTTTTTAAAGGGTGCCAACTGGCAGGAACGGCTGCCCTATACATACCGCGCCGACAGCCTTAAAAACTCGATTGAAGGCTACTACAAAGACCACCCCGATGGAGCCCTGCCACAACACGAACTCGAGTTTTTCCATCTCGATGAAAGCACCGAAAATGGTGGCCCTTACTGGATTTTCTTTGTCACTACACCTGCAGCGCCGGACGGCTACCCCGCCATTGTCCGCCGCACGCCCGACGGCTTCAAAGTCGACTGGGAGTGCTTCGTCGAGTTCAACGATCGCTTGTTTGTTAACTTCTTTAACAGCGGCGAGGCCGGGCCCAAACAGTTTCGTGTCGTTCTAAAACGCACCGACTACTGGGGGCCTGACCGCCCACAATTCGCCAACCTGCAGAATTACATCTGCTATCGCGTTGATCTCCCCTATACCGAACTCGATCATTACGCCTTCATCGCCAACGACGATCCACTCGCCGACGAGTTATCTCAGAAAGTCACCTGGGGTATGCCGCCGTTGGCTTCGATCGTAAGCTTCGAACGAGTCAATTTCGCCCATGGCCAGAGTCACCTGAAAATCGTCGAACTGGTCACCGACGGCTGGCACAGCCCGGCGAAATAGCGGAACTCTGGACGCCCGAAGGAGCATGGGCTTCCAGCACATGAGCGTCAGGGAAAGGAAGGATGAACGGGCTGAACACTCGATGGCATAAGTCTGATGCGTTCACAGCCGGGTAGAATCGGGCTGAGCTACGCGGCCTGTAGTATTACCAAGCGGATAGATTTTCCGGTTGAATGAACGGTGTCAGGGTGGGGTCGATTTGGCGCTTCGCGAAATCGTTTCCAGAGCCGTCCGCTTTTTCTCAGTCGCTGTATCATTCGTCATGGGCTGTGCTCACACAGCTCACCAAGCGTCGTAGCCACTCCGCCCTTCGGGCACTCTCGAACTGGCTGATTCGCTCCGCTCAACTCAGCTCTCTCGCCTTGGGCTTGAGGGAAGTCGGCTCAACTAATCTACCCATGGATTTATCCGGCTGGTAAAGGTCCATACAATGGACTTTTAGGAAAATTGGCAATTCCGAGCAATCCGGCTGTCTGGCCAGGTGCACCCTTTGTAATCCACGGAGGGCCATTCGACTCAAGAACCAACATTCCGCTATGAAACCACGAGCCCATAACTACCTGAAGCTGCTCTGTGCGACTGCCTCTACACTTCTGATGATCGATGCCGCTTCGGCGGACTCCGACGATCCAAAAGATACGCCTTTCGATCCGGAAGCGAACTATGAAAACGTCATCGACGCCGAACTGGCGAATTACAATCTTCTAGAAGTGTCCACCGACGACGACATTTTCTTCACCCCAGCCTTCGTCGACGCGTTCAGCCATTTCAAATTCGGAGGCGACGACAAAGACCTTGGCAAGCGCTTTGAAGATCTCTACCACAACCTCGATATGGGCCAAATCGCTCGCGAGGTCGCGGCGATGCGTGACCTGTTCGATCTCGGCATCGCGTTCTTCGATCCCCTCGACGAGTCGTCCTTCACTAGTTCAGGCAAAGGTGACTACCTCGGTGGCATCCTCGGCCAACCGACCGAATCGACCCGCGGCACGAGCCCGCCTGTAGGTTTCGGGCTTGGCGGCATCGCTTCTCTTGGCGGTCCAACAGCGGCTCAGCATTTAAGCAATCGACTTGGAACAAATTACACACGTTGGACCAGCAGCAACGAAGACGGTTCTTCCTATGAAACTGTCATCGGGCACGATGAAAACGGAACTGCTTTCGGGCGAACCAAGTCTGATCGCGATGGTTGGGCGCACCACACGGTAATTATTGAAGAATACAACAATGGCACTCGTTCTGAGACCTACACCAACCACAGGCACGCCGAATCGCAAACGCTGACCGTGCACCCGGACGGCAGATCGATGGCAATCTATCGCAACCCTCAGGGCGAGGTTTGGGTTAACAAGAGCAGCGATGGCACCGTAACCAAGACCGTCACCCCACAAGGCGGGGAGCCGATAGTCTCGGAAGACACCCCACCAAGCGAGACCGACACCACCGGAAACCCCGGCGACGAGCCGACCGCAGATGAACGTGAATTCGCCGACTGGTTGTTCGGACAACACGCTCTCGGGCGTCACACCCCCGGCGGAAGCGTCAAAAGTCCCGATCGCGTCAATCCTGGCGACCCGAGTTATGGCGGCAATGAGGCACCCCGGCTCAATCCAGGTATTTCCATCGTCATCAATCCAAACATCAACGAGTCTACCGGTAGCGGTCGTGAACTCAGTGCCGAACTGGGAAAAGCAGTGCAGCAGCAACTGTCGGAGAAGGTGGGCGGTAAAATCAATCCTCCCAGTCCCAACGAATAATCAACCGCGCAGGCAGCCTGACGACGGACAACTGGCCACCGGTCCGATCGTCAGGCTCGCCGCATGATTCTACGGCTCAACTCACCACTCGCGCCAATCCCCTTCCAACACCCACACCGGCTCGATCCCCAACTCGCTGCGCAATCGCTGACCGATCGCTGCGCTGCGTTTGCAACTCGCTCCGTCGCAGTAGACGACCACGGCGCGACCATCGAGAAAACTAAACTGGTCGCGCAGGTTCCAGATCTGCTCAGACCAGTTTTCATCATTGAGCAAATGGGCGCCTTCGACGTGACCTGCATCAAAGTGTTCCGCCGTCCGGGCATCAATCCACAACAGTTGCTCCGGCGAGTAGCGCTCCCGTAGTTGCTCGAGAGTCAGCCGATACTGATCACCGGCATCATTTTCGACTCGATACCAGGCCGGTGCCTGCGGATGCAGCCACTTGGTCAGCGCCGCCCCGGCGAGCGATATCGCGAGGATCGCGGCAGCCTGCCAGAGAGTTTTTTTCATGACCGGATTCGCGCAGCGGCTACCTGAAATAGCGAACCGTCCCGTAGGGACCGGTCTGGATAGCCGGGGGATTTATCCCCCGTATCCCGTCCGAATTGTAAAGCGTCGCGTAGCGACCGCTCTGATCCTGTACGCGCAGCGGCCCCTACCCTGTCAGAGCGGTCGCGACGCGACGCCGGAACTTGCATGAAAGAGCCGTGGGTTAAAAACCCACGGCTAGCGAGACTGGTCGCTACGCGACAGAACTGACTCGGCTGAGTCCCAACGCAGGAGTCGCGATCGGGAAATATCTGATTAAAACATTTCATCCGTCTATTTCACGATAACAGCCGCAGGCAAAACTGCCTCAATCTCTCACTCAGCACGGGACACTTTGAAATACATCAGCTCTGACGAATATTTTTCGATCTCGCAATCGGTCTCGGCGCGGATGAAACCGAGCAATTCCTTCTCGGTCGTCTTAGGTGTCAGCACGATTCGATACTCGCGCCCCGCCTCGACAGCGCGCAACGCTACCGAAAACGACTGCTCGCGCGACGAGTTCAGCCCGGTGATGTGGATCGGCTTGTCGCGCACCACTTTGAAGGAGATCTCCTTGGCCTCCGGCGCTTCGCCGACTTTCCAGTCCAAGGTCAGCGGCTTAATTTCGTAAATTGGATCAACCGTCGCCCTGACCGCCAGTCGAACCTTTGCATGATCCGGGTGATCGGTGTGAACGATGACGTATTTTTCCGCAGTGCCGACCAGTTTTTCGAGCGAAAAATCTGCCTCCACGGCAACCGTCGCCCCCGCAGGGATGTCGTTCGCGTCAGAGCGCACATCGAGACACGCGCACGAGGTATCCAGCTCGATGATGCGCACGACATTATCGGTAGCGTTGGTCACTTCAAAGCGTGCCGTCACGACGTCGTCGGCCGGCTCAGCGTGGATCTCAAAAACCTCGGGAGTGAACGATAGTCCCACAGTCTCCGTCGGCAAAAACCACCGATACAGCATCAGGTAAATCAGCACGCCGGTCACCGATACATAGATCCAGATTGGTAGCGTGATTCTAGCGAAGCGTTTGTGTTTGTCGAAGCGGCGACGCAGCGCCGGGACCACCGTCATGACGACTAAAGGCACCAACAAAGCCGCGAGTGGAATGTGCGTGATGAGGATGAACAGGTAGACCTTTCTCACTACCGGAAATTCGGTCGGGAAAGTGGTCACCACCCCACTCGTCAGTGTATGATACGTCACGTAGCTGACCAGAAACGCCGTCGATGTGATCAACGCTGAAACCATGCACACGATGTGCGCCTTTTTGCGTCCCGACTTGATGAACGCAAAGCCCATCAACAGCAGCACGAAACTGATGCCGTTCAGCGTCGCGTTCAGTTGAGGATAATCGAAGTCTTGGGGCGAAGGCATATCAGACAGAGTAAACGCTCAGAATCGCTGGCGCTGAATCAAGGCTGCGTCGCAGGAGCCGGCAGCGGCGCTTTCGCTTTAACCCCGGGCACGGCGCCTCCCTCCGACTCCTTCAAAACCAACTCGAGATCCAGCTGCAATCGAAGAAATTCCTTCTCCGCGATATCGTCCTGCATGACGCGATAGTAGCCGCGAACATTGGCGCCGGCATCGATCAGTACCAGCATCGGTTGATGCTGGAATTTACCCTGCGTAGCAACCACCGCCGCATCGGTCGATTCTTCGCCGTAAGGCATGTGAAACCAGTCGACCATGTATTCGCGGATCTTGGTTTCATCCCCCGTAAGGAACCACCACTCGTCCTCCGGAATCGTGATCGCATGGTTTTTTGTCCAGGCAGTGATTTTCTCCGGCGTGTCTTCACTCGGGTTCAGGCTCACCGATACCAAGTGAAAATTTTCGTGGTCACCAAACTTATTGTGCAGTTGCTCCAGGTAAGCCGCCAGTCCCAGGCATCCCGAAGGGCAATCGGTGTACATGTAACCCATCACCCAGGCTTTACCCTTCAGCTGGCCGAGATTGACCGCCTTGCCATCGCGATTGATTGCGTCGAGATCCGCCTCCAATTTGGCCAAATGTGGAGGCCGGTAATTTTCTGCCTCCTGACGATTGCGCTGCATGTAACTGCGCGTCACGAATACCGAACCGAATATAATCACCGCGCAGATTCCGATAATTGTCATCCAGAAACGCTTCGGATCGAAATCAGTTTCTGAAGTAGTAGTTGGGTAGGGCATTGGGGGAAGGAGTTAGGTGTTGTCCAAAAAGAAGATCAGACACGCACCCAGGCGGCGATGGCGGCGAACAGGACCAACGGCAGGTAAAGGAGCGTGAAGAAGAAAAGTTTGCGTGCATCGCTACGCTCGCGGGTTTGGCGAAAGCGCATAGACAGCCGCAGCATGATCGCCCCGAGCGCCATGCCGGGGAGCAAAAACCACCAATGGGTGACTCCGGTCAGCACCGGCAATAGCGGCAGTAGCACGACCGCCAGCGAAAAAAGAACGGCCAGCCTCGACGTGCGCGTTCCGTCGTCATCATCGTTCGACCACATCACAAACCCACCGGCCTGATACTGGTCGCGATACATCCAGTTAATCGCTGCGAAGTGCGGCAGCTGCCACCAAAACAGGATCATGAACAAAAACAACGCGCCGGCGGTAAATGAATCCCCGCCCCCGGCGCACCAACCGATCAGCGGCGGAAATGCTCCGGCGATGGCACCGACGATGGTGTTGCCGGTCGAGCGGCGCTTCAGCGGGGTGTAGATAAAAAGATAGGTTAGCAAAGTCGCCGCCGCCCAGGCCGATGCGGCCAGATTCACCTTCATCGCCAAGTGCATGATCCCCAGCGCTGACATCAGCCAACCGATGGCAAACGCCACGCCCGGGGAAATGCGCTGACCCGGAATCGGACGATCCTCGGTGCGCTGCATTTTCGAATCTACATCGACCTCCATCACTTGGTTGAAAACCGACGCGCCAAATGCCGCCAGCAAGGTGCCAAACATAGTGTGCAACAGCATCCACCAGGAAAATTCCGCCCCGCTGCCGCCACCGCGCAAGGCCGCCAGATAGCCGCAGAAAGTGGTCATCGCCACCAGCGTGCTGAGCCGCGCCTTGGTCAGCGACATCAGATCTTCGCGCGTCGAGTGTTTTACCGGCACCACCTCAGTATCCGCAAGCGCATCCACAACCACACCGGAATCGGTGGGATGATCGGTAGCTTCAGAGGAATTTGCAGGAGATGCCATGACGGTTCGTGACCCTAAGTCATGGCTGCCCCTCGGGCAAAGACTCGCTCGCGCCGGAACGAAGAGCACGAACGGCGGCAGCAAACGCCACGCCGAGAATTGCCAGGCCGTTGATGACGTGAAAATTGGTAATCCAGAACGATTTACCTGTCGCGATCACCGCTACGCCAAGAGCGATCTGCGCCAGTAACAAGCCACCAACGATGGTCAGACGGCGGCGCAAAATATCGCCGGTCGGCAGCGTACGCATGGCCTGAACGGCGGCAGTTACCCCGATAAGCATCACCAGGACACCCCAGTATTTGTGCAAAAACATCACCGCGATGACCGGCTCACTAAAATCTGGAATCAGCACACCCTGCGTGGTGATGATGCCGGTGTCCGCCAGTCCGTCTCGATGGAAATGCCGCATTAACGCCCCGAATATCAGCTGCCCCGAAACGGCTGCACACAGCAGCACAGGCAACGCTCTGAGTGCTCCTGAAACCGGTGGCGAAGCTACCTTAGCCTTCGCCGTGACCATCGCAAGCAGCAGCAGCACACAGAAAAACGCCTGCGCCAGGCAGGCGTGCATGACCGCATGAAGATCGGAAACTTCAGTGACACGGATGCCACCAAGAATGGCTTGAGCGACGACCGCCACCAAGGCGAGCGCTGATAAGCGAGTAATCAACGACCACCCACGACGCGTCCAACTCCACACCAACCAGGCGATGACCACCGCACCCGCCGATCCGGCACCCCACCACCAGGCAACCTTCCGACTGGCTTCTTCGCGTTCGGCGCCAGCTTTGGTCATCAGGTAAACGACCACCGCCAACCAGACGACGACGACCAAAAGCTCGATCAACTGACGCGGACCGCGAACAAAGCTCCATGCAAATAGCGCCAGCGTCATGAAACCGACCGTGCTGGCAATCAGTCGATGCCCGTGCTCCAGGAAATACGGCAGAATGCGCAGCCAACCATCGGGATTGATCGATCCCGCGCTCAGCGGCCAATCGGCAAATGCCATGCCTGCTTGCTTGGTGGTCACCGCAGCTCCCATCCAGATCAGCAACACCGTCATCACCACCGTGGCGATAGCGAAACGGTGAAAGGCTTGGGATGCTGAGCACGGATTTTGCATCGATTGGGATAGGGCTTTGCGTTCGTATCGAGGCGGGACTGGGACGTGGATTTGCTTTGCGGCTACGGATCTCGTATCCCCATGCTGATAGCACGAAGCAAACAAGGCCCTGATTTCAATCCGGGTATCCGGTCAGTGCAAAAAGATGCGTCCTGTAAGGACGCTGGAAATGGTGGCCGCTCGGACGATTGCCGCATCCTTACAGGACGCTTCGTTTGATTCTATGAAGTTCCCCGAATTAAAATCCGGAGCTAATCGGCATGGTGCCTTCAACGTCTCACAAAAATCAGCGCGCCCGTTGCGCACTACTCAACGGATGCGACCGCTGCCTGAGTAGCGGGCGTGGCATCGGAAGCCGCAGCCTTCTCGACCGGCTTCAGCATCGGCGACTGACCAGCGGACCACTCGTCATATTCTTCTTGAGAAACGACGCGCAGCCGTGCCGCCATCTTGGCGTGACCGGCTCCACAAAGCTGTGCACAAATGATGTCCCACTCGCCCACTTTCGTCGGCACAAACCACATCGGGATCTCTTTTCCGGGGATGGCGTCCTGCTGAATCATCAGCGACA
The DNA here is from genome assembly GCA_037969585.1 of Verrucomicrobiales bacterium. Taxonomy (GTDB): domain Bacteria; phylum Verrucomicrobiota; class Verrucomicrobiia; order Verrucomicrobiales; family DEV007; genus JBBKXR01. The sequence goes on from JBBKXR010000054.1 coordinate 12,201, forward strand.
CCAGAGAAAGGCCGTGAATCACATCTTTCGACGTCACTTGAATCACCACCGGACGATCGATCGGCAGCACCAGTTCGTTATAGACCATGAAATCGTCGCGGGCATTGACGTCCGCACCATCGAGACCAATCGGGTTGTCGCCCGAATTCATCAATTTGTAACTGGTCGAGCCCACTTGGTTGTCAGCACCGGCGTAATGGAAATTCCAACCGAACTGCTGACCAACAGCGCGGATCTTCACAACCTCAGCTCCGAGTGGTTGATCTTCCACTCGCTTGGCCCAAAGCGGGTAAGCAAATCCGAGCAGCAGCACCGCTTCGATGATGACTACGCCAACTTCGATGTGCGTGGAATAGTGTCCGGTGACACCGTGATAGCTTGCCTTGGGATTTTTGCTGCGGCGAAAACGCCAAATGATGTAACCGAGAAAAACGCTCCAGCCGATGAGCAGAATGGTCATGAACCAATGCACCAACTCGAGCATATGGTTGACCATCTCTCCGTGCTGGGAGGCAACTTCATGCATTCCAGCGACTTGGTTTATTCCTGCGATGATCATGACGGGGTGTGTCGGTCGACTAAATTCGAAAAATGAAAGAGTGAGGGAAAAAAATAATGGAACCTATCAACGAGTCTGATGATCGTTTTCAGCAGCCAGCTCGGGCTCCATTTCGGCCAGCTTCTGCTGACGCGAGAGGTAATGCATGAATTTCAAAATCGCCCCGAGCATACCGATGATAAGCACGCCCATGAACCCAATCGCCAAGTTGGCGGCAGTGGTGGTAGCATCATCGCCGCCCATGCACACGGCACAAGCAAGCAGGCTGTCGGTGGCAGTAACGATGTCGAGATTCATGATGATAAAGGGTTGGTGAGGAGTTCCGTTGCGTTGCGTTGTTTCGCTTGCTACCAGGCAATACGAAATAACGAAGCTGATCAGATGATGACTTTTTTCGATTTCCGATAAAACCAAGTCCCATAGATGGCGAGAACAGCAGCCAGAACTAAACTGAATATTCCGGTCGCGCGGATCATCGAAGTAATCTGATCGTTGTCGGCAAGAAATGTCCAGGCACCAAAACCGACACACAACAACGCAGCAATGGCGATGAAGATAACGTGAAAGTGCTTAAGTGACATAGTCGTGGACGGAAGGACGAAGGTTCTACCTCAGAGGATCGGCTTAATCGGATCCCACCATGCAAGCAAGGACAGCGCCATCATGGCGGTAGCAAAGCAGAAGGTGAATACCAGGAATTTGTAGATGAGGCCTTTCTCATGATTCAAATGCATGAAAATCAACGCCACCAGCGTCGACTTAAAGGCGGCGATCAACAGACCGACGATGATGTCATGGTAGTCGACGCCAGGATCACCGAGATCGATGAAATGTGCCCAGAGTACAGTAATTACGGTGAAGACACAAAGGGCGATAAAAACGTACCAATAGGCCCGTTTGTGTTTTGCCATTTCTTCGGGAGAGTCAGCCATTTCGAGAAGGTTGCGAGGTGATGAGGAAAGAGTGAAGTAGAGGGCTACAGCAAGTACATGATCGGGAACAGGAAGATCCAGACCAGATCAACAAAGTGCCAGAACAGCCCACCGACTTCGACACGGTTGGCCATGTGCTCGGGATTTTTCAGGAACAGTTTTTTGCCGAACAGCAGGAAGTAAGTCAGCACGATGGCGCCGCCGATGACGTGCAAGCCGTGCAGGCCGGTCATGGTGAAGTAGATCGCGTAGTAGGTGCCATACTGCGGCCCGTGATTAGACACTCGAGCGATCTGATCGAACGGAATCGAGATGATTGGTTCTTTCTGCTCCGCAGCATGACCATCCTCTTTCGCGGCGTGGTCAGCGTCTTCTTTCGCGCCACCGGTTTCCGGTGCGTGCGCGGCTTCCGCCGGTTTAGCTTCGTCTTTGTGATGCTCATCAGCGGCACCGTGATCGCCATGGCCGTGACCGAGATGGACGTGATGGACATTGACCGCACGCGACGACAATTGTCTCTGCGGAATCACCCTTTCATCCTCGTCGTAGTACTCTTTAAGTTTTTCCAGCTTCGCACTCTGCTCATCGAAGAACTTCTCCTTCACCGCGTCATCGGCGAGCAGTGCCCAAACCGCGGCATCACGCTGCTCAGCGAGCGGCACGCGTTGAAGATCGACTTCGTGAACTCCGCTCAGTTCAACCTCGACTGCGCTGCCGAGCAACTTCCCGGTGACACTGGAACCGTCGACAAAGTTGATAACATCGGCTTCGGCACCGTCTATCTTGCCCTTGGTGGCGTGATGGCCAACGGCTTTGCGAGTGCGTGCATGCATTACAAATGGTTCGGCGGCAATCAGCGTCACCTTGGCCTGCACCGCTGGCTTCATGATCGTTTCGTCCACCACCTCGATCGGATCGCCATCGTAGGTCTCACCTTTTTTCGCTGCCTTGGCCATCTTCGCCTCGATGATCGAGTTGCGATATGCGACCTCCTTGGGGTGCGTGCGCTGCTCTTTCAGTGCTGCTGCGGTAAGCGATTTGGCTTTTGCCACCCATTTTTCGAAGTCGACCAAACCTTCGTCGTCGCCACTCAAGAACCACTTGGGAGCTTTTTCCTGGATGGCGGCAGGCAATTGGTAACCCTCAGGAACTTTAAACTTCGGTAGGTCGCCATCGATCATGCCGAGAAAAACCGCGCTTCCAGAGTTCAGATCAACCGTCGCCTGGCTGGCTTCAAAACGCAGTCGATCGGTGCCTGAGACGATCTCGGCTTCGATCAACGAACCATCCTTCAGTTCGATGCCGTAGTGCGTAAACTTGCCGTAGTATTCGTAGCTTTTGATGCCAAGGAAGCCGAACGCGCACAGGACCACCAAGGACATCCAAATCTGAAAGCGTTTCCAACTGCGCTCCTTTAGAGCGACCCACGAAAATACTACAAACACACTCGAAGCGATCAGCACAAGCGTATTGGTAAAACCCAGCCAGACATTCTGCACATGGGTCGGCCACGGATTGTCGAGGCCTTCGATGACGCCGACGCGGAGGAACACGTATCCGGAGAACAGGCCGCCGAAGAGCATGACTTCGGAAGCGAGGAACAGCCAGATGCCGATCTTGGCATTCCAGAGCCCGGTGTCGCGGCGGGCGGTAACTTCAAAGGGAATTTCCATGGA